>JAKAQS010000008.1 GCA_021819585.1 Acidobacteriota bacterium
CCCCAATCCAGGCGTCATCGCCGCCGCCGTTCCTTTACTTCTGATCGCCGCCGGCTTCCAGTTCTTTGACGGCGTGCAGACCACCGCTACCGGGGCGCTGCGCGGCGCCGGCAACACCCGGACGCCCTTCCTTATCCAGCTCCTAGGTTACTGGGGCATCGGCATGCCGCTGGGCATCCTGCTGGGCTTCCATGAGAAACTGGGCGCCGCCGGCCTGTGGTGGGGACTTCTGATCGCCCTCGCCTCCGCCGCCATCCTGTTGTGCCTGGTCTGGCGCCATACCACCCGCGCCCTCGCCTGAAGCCCGACGGCATGCACAGAATCTCCTCTGCCAACCAGGGCGAGGCCGCGCAGAGTGTTGACGTCCCTGTGACGGGCGCAATATAAATACGGTCATCTCTTCGGGGATGGGACCATCATCCGCGGCGAGTCTCAGGGCTTAACTTTGGCCTTGGCCGCCGAAGAGAGGGCCCCCAACAGCAAAGCGGCAACTCCAGGCAGGAGCTGCCGTGGCGTGGAAGGATCGCTTGTCTCTGGTTCCTTGCCAGGCTCGTCGTCTATCCGGAATCTTCCGGGTGAGGCTCGATCCTTGGGAACCGGAATTGCGCAACCCTCGGGGCAGGATCTGGTTAGCCGCATTTCGTCAACGGGTTCTGGGAGCGGGCCTTTCGATAGCGACGGACAGCGGTTCCCGCAGGCAAGCATACTGCAAGCCGTCAGAGCAGTATGGATCTCGGCTGCTGCAGGAACCTCCGTTGTCTCAGCCGTTGTGCTTCAAGAGTAAGGATCGGCACTCGGGTTGGATCTTCATCCTGCCGACCGCGCCGTCTCCGTCGACGGAGTTGTCGCTCCCCGGGACAGAGCAGTCTGGCGGATGGGCCTCCCCTGCGGTGAGTGAGCGCCAGGCAGCGGCAGTACCGCAGCAAAGGATGCATTGGGCCATCAGGGGGAGTGGGTCCGGTCTCGCGTTGTGCCGGCAGGCACTGCAGTGGCCGTTCAAGAGGTCTCCGGCGCTCGCGGGCCGGCAACTCAGAAGAGGAGGAAGTTCACCATGACAGTTCAAGCTACAAAGTATGAATCGCTGGATACGGATAAGTTCCTTCAACTGCACCTATCGTTTGGGCCGTCCCGCATCCTGATGGCGGCGCTGCAACTTAGGGTGTTTTCACACATTGCCGCCGGGAACAACTCCGCGCCGGCCATCGCTAGCGCCGCCGGAGCGTCGGAGCGCGGCATGCGAATGTTGCTGGATGCGCTCGTGCCGCTCGATCTGCTGGGCAAGACAGACGGAACTTATATCCTTCCCCCCGCTTCCCAGCGGTACCTGGTCCACGAGAGCCCGGATTACCTGGGCTATATGCTGGAGAACGAGGCTCTGTGGGCTGCCTGGAGTGACTTGACCGAATGCGTCCGCACCGGCAGGCCCTCCGCGGCGGTCAACCGGCGGGAGATAGCCGAGGAGTTCTTTCCCGTCCTGGTGCGTGGCCTGCACGTCACCCATCGCGAGCCGGCGCGCCGCCTGGCGCAAGCTCTCGAGGCAGGCAACTCCGGCCGCGGCCTCCAGGTGCTCGATGTGGCGTGCGGCTCCGGCGTGTGGGGTATCGCCATGGCGGAGGCGAACCCTCATGCTCGCGTCACCGCGCTGGACTTTCCCAAGGTGCTGGAGCTGACTCGGCAGTTCCTGCATCGGCACGGCGTCGAGAGCCAGTATGACTTTCTCTCCGGCGACCTGAAGGAGGTGGATCTGGGGGAGAGCCGATTCGATCTGGCGCTGCTGGGCAATATCGTTCACTCGGAGGGCGAGCGCTCCTCGCGCGACCTCTTGGCTAGGCTGCATCGGGCGCTCCGTCCCGGCGGCCGCGTCGCCATCCTGGACATGGTCCCCAACGATGACCGCACCGGGCCATTCTTTCCGCTGATGTTCGCGCTGAACATGCTGGTCAATACCGACGAAGGCGCCACCTATACGCTGGCCGAGTACTCCCAGTGGTTGATCGAGGCGGGCTTTGCCCGGATCGAAACTGCGGATCTCGGCCTGCACTCGCCGGTCATCGTCGCGGCCAAAGAGTAGAAGTGATCGCAGCAGTCGCCGGTTCACAACGTTGCTCAAAGCCGCGGTAGCACGGCCCTGCCGCATCTGTCGGCCGCAAGGGGCCGCGGGTGTTTCCTGCGCAACTGGACCGAACCGTGAGCGTTGCAAACCGCGGCGTCCCCTGGGAGGGAGGCGCCGCGGTGAGGGCGATTTTTCACGCTTCGCCGCCCGGTCGATCTGCCGTGGGCAGGCTCTGTGCTTACCTGGCGAAGATGCCGGCAAAGGACTCTCGCACACTCCAGGCCGTCAGCAGCCACAGAAGCACCACCAGGGTCGCCAGCGGGAGCCCGCTGGGAGCCATGAAGGCATGGAAGAGCACGATGTTGACGATCACCGGCCCCAGCAGCACCAGCGCCAGCGGAACGTAGCGCCCCACCAGCAAAAGGATCGCGCCCAGCAACTGCAACAGGAAGATGACCACCAGCAGGTGGGAGACAAACAGCGCGCCCATGTACTGGCCTGCGACTCCCGCAGGCGGAGGCATGGGAATGAAGTGCAGAAACCCATTGGCTCCGAAGATCAGAAAGATCAGGCCCAAGAGATACCGCGCAATCAAAGAGGCAACTTTCATACTTCATCTCCTTTCGACAGCAAATTTCCTTGGCCCGCTTCCGTCAGGAAGTTTGCCCCTTCCGGAGTCCTCCTGTCCATGGCCTTTTTCATCGGTGGCTCAAACCCGTACCGCGGCCAGAGTTGCAACCGCCTTCTCATGGGGCAGCAGAAACTCTGCCCGGTCCGCCCCGTAGTTCAGCGCCGAAGCGCCGCCGGCGGTATGGAAGGCCACGTCCGTGATTCCAATGAACCCAAACAACGTCTTCAGATAGGGCTCAATAAAGTTCAGAGACTCCAACCCCGATCCGGGACCATACTTCCCGCCCGTAGCCACCAGAAGCGTCGCCTTCTTGCCCTCGAGCAGCCCCTTCGGTACTCCGTCTACATAGGCAAAGCTCCTTCCGACCCGCACCACTTGGTCGATCCAGAGCTTGAGCACGCTGGGAATATTGAAGTTATGCATCGAGACGCCAATGGCCAACTCATCGGCCGTCTCTACCTCCGCGAGCAGTTCATCGGACTTGGCCAGCAGAGCCTCCTGCTCCGGGCTCCGCGCCTCCTCCGGCGTATAGGCTGCCGCAACCCACTCGGCGGTGATCGCCGTCAGCCCGCTCCGAGTCAGATCGCGGGTGATTACCCTTCCTCCCGGGTGCGACTTCTTCCAGTTCTCCACGTAGGTCCGGGACAGGTGCCGCGAGACCGACGAAGCCCCCATCGGGCTCGAATCGATATGAAGCAGGGTTGCCATGATGAATCTCCTTTACAACAGTTGATGTCTAAACAACAGTTGTTGATTCAACAAAAACACAACACTTGTCGTTTAGTCAACAATTGGTGTTAAATATCTTTGAGTAACCTGCCGTCCATGGCGCTGCCGCCAGCCATCTCCGATGATTCTCCCTTTCCAGGCGAGCCGCGCACGGCTACGCCCGATGCTGCTGAGAGCCAGGACCCCCGGGTCCGCCGGACGCGGCAGATCCTCCAGCAGGCGCTTGCCGAGCTTCTCCAGAGCCGCGAGTTCGACACGCTCTCCGTGCAGGAGATCACCGACGCCGCAGGGGTGAACCGCGCCACGTTCTATGCCCACTATCCGGATAAATTTGCTCTGCTTGAGTGCATGATCGCGGGCCGCTTTCACGCCCTGCTCGAAGGACGCGGGGTGGCCTTCGACGGCTCCTGCAACATGGCGCTGCTGGGGATCGTTCTTGGCGTCTGCGACTTTCTCACCCAGTCGCTGCGCCAGGGCGCGGGCTCAAAGTGCCCCAAGGCCAATCAACTGCCTCCTCACATGGAGTCGGCCATCATCTCCGTGGTCCGCGGCATGCTGCTGGATGGCATTCGCAAGCACCCGCCGGAAGGCGGGTACTCCCCCGAGCTGATCGCCTCGGCGGCGAGCTGGGCGATCTATGGCGCCGCCCGTGAGTGGCTGCAAACCCCGGACCACCCTCCCTCCGAAGAGGCGGCCCCGGCGATTCAGCGCCTGGTGGCCCCGATCATGCATCTCGGGGGTTAGGGGCATCCTGTTGCGTCGTTCTCAGGAGAGGCGACGCGCCGCGAGGCCGGTGGAGATGTGGACCTTGCGTCGCTTCAAGTGGTGAGTTTGGCCAGTGCTGTGAGCAGCCGCGTATAAGGAATGCCCTCTGCGTAAGTCTTCAGGATCAAGGAGCGCATCCAGGGGGTGCGCATGGCCTTGAAGCCTCGCTCTGGCCGGCTGTGGAACGCCCGGGCGGCGCGCATCGAAAAAGCCAAGGTCCGTTGCAGGGGACGGAGATGGCGAGCATACGCTGCGGCGATCTCGCTGGATCGCTCTCCCTCAGGCAACTCCAGGATGGCGGCGGCGGCGGCCTGCCCGCTGACGATGGCGGAGTGAATCCCTTCTCCGGTGAGAGGATCCACCAGGCCGGCGGCGTCTCCGGTGAGCAGGACGCGGCCGTGCGGGATATAGTTGTGGCCACCCATTCCCAGTTGCTGGCCGGTGATGTGGGTCAGAGCGGTCACGCCCAGCTTCTGTTGCGCGTAGCTCCGCAGCAGCTCGCGGGTGATCTGCTTCAGCGTTTTGCTGCCGATGCCATGGGCTGAAGCGAAGGCGCCCACGCCGATGTTGACGTGGTCGGCTTTGGGGAAGAGCCAGCCGTAGCCGCCGCGCAGGGGAGCGAAGTCAAAGACCAGATCCTGGGGAGACCTGCCGCCGGGCAACGGCTCCGGCAGAGCGCTGTAGGGAACGGTGGCTTCCAGAGCGAAGCCGTCCTGCTCAAAGCCGGTGATGGACCGGCCGGCTGCGGAGAGGTGTTGGCCGGCCAGGCGGCGAGTCTGGCCGTTGGCTCCGTCGGCGCCGATCAGGATGGGCGCGCGCAAGGTATCGATGCGAGTCTCCCGGTCGTGTGTGCTCTCGACGTCCACCTCAACGAACTCCGGGCCTTCGCGCAGCGCGGCAATGCGGAGAATCTTGCGCAGAGAGATGGCTCCGCCGTTGCGCGCTGAAGCCAGGGTCTGCCGCAGGCAAAAGGCGTCGAAACGTTCCCGGACGGCCATGGCGCAGATGGGACTGGATCTGCTCAGCCGGATCGGGCTGGTAGAACCGGCGTCCGGCGGGAGGGCCGCCCCGGTTTGGTCCGCAGGTTTCTGAACCATTGCCTGCTCTGGGCTGCCGGCGGGTTCTACGTTTCGCGCTGGTTCCAGGACGATCTCCGAGCAGACGCGCTCAATCACCGGGTCCACAGAGTAGCGCAGCGCCTTCAGGGTCTTCTGGGTGAGCCCGCAGGCGCAGGGCTTGTGACGCGGAAAGCTGCTCTTGTCCATCAGCAGGACGTGTTTGCCGGCGCCGGCCAGGTCATAGCCGGCGGCGCAGCCGGCGGGCCCAGCTCCAACGATCAGGATCTCGAAGTCAAGGGTCATGCCTGGAGTTCAGTGTAGTTCGGTTCGCTGCCGACGGCGAGCGGCCGGATCGGCCGTCTGGGGTTCGCGGGATTTTGTTGGAGAGCAGAGCCTCGGGAGAAAAGCCGCCTGACCCATTGCGTGCCACTGCTGCCGCTCTACCCCCGCGGCGCCTCGTGGGTTGCCTCGCCGCATCTTCCAACAAACTCCTCGCTCACGCGGTCTGCCAAGAGATTCACTGTGGATGAGAGATGCGGCATTCCGCGGGAAGGAAGATTACTCTAAAGACGGGGTCAGAACGGTTGGCTCTCCGCCTGAAGCGCCATCTTCAAGGAGAGAGCCAATGGCTGGGGCGTTTTGGATCTTCCGGCCGCCAGGCCGGGGAGCCTGACAGGACCCCAACTCGTGGAGGTGTCCGTGGGCGGCGAGCAGCACCAAGCAAAGGTCATCCTGGCGTCGCTGCTGTTTTCTTGTGCGGCGCCATGTCCGGCCCTGCATGCCCAGAGCGCCGCCGATCCACTGGATGCTCTGCGCCATGGGACTTTGGTCGTATGGTACGTCGGCAACTCGGTTCGCTCCCAGGAGATGGCGATTCAGGCGGTTTCGGCGCTAAACGACTTCACGCCGTTGAACTACACAGAACATAGCGTGGCGAACTTCGGGCAGAACGCCTCCACCTTCGGCCAGAATGCAGCCGGCTTCGGGGTGGATGCTGACAGCAGCAGCATCAGTGTGCCGTCCATTCCGGCCAACCGGGATGCCACCACAGCCACACCGAACGGCATCGGGTACAAACAGCAGGACAGCAGCACCTTCGGCCAGAACGAGGCCGGCTATGGGGGTAACGCCGGCAGCTACGGCATGGAGAGCAGCAGCTATGGCCAGAACAGCGCAGGCTACGGACAGACCTCGGGAAGCTATGGCACAGAGGCGAGCAACGTGGGCCAGAACGCCTCCAGCTTCGCGGAACCGCAGAATCAGGCAACAGCGCTGAGCAGTGTCAGTCAGTCCCTGCAGATGTCGAGCAGTCCAGAGGAGGAAAGGATAGAGCAGAGATTGCGCCAGGCGTATCCGGATCTGCAGACGAGTTTCTATGCCGTCTCGCCCAGCGACTTGCAGTCGATGCTCACCGGTTCCAGAGGGGCCAAGGAGTATCCAGATGTGCTGGTGGGAACCTTGCCGGCAGCGTGGTGGGGAGGGATGGGCAGCAACTTTGGACTGGTGTCGCTGCAACCCGCGGTGTTTTATCCCAACGGCGTCCTCAACCATCCGGAGAGCGCCGCCGAGGTTGCCATTTTGACCGATGCGGCGCACATGCAGACGGCGCGGGCCTTCGCCTTGTGGATGAGCGAGCCTTTTTCCGACTGCCCGGGTTGCGTGGCGAAGAGTCTCTCCGGCCCGGCGGCGGCAGCGGCGGCGGTGGCCCGGAAGGCCATCGAAAGGCTGGTAAACGGAGTGCCGCTGGGCAGCGTTGCAGATCCGCGCATGGCCCGCAACAGCTCCCAGGGGCAGCGGCGTTTGCTGGCCACGATCGGCGACGCTGCGAGCGTGAACGGGGGGATGCAGGTGCAGGTGGAGCAAGCCTCCGTGCATGGCAGCCTGGCGGCGATTGCGCTGCGCGTGCTGATCTCTACGCCGGGAATCTTTGGTGTCGTGCATCCCTTGGTGGTGCTTCGCCAGTCCCAACGAGGGGCCAAGCCTGGACCCTGGAAGGTATTGCAACTCACGTTGGACCTTCCCCAGTATGAACAGACCCAGGAGCGCCAGGTGCTGATGGTGAGCGATCCTCCCACCTGGGCCGAACAGCGGGGGGGAGTGAAGGGGGTCTCCCTGCTGGGGCCGATGGATGGGCAAGACGTGGTCCAGATGCCGCAACTGCAGTGGCAGAATCGCGGCGGCGCGGGGCTGGAGGTGGTGGAGTGGCAGAAGGGCGAGGGCCAGGGTTGGTCGGAGTCGCGTCTCTACTTTGTGGAGGATCAGAATCCAACCCTGCGCATGCAGGCGATGGCCAAGTTCGCCGCCCAGAACGGGCGCTATCGCTGGCGGCTGTGGAGCGTGGGAGCTCATGGGGAGATGAAGATCAGTTCCTGGAGCTCCTTTTTTCTGGAGCAATGATGTTCTTGCCCGCGCCTCCGGCAGTCCTGGATTGGCGCCGGGACGGGCTTTGATCCGCTATGCTCGAAGGGTGAGTCTTGAGGCCCAGGACGATTCGTTTCCTCAACTGCTTTCCGTGCAGGATCTTGGCATCGCTTTCTCGGGGCAACCAGCCGTGCGTGGGGTGTGTTTTGGGATCGCGCCGGGGGAGACCCTGGGGCTGGTGGGCGAGTCCGGCTCTGGAAAATCGGCTACCGCGCTGGCGCTTCTCCGGCTGTTGCCTCCGAGCGCGGCCGCCGGCGGCAGCGTCCGCTTGGCGCTGAGCGCCGATGCCGCGGACGATCTGCTGCAACTCCCTGAGGAGGCCATGCGACGGCATCGTGGGGCGTCGATCGCGATGATCTTTCAGGAGCCGATGACGGCCCTCAATCCCGTGATGACGGTCGGGCGGCAGATCGGTGAGGCGCTGCAGGCCCATGCTCCGGGAAGATCCTTGTTCGGCAGAGGCGGAATCACTCGCCGGCAGCTTCGCGAGCGCGTGCTGGAGGCGATGCGTGAGGTCGCGCTGGCCGACCCCGAGCGGCGCATCGACGACTATCCGCATCAGTTCTCCGGCGGTCAGCGCCAGCGCATCATGATTGCCATGGCGCTGATCAACAAACCGCGCCTGTTGATCGCCGATGAGCCGACCACAGCTCTGGATGTCACCGTGCAGGCGCAGATTCTGGATCTGCTGCGAGGACTCAAACGTGAGCATCATCTTTCCATGCTCTTCATCTCTCACGATCTTGCCGTGGTCGCTCAGATTGCTGACCGGATTGCCGTGATGCGCCATGGAGAGATCGTCGAGCAGGGCGGAACGAAACAGGTGTTGACTCGTCCCCGGCATGAGTACACGCGTCAGCTTCTGGCTTCCGCTCCCACCATGACCACCGCTCGCGATCATCCGCTGGCGACGATCATTCGCCCAGCCTCTTCGCAGAGGGTTTCTTGAATGGCGGCCGGGATGGCGGCTGGGCGTACCTCCGCGGCATGGAGCCGCGCCCTGGGGAGGGTTGCAGCAGGCACGTCAAAGGTTGTGGATCTCCTGTGGGGCTGCGTTCGGTTGTACACCTATAGAAGAGCACTCACGGCCGCTCGGCCGGCTGGTAGTCTATGCGCGCCCTGGTAATCTCTGATATTCATGGCAATCTGCATGCCCTGGAGGCGGTGCTCCAGGCCGCGCGGAGTTGCAGCGGGCGAGGATTCGATGAGCTTTGGAACCTTGGCGATGCGGTGGGCTACGGGGCGCGACCCAATGAGGTCATTGACCTGCTTCGTTCCACCGAGGCCAAGCGCATCCTGCATGTGCGCGGCAACCATGATCGTGTCTGCTGCGGCCTGAGCAGTTCGCAAGGATTCAACCCAGTGGCTGCTCTGGCCGCAGGCTGGACCCGGCAGCATCTGCGCCCGGAGAACCGGGAGTGGCTGCGGGCTCTGCCCATGGGGCCGATTCAGGCAAGCAACAGGGCGCTCTGCGCGCATGGCTCGCCTTTGCATGAGGACCAGTACATCGCGTCGATGCGAGATGCCTGGATTCCTCTGCAGCGTATGCCGCTCGAGCTTGCATTCTTTGGCCATACGCACCTGCAGGGAGCTTTCTCCCGCCGTGGCGAGTTTTGGTCAGAAGACCATCCTGAATATCCATCGGATGCCAGGGAACAGTTGCAGCAGTTCACCCTCCCGGTGCCGAGCGGCGCGCGCTACCTGATCAATCCAGGCGGAGTGGGGCAACCGCGCGATGGCGACTGGAGAGCGGCGTTTGCCATCTACGACCAGAGCAACGAACAGGTCACCTTCTTCCGCACTCCTTACGACCTCGCAGCGGCCCAGGCGGCGATCCGGGAGGCCGGCCTGCCGGAGCGGCTGGCCTCTCGCCTGAGTGCCGGCAAATAGGACATCTCGCGAGTTCCTCCATCTCCGGCTGCCCGTTCGCGCGGCCGAAGCCCGGAGGGGAAGATGCTCTATCGCTCGTACTCTACAAACAGATCGGGAAACTGCGTCTTCAATGCCTCGATCTTCGGGATGTCACAGACCTGGATGTAAGGATTGTGTGGATTCTTCATCGCGTAGTCCTGGTGATACTCTTCGCCGCGATAGAAGACGGAGAGCGGAACGATCTGGGTAACGATCGGCCCGGCAAAGACCTGTGCGGCATCGAGCTGTTGCACATAGGCTTGAGCGATCGCCCGCTGCTGCTCACTGGTGTGGAAGATTGCGGAACGATAGCTCGCGCCCACATCCGCGCCCTGGCGATTGAGCTGCGTGGGATCATGCACTACGGAGAAGAAGACACGCAACAGTGTGCCGTAACTCACCGCGGAGGGATCGTACAGGATCTCAATGGCCTCAGCGTGTCCGGTCCGCTGGCTGCAAACATCGCGGTAGTTGGCTGTGGCCGCGGAGCCCCCGCAGTAGCCAACTGTGGTCTCGACAACTCCCCGCACTCGTTGAAAGACGGACTGCACTCCCCAGAAACATCCTCCGGCAAAAACGGCTCTCTCCCGAGAGCCCGGGGAGTATCGGCCGTCAGGAGGCTGGAGATCTTGAAGAGGAGCGGGGATCGTCTGCTTGGGATGGGTGGCCATGAGAGTAGAACCTCCGGTGTTGTGGCCTCCGCGTTGCGCGCGGGGTCGTGAGGATGAGTCGCTTGAAGGAAAATCTTTTCCTTTCTGCACGGAAGAACGGGACGCGATCCATCGATCAGACTAGGAAATTTTTTTCCTTCAGCTCGTGATAGGAAAACTCTTTCTCTTCCGCGTGCAGAGGTTCGACGGCGATGATGCGAACTGCGGGCGCAAACTGACGAAAGGCCAGCAATGACGCAGGTTGCAACGAGTGAACCACGCGAGTTAACTCCCCCTAAAGCCTCACTTTAGGTGTTAGAGATCGCTAATGGAACAAGGTGACTCTACAACATTTTTGTGGTTACTTCGTTCTCGAATGATGGATTACCTTCGTTCGATTTAGTAACCACTGTGTTCAAAATTCGCCTGAAGAGTTCGCAGCGAGATCGATGCGGTTTATCAGCAGGCGTTCGTATGGAGAGATCTTCCGGCGCGGACCTGCAAGCTCGTGGTTGCGGGAGGGCGCTCGGAGATTTTGCGGCGCCACAGAAAGATCGGGAATCCGCAGGCCCGCCTCCGCGCGAGGTCTCTAGCCGGGAGGCCATCCCATCTCTCTTCCGCCGAGCAGATGCAGATGCAGGTGATCGACGCTCTGGCCGCCGTCCGGGCCGGTGTTGATCACCAGCCGGAAGCCGCCGCCGCCGGGATGCACGCTGAGGCCTTGCTGCTGTGCCACCACGCAGGCTGCGGAGAGAAGCTGACCCAGCAGAGGGGACTCTCCGGCGGTGCAGTGCGTCAGAGATCCGAAGTGCTGTTTGGGAATCAACAGGATATGCACAGGCGCTTGTGGATGAATGTCCGGAAAGGCCAGTACATCGCTGGTCTCATAGAGACGCTTCACCGGGATGGCGCCACTTGCGATCTTGCAGAAGAGGCAATCAAAGTCGGTAGCCATGGGTGCATCTTAAACCCAGCCGCGGGAAGGTGATCAAGAGTCTGCGAAGCTCGAACCCGTGAGGGGCTGATTGGACGGCAAAGTTTCTGGCCAAGGGTTTCGCGGCCCATGGCGCACCACTGCCGGCACTCTCCCTTTGCCGCGTTTGGCGCGTTGGGCCGGCGCTGTTTCACGAAGCTCTTAGCGTTTGAAGTAGCGGGGCTTCCGGGGTGGCGCCCAGGGATTGTACGCTTGGGCGAAAGCAGCGCGATACCCGATCGAGGGGTGGGAGTAGGTCCAAAAAACGTAGAGCGGGTTAGGGTTGGGATCGGCGAGAGATGTTTTGCCCAGGACGTCGAAGGCGTTTCTGGCGGTTGTCTGGGGATCGGCGACCAGGCCGTGGATGGCCTCTTCCCCGTAGACGTCGGCGGCGTGTTCATGCCTGCGGCTATAGGAGTTTTCAATGGGCTCCAGCAACGTTCCAAAGAGGGAAAAGGCCAGCAGCAGAACAGCCAGCGCTGCCCAGTCGTTCTGCGAATGCACGCCCCATCTGGAACCAAACTTCTTGATGGACCACTGCACAAAGAGATAGCCGAGATAGAACGTCGCCAGAAGGATGGCCAGGGTAAAGAGGATGGTGTTGCGAATATGATGCAAAACGTAGTGGCCGGACTCATGGCCAAAGACGAAGACGATCTCATCCGGGGTCATGTGCGCGATGGTGGTGTCCCACACCACCACTCGCTTGCTGGCTCCGAAGCCTTCCACGTCGGCGTTAAGGGTGGAGAGCTTGGCGCTGGCCTTCATCAGGAACATCCGTTGCGGGGGGATGTTCATATGACCCTTCCGCACAACTTGTTCCAGACGAGCGACCAGAGCGGGGTTGGTCTTCTCCAGTGGCTGGTACTGGAAGAACATCGGTTCCATGTAAGGCGCCACGAAGATGCCGAAGAACAGAATTGGGATTGAGACACACCAGAAGACGAGCCACCACATCCGCTCCAGCTTGCGGATGATCCAAAACAGGAGCATGACCAGCAGACCGCCAATTCCCCAAGCAAGCGCAAAGACCTTGATCTGGTCCCAGAACCAACTGGGCCAGCCCTGCACCGACAGGCCATAGCGCAGTGAGAGGTGGTGACCGTAGAGATCCAGCGGGAGATCCAGCAACGTTGTCGCCAGAAGGAACAGGAAGAGAAAGGCGTAGCCCTGTGCCCAGCGGTTGGAGCTGATCTGGAGGGATCTGTCACGCATCCAGGCGATGGCGCCGAAGCTGAGGAGAAGAACAAGGCACAGGATGTCCCAGGCCTCCCCGCCAAAGTGCAGCAACTCGCCGACGCTGCTGAGATGCTGTGCCTTGGCCAACTCCGCCGGAGCCAGTGAATACTGCGCAGTGTTGCCGTGGCGCGGAGCCGCGGCCAACTCCTGTCTGGCTGCAAGATCGGCCGCGTGCTCGGCCCTGGTCTGGCCGGCGCAACCGGTCAGGAACAAGACAAGGGCGCAGAGCAGAACAAGGAGTGAGAAAAGAGGGGCAGAAGACGGGTTCGAATGCATCCAGCGCATCTCAGGCATCCTAATTCAAACGAACCAGATAGGGAACAACGTGCGGGAACGGCCGGCCGATCCACTCCATGATCGCCACCGCCTCGGCGTGGCCGGGATGGGCCGGATGGATGCGCACCCAGTAGCCGGTGGCTCCGGCGAACTCGATGACCTGGGATCCGGCGTAGCGGCGCAGCAGCGCTCTCTTCAGGTCGAGCGCATCCTTCCTGGTGGGGAAGGCGCCGGTTTGTACGCACCAGCTGGACACAGTTCTTGGCGAAGTGTTCAGGTATGCCTCCACCCGGACCTTGGCCACGCCCATGCGATAGAGATCGATCTTCTTGGCGGCTCTCTCGGAAAGGTCGATGATACGGCCGTGCGCGAAAGGCCCGCGGTCGGTGATGCGCACCAGCACGGACTTGTTGTTGGCAAGGTTGGTCACCCGAACGATGGTCTCCAGCGGCAGAGTCTTGTGGGCCGCGGTCATTCCGGCGCCATCGTAGTAGGAGCCGTCGGCGGCGCGATGTCCGCTGGGAGCGTACCAACTGGCCATGCCGGTCTCCACAAACTCCGGCCGCCCCTTGGGTGCAGGAATCGGAGCCCGGTCAGAGCGCGCAGCGTTGCTCGGCTGGCTGCCCAGCGTTGGGGGGGGCGGCGCGTAGGGCTGTTGCTGGCGGTGATGGCAGCCACTGGAGAGCAGCATCAGCAGGCCGGCAGCGGCCCAGCCGGCCAAGGCCGGCTTTGGCCGCTCACCCCGCCTCATGGGCCGGCGGCGAGCGGAGATGCTTGCTCTCTGGCCATCCGGCAGGCCGGCCATCGATGGGCTCCCTTTGCTCAACATCCAACTTTCATGATTCGTGGCGACGGTCCCCGCCGTCAACGCTGTAGCCTGCGGCGTGTGCCTAGCTGGATACCTTTGCATCCGGATCCTGCCAGGCCACTCCTGGAACCGAGTCCCGTCTTCGGCACTCTCGGGCCTTCCCCAGCGTCTGGGCGTCAGGGAAAGAACGCGACGCGCAGACGGAAGTTCCTCTTTTCAAAGAGGAGCTTCCGTCCAACGCCAACAAAAAACTTCATCCGGAGCTGCTTCTGCGGAAGTTGGGCTAGAACGTGATGTGCAAGTCCATGGACATCATGCGCTGGCTGCCAATGGTGCCCGTCACCGAGCCCAACTGGGCGTTGTTGTTCGCACAACCGCTGGGAGTAACCTCTGTGGCGGCCGAGCAGCCGTAGACGCCCAACGGAAGCGTCAAGGGGACTGTGGTAGCCCGGCCCGAAGTGCCGCCCGTGTAGGGCTTCTCGTACAGGTTGTCCCCTGCGGAGCCGCCTCCGGCAGGACCCGCTCCTGTAACCGTCGATCCCTGGTCCGCCTGGCTGGTGACGATCAAGCCGTAGTCTTCATAGCCGTTCTCACAGTCAAAGGCGGCCCCGGTATTTTGCGGGCCGGTGAGATAGCCGTTGGCACACGAGCCGTGCTGCCCGATGGTCGCCGAGTCCTGCGGTACGTCCATGCTGGTGGTGTTGGTGATGTTATAGACATTGAAGGAGTACAGCATATCGACTCTTCCTTTGATATGAAACTCCTTGCGCAGGGAGAGATCCAGGCTGCGCTGCGCTCCCTGGCGGAAGATGTTGCGCTGATCTCCAGGAGCGAAGGCAGTTTCATAGACGTCGACTGGATCCGTTGGTGCGCCTGCGGAGGCTGGAGGGACTCCGCCCTGGCCCGGCGCCAGGTACTCCACCGCAATCTGAGTGGGATCGAGCGCCGGCATATACTCCCCGCCCACGCCGCGGTACCGGCCGGAGCGGCCCGTCAAGGCGGAGCGATGATTGGCGGGATCGGCAATCGAGAGGATTGGATTGATGAGGGTGGGGAAGTAGCCGAGCTGCGCGCTGGCCACCGCTCCGTTGTACTCGTAGAGAGAGTATGGCTCGCCGCTTTGCAGAACGGTCATGCCGGTCAGGGTCCAGTCATTGGTCAGAATCGCCATCCGCGAGTGCTCCGGGGCGGCGTTGGGAAGCACAACCTGGAAGTTCGCAGTGAAGTCATGGGTGCGGTCGAAGTCCGACGATGCGTAGGACTGCTTCAGATCGTTGGGATTGTCTCCGGTAAAGAACAGGCCGATATCGCTCTGTTCATCCAGCGCGTGGCTCCACGTATAGCTGGCGCCGACCTGGAAGGAATGCGACAATCGCTTCTCCAGATGAGTGTTCAGCGCATTGTAGGAGGAGTTGCCCACCGTCTTGTACATCGCGGAGTAGGGGCTGTAGCCGACGTAAGGAGCGCGGAAGTCGGAGTTTCCGCCATCGTAGGTGGACCATGGCTCAGAGGCGATAGGGCATGGGTCACCGTACGCTCCGCAGCTCGTATTTCCGTTTGTCACGTCATAGCCGTAGCTGTAAATCTCTCCGCTGGAGTGCGCATCCTTGCCGAGAATCATCGCCGGGCTGCCCGGGGTCGCCACTTGCGGCATATTGAACGGAAGTGGAATCACTGAATGCCTGCCCAGATTGCCGGCGTAGCCGATTGTGACCGCCAGATCATTCCTCGGCTGCCACTGGATGTTCAGCGTGTAGTTCATCGTATAGGGCAGAACATTGTTCTTGTCATAGGATCCGATGTATAGAGGGGTCTCGGAGCACTCATTTTCGAAGTTGCCTACGCCGCCGCAGTTGAGGCCGAACGCAGCGGTGCTGCCCGTCATGTAGTTGAGCTGATTCTGCAGCGCCGTTGTCTCGACCGCAGGATTCTCGCTGGGCGCGGGAGGCGTGGTGCTGCTGGTGAGCAGGGCAGCTGAACCCAGAGGGTTCGCGATCGACGTCCCGGTGCCGGTCACGGCGCTCACCAGCGGAGCCTCCTGCGTCACGCCGAAGGGTCCACCCACTCCACCACCCGCCGGCGGGGAGAGATAGGCGAACAGTTCGCCGCGGTCGTAATAGATACCCGCTCCACCGTTGATCACGAACTTGCCCCCGTCCCGCTTGGGTGACCAGGCGAAGCCGACACGTGGGGAGATGCCCCACTGTCGCCCGGTGAGGGTGGAGGCGCTGGTTCCCGGCGTGCGCGCCGTTGGATTGTTGCCTGCTACCACCAGGCCGTCGTTGATCACCGTGAAACCACTGCCGCCCACCGCGGGATCCGTGCCGGTCACGTCATACGTGGTCGGATCGAAGTTGAAAAAGTTGCCATACTTCTCCGTCATGCCGCCGTGATAATCCCAGCGTACGCCCGCGGTGATGCTCAGGTTGGAGAGCGCTTGCCACTTGTCCTGAAGGTAGAAGGCGCCCTCATTGGTGCGGTAGTAACGATCGGCGAGATTCTTTCCGTTGGAAGAGAGTGTCTCCAGCACGCTGGATGAATGCACGTTTCCTTCCAGAAGCTGCGTGAGGTCGGTGACGTCCTCCGTAATCAGGCCGTTGCGGTTGTTTTCAATGTTCAATTGCGTATAGCTGTATCCGCCGCCAACCATCAGGGTGTGGTTGCCCAGGATGAGGATCGCGTTGCTCGACGGATTGATCCGGTTCTGGTAATAGCCGGTGTTCACAAAGCTGCTGTTGGGGCCCACGCGGAGGTTGGGCGTACCCGACTCGTTCACGGCGAATCTCGATATGTTGAAGCTGGGAAGAAGGCCAGGCTGACCCGGGACATCGTCGGTGATGCCGAAGGTAGGACCGGCATTTGCGCCCGTCGCATTGTTGACCACCGTCTGGTTGTAGGTGGTATAGGTGCCCATGCGATCCCAGCCGACGCGCTGCTCCCAGTTCAGCCGCGGCCCCAGTTGGATGGTGTTATCCAGCGCGGCCACCTGAGCATGGTTCTCTGTGACGGAGGGAAATCCTCCCACCTCTGAGGTAAAGCCGTAGGGCATGGTGACCGGGTCAGTCTGATAGTAGTATTTGAAGCTCAACCGGTCGGTTTGGGTAACGTCGTAGTCCAGGTCGCCCGTCGCCTGATCTCCTTTGAACAACGAAGTGCCTTGTAGCGTGACGTTGGGAACATCATAAGCGAAGGGCGCCGAGGTTTGAGCGTAGGGAATCAGATACTGCCCGTTGGGCAGGGTGGCGTTGAACAGCGCCTGAGCGACCCCGGAGGGATCCAGGGTAATCGCGTTTGTTTTGCCGGAGTATCCCTGGTAAAGCGCCTGCAGACACGCGCTGGTGCGGCCGTTGGGGCAGTTGGTGGTATTGAACGCCTGGGGCACGGTCATCTGGGCGAGGCCGGTGGCCTGATCCGAGTCATAAAGATGCTGATAGGCCACGAAGAAGAAGAGCTTGTTCTTGATTACCGGCCCGCCCAATGTGCCGCCAAGGGTCCAGCGATGGAGCAGAGGATTGCGCAAAGACATGGGAAAGGCTCCCACGCCCTGCTCCGCGAGAACGGCATCCTGATTGAAGAAGAACGGAGCCGAGTTCAGCGCGCTGTTGGAGTAGTTGCTGTACACCTGACCGTGATAGTGATTGGTGCCGGTCTGGGTGTTGACGTCGATCTGCGCTCCACTGGTGGCGCCCTCCTCTGAGTCGTACATGGAGGCATTGACACGCAACTCCTGAATGAACTCCGGCGGAGGAGCAGGCAGGCTGTTTCCGTTCGAACCATACACCGAACTGCCTTCGGTGATTGCTCCGCCGACAGTGTTACCCTCGCCGATGTTGAAGTTGTAGCGCTGCGAGGTGTCGCTGCTGGAGCTCTTGCCGTTGAACAGGTTGTCAGCGTCCACGCCGTTCACCTGGAAAGTGTTGGATGTGTCGCGCTGTCCGTTGGCCCAGATGGGCTGATTCCCCAAACCGGCGTTGACGCCTTCGCCGCTCAGAAGCTCGGCGTTCACGCCCGGCGAAAGGATCGCCAGTTGCGTAAAGCTGCCCGTAGCCAGCGGCGTCAAGGCAATCTGCGCCTTATCCAGCGTGTAACCGTTGGTGGTATCGGTCGCATTCAGCAGGGGATTGGCCGTCACCGTCACCGCGGTTGCAACGTGTCCCACCTTCAGCTTCACCAGCAGGGTCTTGGCGGTAGCCTCCTGGACCTGGATGCCGGTCAAGTCAGTCGTGTCAAAGCCATCATGCATCGTGGTCACCTCGTAGGTGCCCACCGGCAGGTCGAAGATCTGGAAGTATCCATTCGCCTGAGTTTTGGTGGTACGGGTCACGCCGATGGCGTGGTCGGTCGCCGTCACCATGGAGCCCGGCACCGCTGCCCCCGAATCGTCCTCCACCGTTCCGTTCAAAGACCCAAGGGTCTGTTGCGCCTTCGCTACACCAACGCAGGCAAAGAGACCAACAAACAATGCCACTGCAAGAAGCTGAAGCTTTCGCATAGCTGACTCTCCTCAAAGTGAGTGCGGACAACGGTAACGCAGGCTAGGATGACCATGCCGCATCGCGGCCTGCATGAACATGAACAGGGGCGACTCTTGTCTGTTGGTGATGTTCAGCGAATGGACGCTTCCCCCTTCGATCAGAGGCGCATCCCCGCTTACTCAGTACAAGGTCTTTGGATAGTCTGAACATACATCATTACAAGCCTGTGAACAAACGAAATCGCCATCTCTGCGGCCGGGGACGCGCTGGAAGCCACGGGGACGAGGAAGAGGCCGGCGCGCCATGTCCGAATCGAAGGACAGGCCTCTGGGCAACGGACGCAGGCCGTTGGAAGGTCAGGTTCCACCCCTCGAGAAGACCCTGAAAGAACTCTGCGCCTCGGCTCGAACTCCAACTGGAGTTGCGGCAGCAAGCGCCTGCAAGGGCCTGATGGACCGGGCGCTGCGCCTTCGCTTCCCGCCATTCTGTAAACTTCAGGATGAGGCTCCTGATGTTCATTGATGAGGCAAGAATCCGGGTGAAGGCCGGCGCCGGCGGGGATGGCTGCATGGCCTTTCGCCGGGAGAAGTTTGTTCCCCGCGGCGGTCCTTCCGGGGGTGACGGCGGTCATGGCGGCGACATCCTCATGCGCTCCTCGCTCACCCACAACACGCTGATCCACTTCCGCTTCAACCCGGAGTGGAAGTCCGGCCGCGGAGGCCACGGTCTGGGCTCCAACATGAGCGGTCACGCCGGAGAGCACACCGTGCTCAACGTACCGGTGGGAACCCTGCTCTACGACGAAGCGACCGGCGAACTGGTGCATGACTTCATTCGCCCGGATGAAGAGATCGTGATCGCACGTGGGGGCCGCGGAGGGCGCGGCAATCAGCACTTCGCCACCCCAACCCATCAGGCGCCCAGGGAGCACGAACTGGGCCGCCCCGGCGAAGAGCGCCACTATCGCCTGGAGCTGCGTCTGCTGGCCGACGTGGGCCTGGTCGGTTATCCCAACGTCGGCAAATCGACGCTGATCAGCCGCATCTCCGCGGCCCGGCCCAAGATCGCCAACTACGCCTTCACTACGCTGGAACCCAATCTTGGGGTGGTTCAGATCGGCGAAGCCCCCTATGAGCGATCCTTCACCGTTGCGGATATGCCCGGACTGATCGAAGGAGCTCACCTCGGCTCCGGGCTGGGCGTCCGATTCCTGCGGCACATCGAGCGGACCAGCGTCCTCGCCCATCTGATCGACGTGTCCGATGCCGGCGAGCTCCCGGCTGCGCAGGAGATCGCCGAGAGCCAGCCCGGCGAGCCATCCCCAGTCACAGAGGACTCCCTCACCCGCGCCGCCAGCCTCTCAGGATCTTCCCGCCCGGACCCCGTGGAAGACTACAACGTCATCACCGCTGAACTGAGGTCCTTTGACTCGGCGCTGGCAGCCAAATCCACGCTGCTGGTGGCCACCAAAGTCGACGCCGCCAACCCCGAAAAGCTCAGGCGGCTCACCGCCTTTGCTCGGCGCAAAAAGTTGCCGCTGTTCAAAATCTCAGCCGTCACCGGTGAAGGCATTGAAGAGCTGAAGTACGCCTTGGCAGAGGCCGTCAAAGCCCACCGCGGCAGCGGCCCGCTGGACCTCCCCTCCGAACCGGCCATCTTCAAGCCCAGCCGGCGCAAGCCCAACTACCCACCCCCGCCTCCCTCCGCCAAGACTCGCGCTCGATAGCGCAACTTCGAAGGTGGATGGATGCGCAGCAAACCACGCAACGGCAGACCAACGGCGGCAAGACGCCGCTTTTAATGCATCGGATGAAACACGTCCAGAATCACCACGCACGCGATCCCGAAGAGGATCAACAACAGCGGCCACCAACGGTCCAACCACGATTCCTTGGGTGAGCTCATCCAGACACCATCCTTCCCTATGCTGTGACATTCTACCCGATTGGAGGCGGCGGCGGAGACCGGCTGCCGCCGCTGTGCTCCCTGTCCGGCTTCGGCTTTAGCCCCGGCCAAGCAGACGTTCAGGCCAGCGCCCCGGCGAACTCTTGTGGCCTGGGATAGCGTTCGCACCCAGCCAGCAGCGCTTCAATCTCTTCCACCGAGTGAATGCCGCCACGGGCGCCGCTGGCCATGCAGTTCATCGCGGCAGCGGCACAGGCGAACGCCAACTGCCGGTCCAGTTCCCACCCCTGTGCCTGACCATAAAGAAATCCGGCATGAAAGATATCCCCCGCGCCGGTGGTATCCACCACCGGCACGCGGAAGGCGGGGCTGAAGGAAAAACGGAGCCCATCCCAAGCCACCACTCCATCCGGGCCCAGCGTCGCCGCCGTCAGCTTGCACCCATAGCGCGAGTGGATCTTGCGCAAGGCTCGCAGCAGATCGCTCTCCTGCATCAGGCGGCAGGGGAGATCCCGGCTCACAATGAGGTAATCCACCTGCTCGATCAGCCCATCCACTCCGGCATAGACCTCATCCAGATCCGCGGTCACCGGAAGGCCGGCCTCGCGGGCCCATCTTGCGGCCAGCGTCGCCGCCGCGGTTTCGAAGCCGTCCACGTGCAGAGCCCGGGCCCGCACAATCCACTCCCGTTCCAGATCCTGGGGCTGTAACGCCACTTGATCATCGCGGCGACAAAGCACGGTCCGCTCCCCGGATCCATCGACCAGAATCAGCGATCGTGGGCTGGCCGCGTTGGGCGCCGTCACCAGCCGCGTCTCCACTCCGGCCTGAGCGAAGGCGCGGGCGTGCAACCGCGCCGCATCATCGTCACCCAGCTTGCCCACATAACGGGTGCTCATGCCCCAACTCTGGCAGGCCACCACCGCTGTGGCGACCTGCCCGCCGGGCATCACGGTCTCTTGCCGGTACTCCATCTTCGACCCACGCGGGGGAAGGTGCGGCAGAGGGATTAATGTGTCCGTGGCATTGAGTCCCACTCCAACCAGATCTACTACGGGCGTCGATGACATTGCCTGATTCTAATCCGCTCCCATGTGCATTGACGGTGCATCGACGCCCGCGGCCTCCCCAAACAGCCCGGAAAGGAATTCAGGTTGGCTGACGGCCTCACTTCGTCCCGAGTTCCTTGTCTACCTCGACCAGCGTCGAATAGAACGTCGCTCCCCTGCCCAGGTCGGTAAGCCGCTCACTGGTGAGCGCATTGCCGTTCTGTCCGTCCACGCTCAGCTTCTGCCAGTCCATGCGCGAGGCCACCACCCCCGCGGGAACGGTAAATCCCACGCTCACGGTGAGGGTAAGCTGGCCACGGCGATTCCACACTCGCACGCGATCGCCAGAGACGATGCCGCGCTCGGAGGCGTCGATCGGGTGCATCTCCAGCACGCCCGCCATCGAGCGCTCCATCTGCCGGTGCCCGGGCAAGTTGGCAAAGGTGGAGTTCATATAGTGATCCGCCTTGCGAGCCAAAAACTCCAGAGGGAATCTTCCTCCACCCTCCGCCCCATGGCGTGACTCGACGGGCGGGACCCACTCTGGAACAGGGGTGAGTTCGGCACGGCCTCCAGGCGTGGCGAACCACTCCCGGGTGCTGAAGGGCAGCGTCTCTCCGTGGAGATCTTTGGGCAGCGAGAGCGCCACGTGCCCCTCGTTCTCCAGCCGCCTCCGGGTGATGCCTTCGAGGTAGGGGTGTCCGCTGCCAAGAGCCTGGTCGATCAACTGGTCCTCGTCATCGGCAAACGCCGGCTCGGCAGGGAACATCCGCTTGCCCAGTTCGCCGAACAACCAGACGTTCGAGCGTGCTTCCCCTCGGGGTGCGATGGCCGGCTGCGAGATCTGCGCAAACAGGTGCCCGTAAGCCCCCATCAGCTCCTTGCTCTCCAAAAAGGTCGTCGCCGGCAGCACCAGGTCGGCATAGTCCGTGGTGTCGGTGAAGAACTGTTCATGCACCACGGTGAACAGGTCCGGACGGCGAAGACCGCGCAGCACGCGTCCGGAGTCCGGCGCGACGGCGGCCGGATTGCTGTTGTAGACAAACAGCGCCTTGACGGGCGGCCCGGTTGGCGCGGAGCGTTCGCTCGCCGCGCCGCCCTCGCTACCGAGCTCGGTCAGCGCCAGCCCCAGCGCGGACATGTTCACGGTGCGCGCCGTCCGTCCGAGCGGGCCGGCCTGCATCAGCTCGGGCATTTGCAAGCGCTGCGAATCAAACGGGAACGCGCCGCTGACGGAGAGCAACAGGCCGCCTCCGCGCTGCTTCCAGCTTCCGGTGATCAGCGGCAGCATGGACACCGCGCGTACCGCCGTTCCGCCGTTCTGGCTGCGCTGCACACCGTAGTTGAGCCGGATCGCAGCCGGTCCGCCCCGTCCCTGCCCCGCCGCGCCATAGGCGCGCGCCAGGCGCTCAATGGATTCGGCTGGAATGCCCGTGACCGCCGAAGCCTGCTGCGGCGCGTGCTCGGCGCGCAGCGCATGGGCGCGCAGTTGATCGGCTCCGTTGGTACACTCGCGAAGATACTCGGCATCTTCATAGCCGTCGCGAAACAGAACATGCATCAGGGATAAGGCGAGCAGCCCGTCGGTTCCCGGATGAATCGCCAGATGCTCGTCGGCCAGGGCGGCGGTGCGCGTGCTGTACGGGTCGATGACCACCAGCCTGGCGCCGCCGCGCCGCGCCTGCTCCATGAAGGGCCAGAGGTGAATGTTGTTGCCATGCACATTCCCTCCCCACACCAGGATGAGGCCCGCATGCGCAAAGTCCTGGGGCGGCGTTCCCAGCCGGACTCCATAGACCTGCTTCAGGGCTTCGCCGCCGGCCGAGGAGCAGATGGTGCGGTCCAGTTGCGAGGCTCCCAGGCGGTGGAAGAATCTGCGGTCCATGGACCCATAGCCCAATTGGCCGATCGTGCCCGCATAGCTGTACGGCAGGATGCTCTCCGGTCCGAACTGATCGGCAATCTGCTGCAACCGCCGCGCGATCTCCTCCAGGGCCTCCTCCCAGCCAATGCGTTCAAAGATCCGGGCGGGATCCGTGGCGGCGGGTAGAGGGCCTTTGGCTACTCCCTTGCGGCGGCGCATGGGGTAGAGCAGGCGGTCTGGGGCATACACGCGATCCAGGTAACGCGCCACCTTGCCGCACAGAAATCCTCGCGTCACCGGATGCGCCGGATCTCCCTGCAACTTGACGGCGCGCCCGGTGAGCGTATCCACGGTCACCAGCACGCCACACGAGTCCGGGCAATCATGCGTACACACAGCGTGTACCGTCTTGCCGCCAGTCCGGATCGCAGTGCTGACAGACGCCATTCTCTCCCCGATCGAAATGCCTCTCTGGCCGTTGCGGGCGCAGCCGCGGACGGCTGAACTCTTGCCGGATCAGAACCCCTCCGCGCTGCGGCCATCCCAGCAAGGCTGCTCCCGGTGATAGGGTAAGAGCAGCGTGCCGCGCGCCGGAAGATTGGTTCTCCGGACCGCGTACTGGAACACCCATTTCCTGCACGGCATTCTCTTCAGTCTACGCTCTGCCCTATGCATGCTGACACTCTGCTCGAAGCCCATGATCTGGTGAAGGACTTCGGCGCGGCGAGCGTGATTCGAGGCGTCTCGCTCCGGATACTACGCGGCGAGACACTGGGCCTGGTCGGGGAATCCGGCTCCGGCAAGAGCACGCTGGCTCGCCTGTTGCTACGCCTGCTTGAACCAACCAGCGGCCGCATTCTGTTCCACGCAAGGGACCAGGAGGCTGCCGGCTCTCTGCCCGATGCCGTTGCGGGTCATGCCGGGAAGGTCTACAGTTTGTTGGACTTGAATACGCGGCAGATGCGCCGTCTTCGCCGGCGGCTCTGCATGGTCTTCCAGGACCCCTTTGCCGCGCTCAATCCGCGCATGACCATCCGCCAGATCCTGGCTGAACCCTTCCTGATCCATCACGAGCAGCCTCCTGCCGGCCTCTCGGCGCGGCTTCACGAGCTGCTCGTCGAGGTCGGGCTGGAGCCGGATGCGCTGGGCCGCTTCCCTCATGAGTTCTCCGGCGGCCAGCGGCAGAGGATCAACATCGCCCGCGCTATCGCCCTGCGCCCGGAACTCCTGGTTCTGGACGAGCCGGTGAGCGCCCTGGATGTATCCGTAGGAGCCCAGGTGATCAATCTGCTGCGCGACCTGCAGCAGCGCTACGGTCTTACCTATCTGTTCATCTCCCACTCCATGCCGCTGGTGCGCTACCTCAGCCACCGCATCGCCGTGATGCAGGGAGGATGCATCGTGGAGTCCGGCGCCTGGGATGAGGTGTGTCACGCTCCGCGCGAAGCGTACACCCAGCGGCTACTGGCCGCCACTCCGGAGATCCCCGCCCTGGAGCGGCTGAGCTGAGGCGCCCTGCCGGAGCGCCTCCACGTCGGCCACGTTGCGCAGGTAATCCCAGGAGTAGATTCCCGACTCATGCCCGTCGTTCCACTTGAACTTCAGAGCGTAGTTGCCCACCGGTGAAACCTCCAAAGGACGTACCGGATCCTGATAGATGGGCAGGAGCGCCGCCTTGGCCCGGGTCTGCCCGGGCGCCAGACCCATCTTCTCTCGCTCCTCCGTGCAGGTGGCGCAGGGACAGGCGGAGCGCAACCAGGCAAAACTCCAGGAGCTGCTGTGGCCATCCTTCCAATGAATCACCATCCCGGCGCCGCCGCTCTTGTCCACCTTTACCCGGACCGGCTCAATGGCCTCTCCGGTCAGCTTCGGAGACTCCTGGGCTGCGCCGGCCTCGGGCTGCATCATTCGAATTCCTTCGTGGCTCATCTTGTCTCCATCTCCAAACTCTCGTGTTTCCATTCTCTCGCGTAGGGCTCCGCGTTGTAGCCGCGCAGCGGACTGCTTGGCTTCCCGTCTTGCGCAAGCCCAGCTATTTTGACCGCTCCTGCCGGTCAAAACGCAGCTTGAGCACCAGGATCGCAAGGGAGAACGCAAGGGTCACCGTGTTGGCCAGCATCACCGGCGCGGAGCGCGCCAGAACCCCATAGATCAACCAGAAAAGCGTTCCCGCCGAAAAGATGAGGAACATCCCCAGGGAGATATCCCGCGCTGACCGCAGACGGATCACTCGCAGCATCTGCGGCAAAAAGGAGATGGTGGTCATCGTTGCAGCCGCATAACCGATCGCATTTACCTCGGGGCTTGGTACACTCATCCCTGCGCTTGCCTCCAGGAGAATTATGCGGCAGGAACAGTTCCGCTGACCACCCTACAAGTTGCCTAACCGGCTGCGAAGATCGGAGCAGGGGCAAAAGGTCTCCTGGTTTCAGTTGCTTGTGCTTGCGACCGGCTCTCCCTGCCGCACTCCTGCCAGACGCAGCGCCTCCTCGGCGCTGTCAGCGACCAGGAGAATTCCTCGGTTGCCACGCAGCATTCCTTCGCAGTCGCAGACGTCCAGGAACTGGAGCAGGGTGTCATAGAAGCCGGCGACATTGAGAAGGACCACCGGCTTGGAGTGCAGATGCAGCGTCTGCCAGGCCAGCGCCTCGAACATCTCCTCGAAGGTTCCAAACCCTCCCGGCAGGATAATAAAGGCATCCGCTCTCTCCGCCATCAGAGCCTTGCGGGTGTGCATGTTGCTGGTGACATGCAGCTCGCTGACGCCGTCGTGAGCCACCTCCAGATCCACCAGCACCTGGGGAATCACGCCCACAACGTGACCGCCGGCGGCCAGGGCGCCGGCGGCCAAGGCCCCCATCAGGCCCGTCTTTCCACCGCCATAGATCAGGCCCACACCGCGCTCGGCCAAAGTCCTCCCCAGCGCCTCAGCCGCGGCGGCGTACTCCCGCCGCGAGCCCTGCGCCGAGGCGCAGAACACCGCAACGCTCTTCTCCGGGTTCCTGGCTGTCATGCTCCCAGCATACAACCGGGTATGGAGGACGCCGGCCGAGCAGACGAGCGCCGGTGGCGCCCAGAGGCGCCGCGCTCCACTGCTTGCGGAAGCTAAACGCGGCCGGCACGCTTCTGCGCGATCACCAGACCGCGCGGCGTGGGCAGCAAAACCACCGAGATCAATCCTTCCGCCTCCATCCGCAGCGCCGCCTCGCGGACGACCTTCAGGTGAGAGCTGGCGTCGTGCATCAGGATGATCCCGTGCGGCTTGATCTGGGGCAGAAATCGCTTGATCTCCTGCTCGCGGATCGGCATGTCGCTATCGCTGAAGAAGATGTCGATCATTCCGTCGACTTGCATCTCCAGACTGGATTCATTGCGCAGATCAATCCACTCCTCAAGGCCGGAAGCGGCAATCCTCTCCTTCGCCTTGCGAAACACGACCGGATCGTACTCGCAGCTCACGATCTTGCCGAGACCGTTCTGCTTCAACCCTTCGGCGAGCCATAGCGTACTGACGCCAAGGAAGGATCCTGTCTCGACCACTCGATCCGGCTTAACCGTGGTCACCAGCGTGCGTAAAAACTGCAGCACTTCGGCTTCGGCGGTCATGGAGTCGTACATGCTCCATCGCTCCGGGTGCGGGCACTCAGGCGTCGCCCGATGATACTCGGTGAGTAGCGCTCCTCCGGCCTGCTCAGCCTGACGCATGACCTTGTGCTCTTGCTTCAGCTTTTTCCCAAACAGCGCCATGCGCTTGACGATTCTCCACGCGGTTTCACCATTTTAGCCGCAGGAACCCGCAAATGTAAGCGTACCGCCGGACGCAGCCTGATGGCGGCATCGGCGAGGGTGAGTGGAGATACTGTGCGAGAGAGGGCGCAATTCGCGGCTATTGCTCTTTCGTGCCGTTGCAACCTGCACGGAAAAGGCTTCAGCGTTCGATCTGAGCAGGTGGCCGCAAGGGGTGGAATACGGGAAGGTCTCCTTATGGAGACGCCCAGCGGACTTGTGTTGAACAGCTCTTCCGTCAAGAGAGATTGTCCGGCAAGGTTCCTGCATCACGAACCATGCGCAGGGCGCGGCTCTACCACATGCCCCAGGAACGGCTGATGTAGTCGCTCATGGTCATGGTAACCATCACCAGAAACATGAAGACCCCTGCGCCGATGGTCAGCTTGATGAGGCGTGACTGGAAGGCTGCGTGCATGAAGAACAGCGCTCCAATGGCCGCCTGGGTGCAAGCGATTCCTACGGCGATCACCGCATTGGCCCACTTGAGGTCGATGAAGGCCGCCGCGCAGGTCAGCGCCGTCAGGGCCAGCATGGCGATATAGACAAAGAAGTACTGGAGCGGAGTCACAATGCGATGCTCGGCGTGCTCCAGATCGTTGACGTGGGCGTGAGTGGCTTGATCAGTCATCGTATTTCCTTGGAGTTCCTTCGCGCGTCAGGGTAGCAAGCCGAAGGGAAGAGACCGCGGCGTAAATCTGCCGCCGGGCCGGGCGTTTCAGTGCATGGGGTGACGGTTGATGAGATAGAGCAAAGGGTAAAGGAACAGCCACACGACATCGATGAAGTGCCAGTAGAGAGCGAAGTTTTCCACCGGCGCCACATAGCCTGAGCTGAAGTCGCCACGCCTGGCCCTGGGAATGAGCCAGCAAAGGATGCCGAGACCGATGATCATGTGCAGGGCGTGCATGCCCGTCATGGCAAAGTACAGGAAGAAGAAGACCTGCGTCTTTTGCGCCATATCCGGAGGCAGAGGAGCTTCCTTGATCCCGTACCCGGCGGGGTTGGTGAACATCGAGACATTGAAGTTGTTGCCGGGAATATGATGCAGCTCATACTTCTCGTGGTACTCGTCGTACTTCAGGCTCAGAAAGAGGACGCCCAGCAGAGTGGTCGTCACAAGCATGGCAGTCAGCAGTGAGCGTTTGCGCACCTCGGCGGCCCAAACGCCAATGGCCATGCAGAAGCCGGAGGTGATCAGCACCATGGTGTTGAACGTGCCGATTCGCACGCTCAACTGGTTGGAGCCCACCACGAAGGCCGGGTAGTACCAGTTGCGATATAGCAGGTACGCCAGGAACATGCCGCCGAAGAACATGATCTCGGTCAGCAGAAACAGCCACATCCCGAAGCTGCCCGCCTCCCGCTGCTGCTCGACGGTCTCGAAGTGGTGGCGATGCTGAGGCAGAGAGACGTGGCCGTGCTCCTGCTCGGCATGGAGATCGGCTGGATCGGTTGTCGCCAGTGCGCTATCCAACGGTGGTCACCTCTTTCTTCGTCTTGTTCGCAAGCCACTCGTAGTCATAGACCTCATGGTCCATGATGGGTATCTCGGCAAAGTTTTCCGTAGGCGGCGGGGAAGCGATTTGCCACTCCAGCCCCGTGGCCTGCCAGGGATTGCTGCCGGCGATGGCGCCGTACTTCAGCGACCAGACCAGATAGAGCATGGGCAGCATGTAGCCGAAGCCGAGGACGGTGGCGCCCGCCGTGGAGAGCACGTTGAGCACCTGGAACTCCGGCGGATAGGCGGCATAGCGGCGCGGCAGGCCCAGATAACCAAGAACAAACTGGGGAAGGAAGGTCAAGTTGAATCCAATGAAGGTGGTGACCGCGGCCAGCTTGGAGATGGTCTCCGGGTACATCCGGCCGGTCATCTTGGGCCACCAGAAATGAATGCCCGCCAGGAAGGCCATCAACCCGCCGCCCACCATCACAAAGTGGAAGTGAGCCACCACGAAGTAGGTCTCGGTGAGGTGAATGTCCATGCCCAGCGAGCCAAGAAACACGCCGGTGAGGCCGCCGATGGTGAACAGGCCCATGAAGCCGAAGCAATAGAGCATGGGTGTCTCAAAGGTGATTGACCCCTTCTGCAGGGTAAAGGCCCAGTTGAAGATCTTGATGGCGGAAGGCACCGCGACCAGCATGGTGAGCAGGGAGAAGACCAGCGCCGAGTAGCTGGAGACGCCCATGATGAACATGTGGTGCTCCCAGACGAAGAAGCCGAACAGCGCAATGGCCACCGAGCTGAACGCCACCGCCGTATATCCGAAGATCCGTTTGCGGCTGCAGGTGGAGATCACCTCGGAGATGACGCCCATGCCGGGCAGGATCATGATGTACACCGCCGGATGGGAGTAGAACCAGAAGAGATGCTGGAAGAGCAGCGGGTCTCCGCCTTTGGCCGGATCGAAGATGCCGATGCCGAAGAGCCGCTCCAAAGCCACCAGCACGAGGGTGGTAGCCAGCACCGGGGTTCCCAGTACCATGAGCAGCGAGGCCGCATAGTGCGCCCAGAGGAAGAGCGGCATGCGGAACCAGGTCATCCCCGGGCAGCGCATGCGATGGATGGTGACGATGAAGTTGATGCCGGTAAGGATGGAGCTGAAGCCGGTGATGAAGATGGCCATCGCCGCGGTAATCACGTGCGTATTGAGATAGTGCGTCGAGAGCGGCGTGGTGAAGGTCCAGCCGGTGTCCACGCCGCCCAGCACCAAGGCGGCCAGCGTGAGAGTTCCGCCTGCCATGTAGACGTACCAGCTCAGCAGGTTGAGCTTGGGAAAGGCCAGATCCCTGGCCCCAATCATGAGCGGGATCAGGAAGTTCCCCAGCACGCCCGGAATGGAGGGCACAAGGAACAAAAAGATCATGATCAGGCCGTGCATGGTGAAGAACTTGTTGTAGGTATCGGCCGCCACCAGGTCAGGTTGAGGCGTGAGCAGCTCCAGGCGGATCAAGCCCGCAAAGGCTCCTCCTATGAAGAAGAAGAAGGTGACCGAGAACAGATAGAGGAGCGCGATCCTCTTGTGGTCCTCGGTGAGCAGCCAGCTCAGCAGACCATACTCGTTGTTGATGTAGTGGCGCTTGGGCAACTGCGCGGTGCTTTGGTCCGGTAAGGAGACGATGGTATTTCCAACCGCTGTACTCATGGCTTCACCTTTCCCCCGCAGCCTGTGGTGGCGTTGTGGGAGCAGATTCTCCGGATGCAGCCGTTACCAGAGTCTGCTGCACACGGTAGTCGGACTGCATGTTCTTTATAAACTCCACCAGGTCGATCAGCCCGTCCTCGCTAAGCTGGCCCTGGTAGGTGGGCATAATCGCCGCATAGCCGGCGGTGACATGCGCGGAGGGGTTCAGGATCGCATCCCGCAGATAGGCATCGTCCACCAGAATCTGACGGCCGTCGGTAAGCGTGAGCTTGGAGCCATAGACGCCCGCCAGATCCGGACCTCTGGCCGCCGCAGTCCCGTTGTGACAGGAGTTGCAGCCCATGCTGGCATACAAGCGCTCTCCGTTTTGAGCCAGGCTCTGGCCTGAGGTGGACTGCTCCAGCCATGTCTTGTAGTCTTCCGGGGTCATCACCGTGATCCAGCCCACCATGCCGGAGTGCTGGGTGCCGCAGTATTGGCTGCAGAAGAGGTGATACCTTCCCACCTTGGTGGCCTCAAACCACACCGTGGAGTAGCGCCCCGGAATCACCTCGCGCTTGATGCGGAAGTCGGGCACGGAGAAGCTATGGAAGACATCCTGGGAGATCATGGTCAACTGCACCGGCTGGCCTAGCGGCACGTGCAGCGCGTCAATCTCATGCTGCCCCCCGGGGTGCTCGGCCTTCCACATCCACTGTTTGCCGACGATGTAGATGTTCATGGCGTTCGTGGGGGGATTGTAGATGCGGAAGTAAAGCAGCGCTCCCCAGACGTAGACCACCAGAAAGATCGCCAGCGGAATGATGGTCCAGGTGGTCTCCAGGAGCGTGGAGCCCTCGATCTGGGTCGCCACAGGGCTCCTCTGCCTGCTGTAGCGCGCGGAGAAGACCACCACCAGCACAGCGACCAAGGTGGTCCCGAAGATGGTCATCAGGACCAGGAAGAAGTACAGCGCGTCCGTATACGGCGCGATCGTGCTCGCCTCCGCTGGGAACAGCGTGGCGTTGTGGAGCCAGTTGACCAGAAATTGCCAGAGTACCGGACTGAGTCCCATCGTTTAGCCCTTATCCATCCCGCCGGGCCCTTCCGAGCCGGGCTGAAGGTCTTGTTGATGCGCAAGCTGGATGTCGCGCCGGAACATGATGAAGAGGAAGCCGCCCAGGGAGGCGACGGTAACAATTCCGCCGATCTGCACGGCGCGCACCACCATCAGAGACCGCTTGTCGATCTCCGGATTGTAGCGGTAGCAGTAGGTGAGAATATTCGGCACGCCGATGCCGATTTTGCCGCCGGAGGCGGCGCGCAAACTGTCCACCAAAGCCTGAGGCGGAAACTCGACGCCCAGGAAGTACTGCGCCACGCGGCCCTGGGGAGTCACAACCTCAATCGCGCTGGCGTGCGCGTATTGGTTCATCTTGCCGTCCGGGCCAGGCACACGAACATAGCCGAAACCGATCGCGTGGGTGACTGCGTCGACAGAGGACTGAGAGCCGGTGAGGTAATGCCATCCGTCCGCGGTGCCGGGGCGGCCGTAGCGGCGGAGATAGAGCGCCTTCTTTTCCGCCGCTAGCCGCGGCGTCTCGGTGGGATCAAAGCTGATGACGACCACCTGAAAGTCCTTGCCGGGGGTGAGATGCACCATCTCCAAGGCGCTGGTGAGGCCGTCCATCTCCTCCGGGCAAAGCATGGGGCAGTTGTAATAGACCGTGGTGAGGATGGCCGGCAGCTTGCCGTTGAAGTACTGGCCCAGCGTCACCGACTGCCCGCGGTCATCCACAAAACGGGCGCTGAGGGGCAGTTGGGCGTTGAGGCGCTGGTTGATCCGCACGCTGCGCAGCACGGTGGGCAGTTGTTCGCTCTGGTCCGCTACCTTCGCAGCCGTGGGGTCCTGGGCGTGGCAAGGCAGGACGAGGCTAGCCAGACCGAAGCTGAGCAGGAGGGGAAGCAAGAGACGCCGGCTGCTCCGAGACAGGCTGGGAGCGAGGCCGGCCTTTGCCTTGGCAGGCAACGTGCTGCGAGTTGTGCTTACTGTCCTCACCTTTTGCCCTTCTCCGGACGGCGGGAGATCGGGTCCGCCTCTTCCCGCCGGGGTCCGCAATCCCCGGATAGACTGCTGCTTCTACGGCTGGTCGGCTTTGGCCTCTTCGTTCTGCATGGCGGAGCGGTATTCGTTCTGCTGCTCCCGAGCCTGGATGGTCTGCTGCTCAAATCCTGTCCGGGCAAATCCGTTGGTCAGGGGAGCGGTGACCACGGGCTTGGTCTCTCCGGCCATCAGGATCTGTGGCTGGGCGGATGCAGGGGCCTGGGGCAGGCCGCGCTGGATGATCAACTCCATGGCGCGTTGGATGGGAATGCGGACGGTCCCCTGCGGGAGATCGGAGGAGGTGCTGTAGTAGTTGAGCAGCAGATCCTCGCGGGCATGCATGTCCGCAACCTCCTGGTTGCCATCGTCGGTCAGCAGCCGCGGGGTGGCAAACGCCTTGGTCATCTCCGCCAACTGGCGTTGCTCCAGGGTGGGGCTGGGGGTCAGATCCTGCAGCTTGCCGCCGTGCGGTGTTGCCCCCAGGGTGAGGGTGGTGTGCCATTTGTCCGCCGGGCCGTCGTGCTTGATCAGAGCGTAGTTGATCACCTTGCCCAGAGCAAAGCAAAAGAAGAAGAAGATGGTGATGAATCCGGAGAGGCCGGCGAGGAAGGTCACCACGCCGCCGACGCTGATGTCCTCGGTCTCGTAGCCCGGTCCTTCAACCCCACGCAGGTGGGCCGCTTCGCCGCCCGCCTTGATCTCACTGCCGGGGCGCCGCGATCCGTCCCCTGGGGCGCCCGGCGAGCTGTTGTGTCCCTCAGTGTGCATGTTCAGGCTCCAATAGCTCTTCCGTATGCGGATCGTTGACGTTGATCAACGGCCGCTTGGTAAGCTCGTTCAGGTAAAAGAACATCCAGAAGGCGACCACCGCGATGGGGACGGTGACGTAAGCCAGGATGCCGATGTTCCCGGTAATGTGCAAGTTGCCGGCCGCGTCGGGGAAGTTCGGCTCGATCAGCCAGAACATGTCGATCAGGCGCGCCAGCAGCATGAAGACGCAGACCCAGATCATCTTGGCCTTGGACCGTTTGATATCCCGCGAGAGCAGGATGCAGAACGGGATCACCCAGTGACAGATCACATCCAGCGAGCAGATGACCCACCAGCCTCCACGAATGCGATGCAGGTACCAGGGAATCTCATCGGGCACATTGCCGGACCAGATGATGAGAAATTCGGCGAAGCAGAGGTAGATATTGAGCATCACGAAGGCGAAGGCCAGCTTGCCCAGATCATGCTGTTCGGTGGTGCGGAACATTGTCTTGATGGGCTCATAGCGCGAGAGCAGGATCAGGGTGAGGATGCCCAGCGCCAGCACCGCGTAACCCTGCGCGACCAGAAACTGCAAACCGTAGACGGTGGAATACCAGGTGACGTCCAGCGACTTGACGAAGACGATCACAAAGTCGGTCATCAGCACCACGTAGAGCAGAATCATGGGGCCGGAGAGATTTTCAAACTTCACCCGCCAGCGGTCGAAGCTGGCCGGCGTGCCGGCCAGGGGATCGTTGTCGCGCTGCACCGACCAGCGGTTCAGCAAGGTGATCACCAGGGCCATGATGCCGAGCACGATCGCCGCCTGGATCCAAGCAGAGGAGGGATTCAGCATGGTCTGCTTGGAGGTGGCCGTCAACTGCTGTTCCTGAGTCATCAAGCCGTTGTGATAGGCCCACAGCTTGGAGACGGCATCGGGGAAGGCCGCCCACTGATAAAGGTGCTTCATCAGCAGGAGGATGGGCACGAGCATGAGAATCAGCACCCAGATGGTTCGGGTCATCGCCTCCAAGGGACGGCGCAGAATCTGGCCCCACTTGCCGCCCGAAACATACTGCACCATCAGAAACGCCAGGGCCCCGCCCACGAAGTTGAAGCAGGTCATATAGCCCATCAGATAGGCGCGCAGCAGGTGCTCCTTGCCCAGAGGAACAAAGAGGAAAACCAGCGAGAACAGGCCAAAGACCACTGCCACCGCCGCTGCGCGCGTGCGCCAGGTGGAGACCACCTGAGGAGCCGTCAGGACGCCGGGCAGCACACGCGTCGCGTGGAGCGTATGCCCCAGGGTGAGATCCGCTCCGTGATGTTCGTTTGCCATTTCCATGCTTCTGTCGCCTTCAGTGCTTTAGTCGCAAATCCCTGTTGTGAATCGTTGCGTTTCCATCCCTGCATCAAGTTCTGAATCCAATCCCGCGTCAAGGCTGCTTGCCAAATGGCGTGCCGTTGGAGACCGGAGCGATCGGCTCGCCGCCCGAATCCCTTTGCCCGGAGTTCTGGGTTGCCTTTTGTCCATAGTGGGCTGCCGCCCCGGCTGGAGGCGTCCCCATCGGCACGCCGGGAATTCCGTTGTCCGTGCCGTTGGGTGTTCCATAGACGGCCGTCGAGGGCAGGGTCCACGGATCGGCGAAGCCGGCCGGCATGCCCAGGTCGCGGGCGATCTCGTGCAGATCCTCCACCTGCGCTCCGGCGGGAACATCATTCCGCGTGGCGTTCTGGCTCAACTGCAGGGCGCGAATATAGGCCGCCACCGCCCAGCGGTCGGCCGGCGTCAACTGCGCGGCGTAGTCCGGCATGGCGCCGTAGCCGTTGGTCATCACGGCGAAGAAGTGGCCCAGCGGCGCTTTGCGCAGGCGGTCGGTGTGGAAGTTGCCGGCCGGCCGGTAGCCACGCTGCACGATCATTCCCTCGCCGTTGCCCACCCGGGAGTGACAGGGCGTGCAGTAGATGTTGTAACGCTCCTGGCCCCGCTCCAGGGTAGCCGCGTTGAGTGGAATGGGTAGGCCATCGCCCTCCTTGCCGTCCTCGATGCCGGTGTAGAAGTAGGTATTCTCATCCATCTGGTTGCGCGCCACGGTGTGCTCCACCTGGGGGCGCACGCTGCGGCCGGAGGCGTAGAAGGTAGTTCCCCGCTGGGGAAAGAACTTGGGCTGGTTCTGCATGTCCTGGCGGCAGCCGGAGAAGAGCAGAAGAAGAGATACCGACCCCAGCAGGGAGGCCGCTCCGGCCCGGAGGCTCATCCGATGGCTTGCATCTGGCATCGCGTATCTCACTAGTGCTGGACCTCCACGATCGAGATCGGAGAGCAGCTCTCCAGCAGCTTCCGGGTCTCGAGCCGATCGAACCTCGGATCGTTGGCCTCCAGACAGAGAAAGAACTTGTCTGTGGAGGCGCCGTCAGCGAAGTTGGGCGCATTGAAGAGCGGATGATAGAGCTGCGGGAGCCCGTTGAGGGCGAGCATGCCGAAGCAGGTGGAGAGGCCGGAGAACAGGATGGTCCACTCGTAGGCGGGAACCACGAAGGCCGGCCAGCTAAACAGCGGCATGGCGCGCAGGTTCAGCGGATATCCCCAGACGTTGATCCAGATCTCCAGCAGGGCTCCGGTGGTCAGGCCCATCAGGCCGCCCAGCAGGCAGATCAGAGGCACTCTGGTCTTGTGGAAGTGTAGCGCCTCCGCTGCCTCTTCCACCGGGTAAGGGGTGTAACTCTCCATGCGGCGATACCCGGCGCCATAGGCCAGCTTGGTGGCCTGCACCAGCTCACCCGGGGTATTGAACTCGGCCAGCAGGCCGTAGACTCCTTCACGCGGCGGCATCAGATCGCCTCCTGAACAACGGCTTTGGCATCTTCTCCACCTTTGCCGATCTTGGTCTGGGGAAGCATGGTTCGAAGCTCGGACATGGGAACCATGGGGGCGAAGCGCGCAAACAGAAGGAAGAGCGTGCTGAACAGCCCCCAGGTTCCGATGAAGAGCATGTAATCCCATTTGGTGGCCCGGTAGGTGCCCCAACTGGACGGCAGGTAATCCCGGTAGAGGCTGGTCACGACGATGACGAAGCGCTCAAACCACATGCCGATGTTCACCACAAAGGAGAGGAAGAACAGGTACGCGGCGTTGACCCGAAGCTTGCGGCTCCAAAGGGTGGTGAGCGGGATCGCGAGGTTGGTCAGGACCAGCACCCAGTAGGCCCAGCCCATGGGACCGAACATGCGGTTCCACATCATGAAGTACTCCCAGTGGCTGGCCGAGTACCAGCTCATGAAGACCTCCATGCCGTAGCCATAACCCACAATGGAGCCGGTGGCCAGCATCACCTTGGCCATGTTGTCCAGGTGGCGCAGAGTGACCAGATCCTCCAGGTGATAAAACTTGCGGATGGGAATCGCCAGCGTCAGCACCATGGCAAAGCCGGAGTAGACCGCGCCGGCGACGAAGTAGGGAGGGAAGATGGTGGTGTGCCAGCCGGCCATGGCCGCCACCGCAAAGTCAAAGCTGATGGTGGTGTGGACCGAGAGCACCAGAGGAGTGCTCAACCCGGCCAACAGCAGCGATGCGGATTCGTAACGAATCCAGTGGCGCGTGGAGCCTCTCCAGCCCACCGCCAGCATGCCGTAGGCGTACTTGGCCAGAGGACTCTTGGCCCGGTCCCGCAGCGTGCCGAAGTCCGGGATCATGCCCATGTACCAGAAGACGATCGAGATGGTGGCGTAGGTGGAGACCGCGAAGACGTCCCAGGCCAGAGGGCTGCGGAACTGCGGCCAGACGTTCATCGAGTTGGGATAGGGCAGCAGCCAGTAGCCCAGCCAGGGACGGCCGACGTGGAGCAGAGGGAACATCGCCGCGCAGCAGACCGCGAAGATCGTCATCGCCTCCGCAAAGCGGTTGATCGAGTTGCGCCAGGTCTGCTTGAAGAGCAGCAGGATGGCCGAGATCAGGGTTCCCGCGTGGCCGATGCCGATCCACCAGACGAAGTTGATGATGGCGAAGCCCCAGGCGCCGGGGATGGTGATGCCCCAGATACCGACGCCCTTGAGCACCAGCCAGGTGACGGCGACCACCACGCCCATGGCCACGGTTGCGGCCAGAAACAGTCCGCCCAGCCAAGCCATCGGCGTGTTGTCGGTGAGGACGATGCCCGCAACCTTCTGGGTGACGCTCTTGAACGTGTGCCCTGGAGCGATGACCGCATACTCGCCGGTACGCGGGTCAATCATCGGATCGTCGATCTCCGGAATGGGTCCTTGGGTGGCCATGGTTATGCAAGCTCCGGGTTGGGGTTGATGACGCCTGCGGTGTAGGTGGTGCGAGGACGGTAGTTGAGATCCGCCAGCACCTGGTAGTCGCGCTCGGTGGCCTTGCGCTGGACCACCTTGGAGGCAGGATCGTTCAGATTGCCGAAGACCAGCGCGTCGGTGGGGCACGCCTGCTGGCAGGCGGTGAGAATCTCTCCATCGCGGATGGCGCGATTGTTCTTGTCCGCCTCGATCTTGGCCGCCTCAATGCGCTGCACGCAGTAGTTGCACTTTTCCATGACGCCGCGGGAACGCACGCTCACATCCGGATTGCGCATGAACTTTAGGCTCTCGGTGTCATAGTCCGAATACAGCAGGAAGTTGAACCGGCGCACCTTGTAGGGGCAGTTGTTGGAGCAGTAGCGGGTGCCCACGCAGCGGTTGTAGACCATCATGTTGAGGCCTTCGGGGGTGTGGATGGTCGCGCCCACCGGACAGACCTGTTCGCAGCCGGCGCTCTCGCACTGCTGGCAGTACATGGGCTGGAAGTACGCCGCGGGGGCGTGCAGATCGCCTTCAAAGTAGGTATCGATGCGGATCCATTGCATGATGCGCCCGATCTTCACCTGCTCGCGCCCCACCACCGCTATATTGTTCTCCGCGTAACAGCTCATGATGCAGGCGTTGCAGCCGACGCAGGAGTTGAGGTCCACGGCCATCGCCCACTTGTTCTGCAGCACCTTGGTATTCAGGCCGACCAACTCGATGTGGTCATAGCGCCAGTTGTCCGGCCAGAAGCTTTCGTCGTGGGGAACGGCTTCTCCCTGAGGGTTATAGCCGACTTTGTCCACCAGGGTGAGATCGGAGTCCTTGGTGCCCAGGTGAGCGTAGTCCGGGTTCTTGAGCGCCTCCTCGTAGGTGGCGTAGCGGATGATGGAGCGCTCAAGCGCCTCATGGCCGGCCAGCGAGTACGTACCCTCGGTGTCCAGTTCGGTGCGCTGCAGGTCGCGCTGGGCGTAGCGTCCGCGGTGCTCGATGTTGTGTACCTTGGTGACGCACAGGTCATAGGTGCCCTTGGACCGCTCCACGCTGAGGCCGGAGGCGGAGAGCGGCTGGTCC
>JAKAQS010000151.1 GCA_021819585.1 Acidobacteriota bacterium
AGCCCAAGACAGGGACTTGCTTCCACACAGGCGCGCGCGCCGGCCAGAGCGTTCCAAAAAGGGATGCATGAGTCATTAATAATCGACACGCCGGTCAATAACCCGAAAGGTGAGCCTTTTTTATTAACGAATCTGTGCGTTTCTTAAGGTCGCACCGGTTCAATGCGCCTCCAGCTCGATCTTGCCGCTGGAGCGTGGTGGTCGCTTGAGCAGCAGCACGAGCGGAAGCAGGCAGAGCAAGACGTAGGCGAACAGACGGTACTGGTCCATGTAGGCCAGCAGCGCGGCCTGGCGCTGCAACTGGGCGTAGAGCAGGGCCAGCCCCGCATAGGCGTGGTTGGCCGCCGAGCCGCTCGCGGCCTGACTCCCGTAGACCGCCCCCAGGGCGCGCGCCGACCGCGCCGCCAGCGGATTGGAGACCGAGAGGTGGGCGGCCAGGTAAGCCTGGTGGGTTTGGGACTCGCGCTGCAGAAAGGTGCTCGATATCGCGATGCCGATGCTGCCGCCTTCATTGCGCACCAGCGCGTAGATGCCGGCGGCGTTGCTGCTCTGCTCGGGAGGCAGAAAGCGGAAGATGATGGTGCTGAGCGGCACCGTGGTCATCCCGATGCCCAGCACCTGCACCACTCGCGGCAGGATCATGCTGAGTTCACCCATCTCCAGATTCCCCAGCGAGAGCCACCAGGTTCCCAGGGCGATGGTCGCCAGACCGGCGACAATCAGCCGCCGGGCGTCGGCGCCGCGGCTCAGCGCCCAGCCCACCAGGGGAACCTCCACAATCGCCGCCAGGCCGGCCGGCGAAACCGCCAGACCGGCAGCGGTGGCCGAGTAGCCCATCAGAAGTTGCATGAACTGGGGCAGCAGAAAGGTGGAGGCGTAGAGCGCCGTGTAGACACCCAGCACAATCGCGCAGCAGAAGAGAAAGTTTCGCTCCTTGAGCAGGCGCAGGTTCACCACCGGGTTCTTGACGTGCAACTCCCACAGGACAGCGCCCACCAGTGCGCAGGCCGCAATGCCGGCCGTCCAGGCGATGAACGGCGAGCCGAACCAGTCCAGCTCCTGGCCCTTGTCCAGGACAATCTCCAGCGAGGCCAGCCCGAGGCTCACCAAGGCCAGACCGGCGCCGTCGATCTGCAGCTTCTTCCCCTGCAGGCGCTCGGCCTTCTGGGCCAGACGAGCGCGCGTCAGATGCTCGGGGTCCGTGAGCACCATGCGGGTGAAGAAGGCGCACAGCACACCCACCGGAATGTTGATGTAGAAGATCCAGCGCCAGGAGTAATTGTCCGTGATCCAGCCGCCCAGGCTGGGGCCAAGCACCGGAGCGCACATGATCGCCACCGTGTAGACCGCCATCGCCATCCCCCGCTTGTCGCCCGGAAACAGATCCGCCAGAATGGCCTGCACCGAGGGCTGCAGGCCGCCCCCGGCCAGCCCCTGCAGCACGCGGAAGAGCACCAGCAGCCCCAGCGTGGGCGCTAAACCGCACAGCGCCGAAAACAGGGTGAACATCCCTACCGAGAGCAGATAGAAGTTCTTCCGTCCCACCACCGAGGAGATCCAGCCGCTGATGGGAAGAATGATCGCGTTGGCCACCAGATAGCTGGTCAACACCCAGGTGCTCTCGTCCTGCGAGGCCGAGAGACTCCCGGCGATGTGCGGCAGCGCGACATTGGCGATCGAGGTGTCCAGAACCTCCATGAACGTGCCCATGGTCACCACCAGGGTGATGATCCAGGGGTTGAAGGCTGGTGCTGCAACCGCTGGGCTGCGCCCCGCTCCCAAAGCGGCGGAGCCGGAGCCCAAGGCAGCCACGCCGCCATCCCGTCCGGAGCCGGCGGGAACGATATCCGGTTCAAGGGCCTCCAGCGCCGCCGCGATCTGCTCCGCCGTTGGATCTTCCGGGAGCGGAAGCTCGGGCGGCGGTGCTTCGGGTGGGAGAAATGACCGTTCAGTCATTCGAATGACTCCTTGGTCATTAGAGAGCGCGGCGCGCGGCTGGGATTCAACCGTGCGGGAAAAGCTCCAAGGGAAAACGTGCTAGCTTGTTGGGGTGAGCCCATCCGCGCCAGCCCGCAGACCCGCCCGGAAGCAATTGCTGGCCGGCCTACGGCGCCAGGAGATCCTGGCCGCCGCCATCCATGTCTTTGGAAAGAAAGGATATGCGGCTACCTGCGTGGAGGATGTGGCCCGCCAGGCCAGGCTGGCCAAAGGCACCGTGTACCTCTACTTCGACTCCAAGGAGGAGATCTACGCCGCCGCCGTCCGCGCCGCAGTGGAGCGGCTGCACGCCCTGGCCGCCGAACGGATGCAGGGCGTCCAGGGCCTGCGCCGCCGGCTCTCGGTGGCCATCTCGGTACGAATGGAGTTCTGGGACCAGCAGTTGAACCTCTATCGTCTGCTGCTCACCGTCGGACGCGAGGCCCAGCACAAGCGCCAGACCCACGAGCTCCTGCGCGCCGGGCATGCGTTCTATCTCTCCATCCTGGAGGCGGGAAGAGACGCCGGTGAAATTGCCCCCGGCGTCGACCTGGAGGCCATCGCGTGGGCGATTTTGGACCTCGTCCGGGGCTCGAACGAGCGCCGCATGGAACGCCTGACCCGGCGCACCCCCCAGCAGGACGCCGAGACCATCACCGCCTTCGCTCTGCGGCAGCTCAAGCTGCACGCCGACCCCGGGCCAGACGGCCACAGCCCTGAACCTCCACAAGAGCAGCCCTGAGCCTTCACAGCCCTGAGTCCCCGCAAGCGCAGTCCTGAGCCTTCGCAAGGAGATCCCTTCGCAGGCGCGCTGCGACGCCGCCAACGCCTCAGCGCATCGCCTCTACTTCCCCTCCAGCATCTTGGTGAAGTAGGTATACGTCAGGGCCCAGGTCTGAGCCTGCTCCTTCAGATTGGCGCCCGCCGCGTGGCCGCCCTCCACGATCTCGTCGTAGAGGAAGGGCTCATGGAACTCCTCCATCTTCGCCGCGAACTTGCGCGCGTGCTGCGGGCCGACGCGGTCGTCCTTGGTGCTGGTGAAGATGAAGGGCTCGGGATAGTCCACGCCCGGCTTGAGCTGGTTGTAGGGGGAGATTCTGGCCAGAAACGCGCGTTGGGCAGGAACGCTCACCGAACCATACTCGCCCACCCAGCTCGCCCCCGCGTCAATCTTCTCGTAGCGCAGCATGTCCAGCAGCGGCACCATGATGGCCACCGCGTGCCACAGGTCGGGATGCTGGGTCATCTCCACGCCCATCAGCAGCCCGCCATTCGAGCCTCCGATGATCCCCAGGCGGCGTGGCGAGGTGATCCGGCGGGCGATCAGATCCTCGCCCACGGCGGCAAAGTCATCGTAGATGCGCTGGCGCTGGGTCTTCAGCCCCGCCTCGTGCCAGGCCGGGCCGAACTCCCCGCCCCCGCGGATGTTGGCCAGCACATAGACGCCGCCCGGCTCCAGCCACAGCTTGCCCAGCGAGCCCGAGTAGGTGGGCGTCATCGAGATCTGAAATCCACCGTACGCCGTCAGAATCGTGGGGTTCGCCCCGTTGAGCTGCATCTGCTTGGGATGCACGATGAAGTAAGGAATCCGCGTGCCATCCTTCGACGTCGCCTCATACTGCTCCACCACGTCCTTGGAGGCGTCGAACTGCGCCGGTTCGGCCCGGACGTACTGCAGCGTCCCTGCTGCCGCATCCCCGAACAGCAGCGAAGGCGGCGTCAGAAAGCCATTGAACTCCAGGAAAAAGTTGTCATCGGTATCACTGGTGGAGACCACCTTCACGCTGACGTTCTCCGGCACCGGCAGCTCGCGATGGCTCCAACCCAGCAGCGAGGGCGAGTAGATGTAGGCCTTGCCCTGAACGTGTTTCAGGGTCGTGATCAGAACCCGCGAGTGGGTCAGATCCACACTCTGCAGAAACTCCTCCGCAGTGGGAGCAAAGATCGTGTGGGGCTTCAGATGAGCTGGATCCTTGAGCACCTCCCCGAGCTTCAACTCCACCAGCGAGCCGCGCGGGAAGGTCTGCAGTTGACCGGCCGGCGTCCAGTCCTGATTGATCTCCAGCAGCAGCCGGCCATCCAGCAGGCCGTCGATCTGCGACCGCGCCGGAATCTTCAACTCCTGCAATCCCGCCGGCGTCTCAATGAAGGTCCGGATGTTGAAGAAGCTGATCCTGCGGGTAAAGATCGTCAGCGAGTGCTTCCTGGCATCGTGCAGGGTCACGCCACTGGCGCTCATATCGGTGGCCTCGCCGCGGAAGACCTCCCTGGCGCTGGTCAGCGGCGTCCCGCGCCTCCACTGCTTCACGATGAAGGGATAGCCCGAGCTGGTCATCGTTCCCGGACCCCAGTCCCGCGCCACCAGCAGCGTGTCCTTGTCCTGCCAGGAGACGTCCTGCTTGCTGCGGGAGAGAGCAAAGCCCCCGGAGACAAACTCTCCGGTCTTGAGATCGAACTCCCGCTGGCTGTCCGCATCCTCTCCACCCGAGGAGAGCACCACCATGCACTCACGGTCTCCCGGATACAGACAGTTCAGGCCATGCGCCACCCAGTTCACCTTGTCCCGCCGTCCCAGAGCGTCATAGTCAATCACCGTCTGCCAGACCGGATGCTGCGACAGATAGCCGGCCAGCGTGGTCTTGCGGTAGATGCCGTTCACATGGCCGGCGTCGCGCCACAGGTTGTAGATCTCCGCGCCATGCTGCCTCGGGTCGGCCAGGCGGCTGGGGGACTCCGCGATGCGCAGCGCCTCCGCATAAAAGGTTGCGTAATGCGGATCCGACTCCAGGATGGGCAAAGACCGGGCATCTTCGGCCCGCACCCAGGCAAGGGCGCGAGCGCCGAGCTGATCCTCCAGCCACAGATACTTGTCCGCAGGCAGCGGGGGCAGCGCCGTTTGTCCCGCATCTGCTGCAGCCGGAGCCGTGGATGTCTGCGCGACCGGAGCCGTTGGCCCGCCGGACTGCCCGGCTTTCACGTGAGGCGGAAGAGATAGCCAAGTCACGCCCAGCGTAAACGCCAGTGCTGCAAGAGAGAAGGAGCCATGTTTGAGCATTTTGACGGAAATCCTCCCGGAAAGAACAATAGACACGGTTGTCGATCGCAAGTCAAAGCCGGCGTCTCGGCTGCCGGCGAGAAGAACGGAGGGGAGACGCCTCGGGTCCTTCCCGGACCATACCTGGAAAGACCTGTGCGGCATCAATGCCTTTTTACTGGCTCGCAGTCTCGTAATCGCGGATGAACTTCGCGGTGCGCTGATGCAGTCCGGCGCGGGCCTGCGGATTCACGTAGACCATATGTCCGGTGGGGAAGAACTTGTACTCGATGTTCTTCTCCAGATCCTCCGGGATGGGCAGGTGCTTCATCTCATAGGTGGCTCCGAAGTAGACCGTGCCCAGGTCGAAGTATCCGCCCATCAACAGCACATGCATGTGAGGACTCACCTTCATGGTGTACGCCAGATCGCCCATCACGTTGCTGAAGGTGCCCGGCCAGCCCCCGGGCTGCGGGCCATGGTGCTTCATGTCCCAGTGCCAGCCTCCCATGCGGGCGCTGGGCTCGTAGGTCATATTCTGCCCAAACTTCAGCGTGGTCTGCGCGTAGGTGTTCATCGCGGCCTGGATGGCCGACTCGATGGCCTCCGAGAAGGGATCGTACGCGGCTTCGCGGTCCAGCGGGTTCAGACTGGGGCCGGACCAGCGGGAGTCGAGCCGGCCGGTGGTGTCATTGCTGTCGCCCAGCAGATCCTGGGCGAACTCGCCGCCAGTCAGGCGAAGATCCGCCTTGATCCAAAGCGCCGCCGGAATGCCCGTAAAGCTCTCCAGCTTGGCGGCCACCGCTGCCTTGCGCGTGGCGTCCAGATCGGCTCCCTGCAGCAGCGCGCTCGCGTAGTCTCCCAGCGCATACTGCTCCACCTGATGCAGCCAGGGCTGCAGCTCGACCGGCTGGTTGGGAACCTTGTGGTGAAACCACGCCGTGGCGGCAAAGCTGGGCAGCGCCAGGAAGAAGCCGTTCTCCGTGCCTGGGTTGCCATCCGAGCCGTCCGCGGAGTCGTCAAAGCTCAGAATCTGGCTGAGGAAGACCACCCCATTCAGGTCGACGCCATGGCGCTGCAGCGCCGCCGAGAGAACCGCGTCGCGCGTGGTTCCGTAGCTCTCCCCAAAGAGGAAACGCGGGGAGTCCCAGCGGTTGTACTTGGTCAGGAACCGGCGGATGAACCGCTGAAACGCCCCTGCGTCCTGATCGATCCCGTAGAACGCCTTGTCCGCGTCCTTGCCCATCACCCGGCCATAGCCCGTTCCCGGAGCGTCAATAAAGACCAGATCCGCCGTGTCCAGCAGCGAGTCCTGATTGGGAACAATCTTGTACGGACCGCCCGCCGGATGGCCCAGGTCATCCAGCTCCACCCGCACCGGGCCAAAGCTGCACATGCGCAGGTACATGGTGGCCGAACCCGGCCCTCCGTTGTAGATGAAGACGATCGGCCGGGTGGCCGGATCCTCATCCTTGGCGAAGTACGCGGTATAGAACATCGTGGCCGTCGGCGGCTCCTGGCCCGGCTTGGCCGGTGTAGCTCCGGACTCCGCGCCGGGCAGGATCGTTCCGTCCAGGCTGATCGTCGCATCCTGCTCGTCCGTCGCTCCTACCCGCAACAAGCCGGCGACCGCCTTGTAGGCGATCGCCTTGCCGCCCACAGTCACCGTTCCCTCGGTGACGGAGTCCGGTGGAAGCGCGTGCTGCAGGGGCTGGGGCGCAGGGACGGCAGTGGATGCGGTAGCCGCCGCACCACCACTCTGCGCCGGCGCGGCGGTCGTGGCCAGAACGAAGGTTGCAGCGAGGAGGCCGGTTTTCACGCCTCCACGGTTCAGGAAGATATACCTCAAGAACTTTGACCGATGCGTCATGCCAACTCCAAACAGTAGGATTTTGTGCAGCATTCTGTTGCGGGGATTCTGGCCGATTGAAAAGTGTACAATGCAGTATACTCTGCGCCGGAACCTCCCCTGGCCGCCCCGGGCGAACCCCAGCCGGGTTTTGCATTAGACTGGCCGCTGCGGACTGCGAAGTTGGCCCAGGCTCCGCCTCGGCTCGCAGCCGCTAGTGTGGGAGTGGAGCCTATGCGAGTTGGATTGATGACGCGGGAGTATCCGCCGTACGTCTATGGCGGCGCGGGTGTACACGTCGAGTACCTCTCCAGGGAGCTGGCCAGGACGGTTGAGGTGGAGGTGCATGCCTGGGGAGAGACGCCCCCAGCCGATAGCCTCGCCGACCCCTCCCTGCCCCACAGCCCGAACCTGCGGGTCTCCTTCGAGCAGCCCTGGCCGCTGCTCTCCCGCGGCACCGAGGCCAAGTTTAAAACTGCCCTCGAAGCGCTCTCGCTCAACCTGCTCGAAAACCTCCGCCTGGACCGGCTGGACGTTGTCCATACCCACACCTGGTACGCGGCCATGGCGGGATTTTTCGCCAAAAAGCTCTACAACATCCCGTTTGTCTTAACCACTCACTCGCTGGAGCCGCTGCGCGCCTGGAAGGCCGAACAACTGGGCTCCGGCTACGCCCTTAGCTCCTGGATGGAACGCACCGCCATTCTGGATGCCGATGCGATCATCGCCGTCTCCAACGGCACCCGCGCGGATATCCTCCGCGCCTACCCGGAGGTGGACGCCGCTCGGATTCACGTGATTCACAACGGAATCGACCTGGAGCAGTACCGCTACCGGACCGAGAAGACCGCGCTGGAGAAGTATGGCGTGGACCCGAACCGGCCCTACGTCCTGTTTGTGGGAAGAATCACGCGCCAGAAGGGCGTTACGCACTTGGTGGACGCGATCCCTTATCTTCCGCCGGGCGCCCAGGTCGTGCTCTGCGCCGGAGCGCCGGATACCCCCGAGATCGCCGCCGAGATGCGTTCCAAAGTCGAGGCGGCGCGCCACGCCGGCTCTGGGAACTCGGCGGCGGCGGTGGAGAACTTTGGCCCCCACGGTGGGCACTCCACCGCTAACGGCGACCCCACTGGAACCGGCCACAACGTTGTCTGGATCGAGCAGATGGTCACCCGCGAAGAGGCCATCCAGCTTTACTCCCACTGCGCCGTCTTTTGCTGCCCCTCCGTCTACGAGCCCTTTGGCATCATCAACCTGGAGGCGATGGCCTGCGGGGCTCCGGTGGTGGCCAGCGCCACCGGAGGAATCCTGGAGGTGGTGGTGGACGGCCAGACCGGCTTGCTCACCCCGTTTGAGGCCGATCCCGTGACCGCGTTCCCGGTGCATCCCGACCGTTTTGCCCGCGACCTGGCCCAGCGCCTCACCCATCTGCTGCAAAACCCGGAGAAGGCGCGGCGCATGGGGCAGGCCGGGCGAGTGCGCGTCGAGGAACACTTCTCCTGGCGGGCGATCGCCGCGCAGACCATCCAGTTGTACCAGATGCTGATCGAGGCGCAGTCAGGCAAAAGGCGAGCCTGACAGCGCCCCCAACGGCCTGCCGGGGCGGAGACCAAACCTTCGCTCCGGCAATGGCGTCATATAATCAGTAGAAGTGGAGAGGGGTTGATCTCCGGATGGGTGAGGCTTCGATCCGGACGAACGGGCGCATCTTCCGTCCCGCAATCGTTCTCCCATCCCCCCTCCCCTAGGAGCATTTATGGCGAATCTGCTGGACCAGCTCAAGCAAATGACCACCGTGGTCGCCGACAGCGGTGACATCAACTCCATCAAACAGTTCAAGCCGACCGATTCGACCACCAACCCATCGCTGATCGCCGCCGCCGCCGCCATGCCCGAGTATCAGGGCATCGTGGATCAGGTGCTGCAGGAGGCGCGCGAGCGGGCGGGAGAAAAGGCCTCCGACAAGGAAGTGGCCGCCGCCGCCTTCAAGACCCTGGCCGTCGCCTTCGGCCGCAAGATCCTGGAGATCGTTCCCGGCCGGGTCTCCACCGAGGTGGACGCTCGCCTGAGCTACGACACCGAGAAAACCATGCAGCTTGCCCGCGACATCATCCAGCAGTACGAGAGCGCCGGCATCTCGCGCCAGCGCATCCTGATCAAGATCGCCTCCACCTGGGAGGGCATCAAAGCCGCTGAGCAGCTCGAAAAAGAGGGCATTCACTGCAACCTGACCCTGCTCTTCGGCCTGCACCAGGCCATCGCCTGCGCGGAGGCCAAAGTTACCCTCATCTCGCCCTTTGTCGGCCGCATCCTGGACTGGTACAAGAAAAAC
>JAKAQS010000152.1 GCA_021819585.1 Acidobacteriota bacterium
GTTGGCCGTGCTCAAAAACGCTGACAGCGCTTGCAGTTGCGTCACATCCACCTCAATCGGCGTGCCGCTGTTCAATAGCGACACCGACGTCCCGGAGGCTGACATCAGCGAGGCGCCCGTCAGGCTCACCTGAAAAAACAACACCGATACACCGGCCGGCGGATCGTCCGTCATCGAGATGGACACGGGCGCTGTGGCGGCCGTCGTGCTCGTCATCGAGTTTGTCATGTTGGAGCTGCATCCCGCCAACAACGCGATCATCGCGGCGGAGACAAAACCTAGGGGCGCAATCTTGCCCGTCATGGGATCTCCTCCTTGCGCAAAACCACGGCAAATTCGCAACCGTGAGGCATCGGACGCATCCCCTTACCCATGCGGCAGATACACTCTGGAGCCAATGGCAGAAGTATAGACGCGGATCTCGAATTCCAGGTTGCAGCCTTGTCCGCCGCTTGCTCCAAAAGGAACATGCCGAACCCGCTCTCCCAAAAAAGGAACGCTCTGGCAGAAACCATCCGCTCCACGGGCTCCAGCAAAGAATTTGCGGATCGCGGCGCGTCTATTTTCCGAAGTCGACCGTAGGAGCAGTCGCGTTGGCCGGATTCCCCTTGAAGTACTCGTCGCGGTAGTGGAACCCCGCCATGTTGGCCCAGATGCTGTTGGGGAACTGGCGGATATAGACGTTATAGGCCTCCAACGCCTTGTTGTAACGCTGGCGCTCCACGGCGATGCGGTTCTCTGAGCCGGCAAGTTCGTCTTCCAGGCGCATGAACTGCTCGTTGCCCTTCAGATCGGGATACTCCTCCTGCAGGCGGTAAAGGGGAATCAGGGCGGCATCCAGCCTGGTGTTCGCCTGGATGCTGCTGGCGCGGTCCGAAGAGGCGGCCAGAACGCCGGCGCGCGCATTGGCGATATTGGTCAGCACCGTCTCCTCCTCGCCCACATAGCCTTTGACGCTGGCTACCAGGTTGGGAATCAGGTCCAGACGGCGCTGCTGCACCACGTCCACCTGCGAGTAGGTCTGGTCAACATCTTCGTTGAGCTGCACCATCTGGTTCTTCGCCGAAATATAGCTGCCAAAGGTGAGGATCACCACCAGAAGCAGCATACCCACCACTCCAAGCACAACCCAAAGAGCCTTCATTGATGTATTCCCTTTCGCGTCTATCGTTGTCATGATTTCGATGCCTGGTGGATTCCCTTGCCGAGAGGCGGACCTACCAATCTCCGCTCGCCCCACCACCGCCGGAGCCGCCGCCGAAGCCGCCCCCGAAGTCTCCGCCGCCTGAACCGTCGCTGCCTCCGGAGTCTCCACCCCCCATGTCGCCGCCGCCAAAACCTCCACCGCCCCCGAAGCCGCCACCCATCAGGTTGCCCAGCAGGAACCAGAGCCAGCCGCCACCCCCGCCGCCACCTCTGAACATCAGCAGCAGAATGACCAGAAAAAAGAGGATGCCAAACCAGTTGGTGTGGTGCTCAGCCGGCCGCTCTCGGTAGGCAAGGTTCGGCATCTCCTGGAGCGGAGACAGCGTCACGTTGGCGTCCGCGGCGATCACATCCGCAATCTGCTGCACGCCGGATTGGATCGCCGGGCCATACTGACCCTGCTCCAGCAGCGGATTCATGCTTCGCCGGATGTCGCCCACCTTGGCATCGTTCAGGATGCCCTCCAGTCCATAGCCGACTTCAATCCGGTCCTTGTGCTCCTGAATGGCAAACACCATCACGACGCCGCGATCGCTGGACTTTGGACCCACCTTCCAGCGATCTTCCAACTCCGTGGTCCAGGGATCGATATCCTCACCGTCGAGAGACTTCACCGTGACCACCTCAATGGTGGCATGGGCCCGTGAGTACACCTGCCAGGCGATGTCTTCGATGTTCTCTCGGGACGTAGGATCGATCACTCCGGCAAAATCACTGACGTAACTGGTAGGCTTGGGAAGCTTGTCCGGCGACTCCGCAAATGCATGGTTTGCAAACGCAAACAACAGCAGAAAATTCAGGAGTTGTCGCGCGCCGGTCACAGGAAGATTCTACGCCAGATCTTCCGCGGCCATGCCCTGCCGGAGGCGGCACAAGCTCCCCACAGTCTCCCCTGTATCCTGTGGAATGGAGAGCTTGATGACGCCCATGAACGACCTACATCCTGCCGCTGTCGCGCCGCCCGCCGCCCAACGCGAGCCAGTCTCAACCAACATTCACGGAATCACGTTGCGCGATGACTACGCCTGGATGCGGAAGAAAGAGGAGCCTCGCGTGCAAGCCTACCTGGAGGCTGAGAACGCCTACACCGCCGCCGCGATGCGCGGCACGGAGGAGTTGCAGAAGAAGCTCTATGACGAGATTCTCTCCCACATCAAGGAAGATGACGCCTCGCTTCCCTACCGCGATGGCGCCTGGGAGTATCTCACCCGGACCGAAAAGGGCAAACAGTACCCCCGTTTCTGCCGGCGGCCAGTCGGCAAACCAGAAGAAGAGACCGTCATCCTGGATGTGAACCTGCTCGCCGAAGGACGGCCATTCATGGACATCGGCACGATGAGCATCACTCCAGATGGCAGGCTGCTGGCCTATACCACGGACGATACGGGATTCCGCCAATATCGTCTGGCGATCAAGGACCTCCAGACAGGAGCCTTGCTGGAGGAGACGGCAGAGCGCGTCGGGACCATAGCCTGGGCAGCGGATTCAGCCACACTCTTTTACACCACGGAGGACGAGCAGACTAAACGTCAAGATCGCGTCTTCCGCTACGCCCTGGGCAGCTCTCCGTCCGAGGTCTTCCACGAGGAAGACGAGCGCTTCAACGTAGCCATCGGCCGGACGCGAGACCGCAAGTTCCTTGTGCTGGGTTCCGGCAGCCACACTACCAGCGAGGCATGGCTTCTCCCGTCTACAGAACCGAATGCGGCGTTTCGCCTGGTCGCCGGCCGTGTCGACGATGAGGAGTATGACGTCGATCACCGCGAAGGCTACCTTTACATTCGCACCAACCACGGCGCGGAGCAGTTTCGGCTGATGCGGACTCCGGTGACGGATACCGGACGCGAGCGCTGGACGGAGATCTTGCCGGAGCGCAAGGACGCCCCGCTTGATGACGTCGACCTCTTCCGAGATTTTCTGGTGGCCGGCTATCGGGAGCGCGGTCTACCTTTGTTGCGCGTCTATTCGCTCCATGAAGATGGGCTTCCAGGGCAGTACAACGACATCCGCTTTCCTGACCCGGCCTACGAGGCCGATGGCGACGTAAACAAGGACTTTGCCGCCACCACCTACCGTTATGCTTACCAGTCGCTGGTGCGCCCACCCTCGATCTTTGACTATGACGTCGCCACCCACGAGTCCAAGCTGCTCAAGGAACATGAGGTTCCCGGCGGCTTTGATGCGGCGCAATACGCTGCAGAGCGGCTCTGGTTCCATGCCCAGGACGGAGTCGAGGTTCCCGTATCTCTGGTCTACCGCAAGGATCTCTTCCGCAAGGATGGCACGGCGCCGCTCTATGTCTACGGCTATGGCTCCTACGGACATGCGCTGCCACTGGGATTCAGCCCCTCCCGGCTGGCGCTACTGGACCGCGGACTGGTTATGGCCTACGCGCATATCCGTGGCGGCGGCGAGCTGGGAGATCCCTGGCACGACGCTGGCAAGATGATGGAGAAGCGCAACACCTTTATCGACTTCATCGCCGCGGTGGAGTCCCTGCTCCGGGAGGGATACGGCGACCCCCGCCGCGTCGCCATCGAAGGTGGAAGCGCCGGCGGTTTGCTGATGGGGGCTGTGGTAAACATGCGGCCGGATCTCTTCCGCGCCGTGCTGAGCCATGTGCCGTTTGTGGACGTCATGAACACCATGCTGGACGCCTCCCTGCCGCTCACCGTCGCGGAGTATGAGGAGTGGGGAAACCCGAACGAAAAGCCGGCCTTTGATTACATGCTCAGCTACTCTCCCTATGACAATCTTCGCGCCGGCGCCTACCCCGCGATGCTCGTCAAGACCAGTTGGAACGACTCGCAGGTCATGTACTGGGAGCCGGCTAAATACGTAGCCAAACTCCGCACCCTGAAGACGAACGATGCCCCGCTGCTGCTACAGGTCAACATGGATGCGGGGCACGGCGGCTCCAGCGGACGCTATGACTACCTGAAGGAGATCGCCTTTGACGACGCCTTTCTGCTGCGCGAGTTGGGCGTGGAGAGCGGTGGCGGCCCGAAGTAGGCATCCAGCCATCCGCGCATCGCCAAACCTTGGCTGCTTTCGGTCAAGATCCAACCCTCAGACAGTACCTGGCCTACCCTCACGCCGGAACCGTATCGCCCTCGCCGGGAGCGAGGAAAAGGTTCGCCTCCAGGTTGTGCTGACGGTCATACAGGTCGCGGTAACGGCCGTTAAGTTGATAGAGCGTCTCATGATCCCCGCGCTCCACGATGCGACCCTCTTCGACGACCAGAATCTGGTCAGCACGCCGGATGGTGGAGAGCCGGTGAGCGATTACGAAGGTCGTCCGGCCCTGCATCAGGTAGCTGAGGCCATGCTGGATCAGGGCCTCGGACTCCGAATCCAGAGAGCTGGTAGCTTCGTCCAGAATCAGAATCCGCGGGTCGGCCAGAATGGCGCGGGCGATGGAGAGCCGCTGCCGCTGCCCCCCGGAGAGCTTCACTCCGCGCTCGCCCACCACGGTGTCATAACCCTCGGGAAAGCGTTCGGCAAACTCGTCCACTCGGGCGATCTTGCACGCCTGGAGAAACGCCTCTTCTTCGGCCCCGGGGCGGGAGAACTTCACGTTCTCGCGGATGGAGCCATCAAACAGGAAGGTCTCCTGGAGCACCACACCCAGTTGCTTGCGGTAGCCGGCGAGCCTCACCGCAGCCAGGTCATGGCCATCGACGAGCACAACCCCGGATTCGGCGGTGTGAAAGCCGCAGATCAGCGAGATGATCGTGGACTTGCCGGAGCCGCTGGAACCCACCAGGGCGGTCACAGTTCCATGCGGAGCCACGAAGTTGATATTGTGGAGAACCGGCTTTCCAGCCGTGTAGGAGAAGCTGACGTCTTCAAAGCGAACATCGCCCGTCAGGGTTCCGAGCTCTAGCCGGCGGGCTGGATGGATGTCTTCTTCCATCTCGGCCATGATCTCGCGCGTGCGGTCCAGGCCGGCCATCGCCTCCGTAAGTTGCGTCCCGATGGCCACCAGTTGCACCACCGGCGCGGTCATAAAGGCCAGCATCATCACGTAGGAAAAGTAACCCCCGGCCGTGAGCTTGCCGGCCGCGTTCAGATGCGCTCCCATATACATCACCAAAGCTCCCACAATACCCAGGATCACCGTGGAGGAGAGCGTCATCAAAGACTGAGCTGTCAGAGAGCTGATCACATTCTGAAGCAGCCGGCTGACCCCTCCGGCAAAGACCTGGGACTCGCTCTCTTCCGCGTGATAACCCTTCACCACGCGCACCCCTCCCAGAGATTCCGTAAGACGGCCCGTCACCTCGGCGTTGATCCTGGCCCTCTCTCGAAAGATCGGACGAATGGTCTTGAAGGCCTTTTGCAGCACCAGAGCGAAGGCCGTCATCACCACCGCGGCGAGTAGGGTCATGCTCACCGAAACGTACACCAGATAGGCGAAGGCGAACAGGGCGGTCAGGACGCCGCCGACGAAGTCCACAATGCCCGTCCCGATCAGGTTCCGAACGCCTTCGACATCATTCATGATCCGCGCGACTAATGTGCCGGTACGATTCTCGTCGTAAAAGGAGACGGAGAGCCTGCCGACATGCCGCTGAACCCGGACCCGGAGCTCGGCGATCAAGCGCTGACCTTCCTTGGAGAGCAGTTGCGTCAGCGTGTAAGAGGTGATGCCCTGCACCAGAGTGGCGCAAAGAACCGCTCCAACAATCCATGGAAGCAGCGCGTAGTGGCGCTTGTTGAACACCTGGTCGATCAGGGGACGGAAAGAGGCCGGCAGCACCAGGGCGCAGATGCGATTGACGATCATCAGCAGGAAGCAACCGGTCAGCAACAGGCGCCGCGGCTTGATCAGCCCCCAAATCTCCGGCCAGACGTCTTTGAGCTTCGGCTTGGGGCGCTGAGCGCTGAGATCGGCGGAGATGGAGCGGCCCGGGTGACTTGAATTCTTCTCCGCGGAACGCATTCGGGGAGCTCCGCCCAGGTTGGAACTTCCAAAGCTTGCCATTGGCCTCCTGTTAAACCTTAAAACGTCGCCCCTGCGACTCTTAAATGGCTCCAGATCGCCGCGCGGCGATGAAGCTGCGCACGCAGAGCAGAACGAATACCAGACAGAGCACAGCCATCATCAGTTGCTCATGCGTCGCCGCCGGATGGGCGAGTGGGATCTCACCGCCATGAGATTTCATCAGATCCCGGGTAGCCATAAACCCCGGAAAGAGAAATCCAAGCAATCCGATGGTAACCGCAATATGCATGTAGAGCTTCCGTTTGGAGGCGTCGTCAGACGTAGCCAGTTTGGCCAGAACAGCCAACGCAAGGCCGAACCACACCGGGATCAACGAGGTGGGATGAACCGATCCCGTGGTCAAAAAATAGAAGATGCCGACTCCAGCGAGGACGGCTCCGAAGTAAAACGTGATGCGTGACATGAGACTCCTTTTCGAAGTGGAGAGTGGAAGCGGTCAACCACAAAGAGATTCAGAAGATTGCTTGGGAAAAGATGAAGAAATGATACAGATGAAAGCAAGCGGCACATGGACGACGGTAACGATGTAGCAATAAGGACGCTGCAAAAGCCTAACTCAGGTTGCGAAACTTGACCCGATCGCAGTGCAAGTAAGTTCAGCCCATTGGATGTTTCCCCTTGCCCATTGGGTGCGAGAGCCCACGGGTTCAGCGGAACCCGGCGCCGCAACCTCGCTCAGGATGCCGCGCTTTGCATCTGCGCCAGCACCTCCGCTACCGACCAGTCGTTGGTCGGATAGAAGGCGAAGATCCGTCCCTGCCGATCGATCACCACCGTGGAGAGGGAGTGCTGCAGGGTCCCATTGGCCTGGGGTGTCACGCCAACGTCAAAAAACTGCTCCATCCTGGGAAGTTCTGCGACTGAAGGAGCCGCAAACTCCCAGTGTGAAAACGTCTCATGGGCATTCCCTGTATAGGCCTCGCCGTAATCGCGCAGCACGCTGGGAGTATCGTAGGCCGGATCAAAGCTTACCGTGAGCAGATGCGTCTGCTGGTAAAGCTTCCGGTCGGACCGCAGGCTTTTGTCAATGTCGGCAAAGTTGCGGCTCATGCGAATGCAATAGTCCGGAAGCGGACAGCGCGTATAGATAAAGGTCAACAATACGACCTTGCCGCGATACTGGCGGAGGTCGATCTTGTGGCCGGACTGATTGAGCAGCGAAAAGTCCGGGACCTCATCGCCCTTCTTCGGCACATGATAGTTCACCGTCGGCTTGTAATCCGGGCGAGCCTCGGCAATGACGTCAATCTCCGTCAGGCGCAGGTTCGTCGGACCTGAAGAATCATGATCCACCAAAAGAGTCGCCGAAATCAGATCGCCGGGATGAAGCTCGGAGAGGATCGATGGATCGTCCAGGCGATAGGCCATCGTCATGGCCGGCATGAAGCCGGGGATCTCTTGATGCTTCAGCAGAACCTCGCCGCTGGAAGAATCGATACTGATCACCACCCCGCGTACCGGGTAATGCTGCGGAGCGGCTGCCGCCGGGGAAGAACTCGTCCGCCTGTGGCATCCGCTCATAGTAGTCGCCATCGCCGCCATGGCGACCAGCAGGAGAAGGATAGGCAGACGACAGCGCATGATAAACATCTCCCAGAGGACTGCCGAGGCTCGCGACATCAATGGCCCACCCCGCGCCGTTGCGCCATCGGCTCCGGCCGAACGGCCCGATGCAGGCGGCCCGCAAACAGAGATCCCTCTAAAATGATATACACCGAGCCACGCATGAGCCATCCTCACACCAGATCTCCTCAGCATGACAGCGTGGCCGGGCCATCGGTCGTCTGGCTGGCCACCGGGCTCCTGCTCGCCGGACTGGGAACGGTATTGCTCGGGCCGATCATGCCCACCCTGTTGCACGATTGGCGGCTGACCGACCAACAGGGCGGTCTCTTACTGGCCTCAAAGTTTGTCGGAGCCTTTCTGGGGGGAGTGTCGGTCCCGCGCCGCTTGCGCCTGGGAGTGCTCGCCGGCGCCATCCTCTCCTGCATCGGCTTCGCGGCCTTCGCCCTCAGCACAGGACTCCTCAGCGGCGCCGCTTGGCTCTTTGTCAGCGGCTTCGGCCTCGGCCAGTTGATCGCCTCGTCCAACATCGTCGTCGGCAGACGATTCACCAGCCACACCGGCTCGGCGCTGTCGCTGGTCAACTTCTTCTGGAGCCTGGGCGCCGTACTCTGCGGACTGATCGCCGCAGCCGTGCTGCCGCGATTTCAACTGCGCCAGGCGCTGCTGAGCTTCGCAGCGATGTTCCTCCTCACCGGAATCGGTGGGCTGATGCAGCCATCAAAGGAAGCCGCGGCCGCACCCGATCTCTCTCCCATCGACTCCGCTCAACCACCTCCACAGTTCCTGCTTCGCTTCGGACTTTTACTCTTCCTCTACGGCGGTCTGGAGACTTGCATCACGGGATGGCTGACCACCTACACGGTGCGCTTCTCGGATACGCATCTGCTAGGTGGGCAATCGGCAATCGTTCTGCTCTGGTCGGCGTTGACCGCCGGCCGCGCCCTCTCGTCGGCAGCCTTGCGCATCATCCCGGAGCCCACCCTGCAACGCCTCGGCATGGCGCTCTCCACCCTCTGGATCGCAGCCCTGGCAACCACCAGCCACGGTCCGCTGCTCTCGCTCTACTCCGTGCTCCTGGGGCTCAGCCTGGCGCCCTTTTTTCCCACCACCTTTGCCCTGCTGATCGAAAGCCGCCCAACGGCGCGCGCGGCCGGCTTGCTCCTGGCCGTCTCCGGACTGGGCGCAGCGCTCTTCCCCTGGATGATGGGCTTCCTCTCCACGCAGAGCGGATCGCTGCGCGTAGCTATGATTGTGCCCCTGGCGCTGGCTCTGATCCTTCTGCTCCTCAGCGCCGTCCCAACTCGAAACTCCCAACCAGGGTGAACTTCGCCTTCACAATCTGCCAGGCCAGCAGCAATTCTAAGTGGGCCGTCTTTCTTGGGGAT
>JAKAQS010000153.1:0-4085 GCA_021819585.1 Acidobacteriota bacterium
GACGGCGGCGCGGTTCAACCGCAAGGCCGTACACATGTTCGACTTTGAGGTAGCCAAGGACAAGGTGCTGATGGGCGCGGAGCGGAAGTCGATGCTGCTCAGCGAGGACGACAAGCGCGACACGGCATACCATGAGGCCGGGCACGTGCTGGTGGCGGCCAAGCGGGAGCACTCCGATCCGCTGCACAAGGTGACGATCATCCCGCGCGGCATGGCGCTGGGCGTGACGATGCACCTGCCGGAAGAGGACAAGCATACGGTGACGCGGGATTATCTGAACACGCAGCTTGCCATTCTGATGGGTGGGCGCTGCGCGGAAGAGATCTTCATGAATCGTATGACAACCGGCGCGGGCAACGACATTGTGCGCGCCACCGAGCTGGCGCGCAAGATGGTTTGCGAGTACGGCATGAGCGAGCTGGGACCGTTGACCTACGGAAAGAAGGAGCAGGAGGTGTTCCTGGGCCGGGATATTGCGCAGTCCAGGGACTACTCGGATGACACCGCACAGCAGATTGACAAGGCGGTGCGGCGGCTGGTGGATGACGGGTACAACTCCGCCTACAAGATCCTGGACGAGAATCGTGAGATCATGCATGCCATGGCAGCGGCGTTGTTGGAGCGCGAGACGCTGGATGCCGCCGAGATCGAACTGTTAATCCAGGGCAAGCAGCTTCCGCCGGTAAAGTCAGCGCTGGCCGCTGCAGGTGAGGACGAGGACAAGCAGCAGGTGCTCAAGCCGGAGGGCGGCCGCAAGCCGGGCTTCGGCGAGGGGCAGCCCAACCCAGCATAGGCGGCAGACGGGTATCGCAAAGGCGGCCCTTGGGTCGCCTTTGCAGTTTAAGGCAGGGATTTGTATCTGCTCTCCGCCGGGTGACGGCTAAGTGATTTTGAGGGCTTCGCAGAGGGAGGCTTCCCAGCCCTGGCGCAGGGCAAGAGAATCATTTTCCGAGCAGGGCAGGAGTTGGAGGTGTCGCGGAGGATGGGTCCGGTGCGATAGGCTAACCGCATGAAGAAGTTCAGCGGTGGGTGGATGCACGTTCTTGCGCTGGGATTGGCGTTGGGAATCTCCGGGGCGCAGGCGCAGAAGGCCCCGCCCTCGGCCCAAAGCGAAACCACGACGCCGGGGGTGACGGTAGGACATGGGGCGCAGCCCGCCAATGCGGGATTGGCGCCGACAGAAGATGATCTACTGCGCGGCGGATATGGCCCCTATCGTGAGAATAACCACATTCTTTTCTATCATTTAACGCTAAAGGTGGATCCGTCTACAGAGACTCTTGCCGGCAGTAACATGGTGCGATTCAAGATGCTGAAGGATGGGCGAAAGATCCAACTGGAGCTTACTCCGGTCTTGTCGATTGACAGCGTAGTGTTTGAAGGCAAGCCGGTGCGGTGGGTACGCGCAGGCTCCGGATCAGGGGCTTCCGGCTCCAGTGATCTAAGGACGTTTTATGTCGAATTTCCCCGCCAACTGAAGGCCGGTGGGGTGTATGAAGTTACGGTGGCCTATCACGGGCATCCTTTGACCCAGGGACGTTTCGGGGGCGTCAACTTCGACAAGGACAAGGAGGGCAAACCCTGGATTACGACCGCCTGTGAGGGCCAGGGCGCCAGCGTATGGTGGCCCAACAAGGATCAGTGGCGAGATCGGCCCGAGGGCATGGAGATCGACGTGGCGGCGCCGGATGGCCTGATGGATGTGAGCAACGGGCGGTTTGTGGCCAGCAAGGATCTGGGCGATGGATATACGGAGTGGGAGTGGAGGGTACACTACCCGATCAACAACTACGATGTAGCGCTGAACATTGGGGAGTATCAGCATTGGTCGGGGGTGCATGTGAACAAAGAGACGGGCCAGAAGACGACGCTGGATTATTATGCGCTGCCCGAGGATTTGGCCAAGGCCAAGGTGCAGTTTCAGCAGGTTCCGGTGATGCTGGATGCTTACGAGCATTACTTCGGCGAGTATCCGTTTGACAAGGATGGATACAAACTCATCGAGGCGCCGTATGCCGGCATGGAGCACCAGAGCGCGGTGGCCTATGGAAATCACTTCGAGAATGGATACTATGGGCGCGACTGGACGGGGGTGGGGATCTCGCCGCGCTTTGACTTCATCATCATTCACGAGAGCGGACATGAGTGGTTCGGCAACGCGATCAATGCAGCCGACCGGTCGGATATGTGGATTCATGAGGGTTGGACGACCTACATGGAGTCGCTCTATGTCGAATACCGATGGGGGAAGGCGGACGCGATACGGTATCTGAACGGGCTTGTGCCCAAGGTGCGGAACCGGCAGCCAGTGATTCCGGAGCACGGTATCAACGCCGAGCCGACGGAGGATCAGTACTTCAAAGGTGCGCTGATGATCAATACGCTACGCAGCGTGATCGACGATGATCCGAAGTGGTTTGCCGATCTGCACGACTTCTATCAGCACTTCAAGTACCAGAGCATCATGACTGAGGATGTGGTGGCCTGGTGGAACCAGCGCACGGGGATGGATCTGACTCCGTTCTTCAACGAGTATCTGCGCCATGCGGCGATTCCGGTGCTGCGGTTGAAGTTCGATGCCGCCAAGGGAACGGTCGCCTACCGCTGGTGCGCCGATGAACCGGCGTTCGCCATGCCCATCAAGATTGGCAATCCCGGGAATCTGACACTGGTGACGCCGGTGACCACCGGTTGGAAGACGATGCCCTGGACGCAGGATCCTGACTCGCTGGTGGTGCCGCATACCCTTTATTACATTGGAGAACGGACGGGTGAGGCGTGCCGATGAAGCGGTGGAGGAGCGTAGCCGCTAAGGCTCTCACGCTGGGAATCGCATTGGCGATGACGGGGTGCGGGTACCATGAGATGGGAGCCGCAACGCATCTGCCGCCTAACGTGCAGACGCTGGCCGTGCCGATGTTTGTCTCCAAGGTGCAGGCTTACAACACGGAAGCGGTGTTTACCCAGGCAGTGGTGCGGGAGCTGAATACGCGCACCAACTACCGGGTGCTCTATGGGATGAAGGCCAATGACGCCACCAAGAATGCGGATGCGGTGCTGCGCGGGACAATTCTTAATGAGTCAGTGGCGCCGCTGACTTACGACTCGTCAAGCGGACAGTCGTCGAGCTACCTGGTGATGGTGACAGCCAGCGTGCAACTGGTGGCGCACGATGGAAAGGTGCTTTATACGAACGACGCCTTTGCATGGCGCCAACAGTATCAGTCCACGGAGGCTCTGAGCCGGTTCGTGCAGGAAGATGGGTTTGCAGTTCGCAGGATGGCGAGAGACTTTGCGCAGGCGTTGGTGAGCGAGATGCTGGAGGGTTTTCAGTGAGTGAACGGGCGGTCTTCCGGGGGGGCCAAGGGGGGGATCTTCACGGCTCTGGATTCCATATACCGGAGTTGCGGAGTTTTGCGGCCGTGGAGCGTTTTCTGGCCGAGGTGAGTCAGGAGCAAACTTCTTCCGCGGAGCAGAATCATCGTGCAAGGCAAGCCGGATACGTGCTGTTGGGCGATGATACGTTCCTGCTCGAGATGTGCCTCAAGGGGGTTGTTCAGGCGCTGGCGCCGAAGGAGATGAGAGAGTTCTGTCTACATGATCTGGATCTGGCGCAGACGACGGTGTTTGAGGCGCTCGACCTGGCGCAGACTCCCTCCTTGATGGCTCCATTTCAGGTGCTGATTCTGCGCAACGTGAAGACGCTCTATGGACGGGGGCAGAAGAAGGAAGAGTTTGCGGCCATCGACGCCTATTTTCGCAGGCCGAATCCGCAGGCGCTTGTGCTCTTTGTGGCGGACCACATCGCGCTGCCCCAGGATCTGCGCCGAATGGAGATGACGGATAAGGAGAGAGCGGAGAAGATTCGCGAGACGCTGGGCGATGTGTGCGGGGTGGTGGAGTTGCAGCGAGTGAGTGAAGAGGATGCGGCGCGCTGGGTGGTGCGCGAGGCCGGGAAACGGGGAGTGAACTTCCGCGAGGATGCGGCCAGAGAGCTGGTGGATGCGCTGGGAGCAAGCGGAGGCGCGGAGATGATGATGGTGGCCGGCGAGACGGAGAAGTTGCTGCTCTATGCCGGCCATCCT
>JAKAQS010000153.1:4185-9133 GCA_021819585.1 Acidobacteriota bacterium
GGAACGGCGCAGGAGGCGGTCGTCGAACTGGCGGATGTGGAGAGGATGGTTTCGGCAGCCAAGCAGAGGAGCTTGTATGAGCTGACGGATGCCGTCAGCCTGAAGGACGCGCCGCGCGCCCTGGCGTTGCTGGGAGGGCTGCTGAACGCCTCTGACGGCGGCGAGGACGCCGCCATTGGGCATGTCTTCTCTCTGGCCAGAATCTTTCGCCAGATGCTGGTGCTGAATGAAAAGAAGGTGAAAGACCAGCGGACGATGTGGCAGGTGCTGTGGCCCGGCTTTCGCGTGGCTCCCTTCGCCGCGGATGCTTTGATTGCGCAGGCGCGGCGTTACAAGGATCGCGCAGAGTTGAAGAGAGGATTGCGGCTGATTGCGCAGGCGGATCTCGAGTTGCGGTCCAGCCCGCCAGACAAGCGGCTGGTGCTGGAGAGACTGGTAATGCGTCTGGCGGGCGGATCCGGGGAGAGGGAGACCGGGCTGGTTGCTTAGAATGGTGTCGCGGACCAGGGTGGGATTGAGAAGGAAAATCTTTTGCTGGAAGAGGGAGGACCGGATGCTGCAAGAGACTGGGCGGATGCGTGTGAGCTGTTTACTGAGGCCGCTGTCAGTTTTTCTGCTGTCTTTGAGCCTGTTGTCTGCCTTACCGGCGGAAGCGCAGGCCAAGCCCCAGCCCACGGCGCCGAATACGACGGCCCCGGCCGGCCCACCTCCCGTCACGCCGCCCAGTGATCCGGCGGGCAGGAAGCAGTGGATTGCGCAGGCGGAGGCATATCTCAAGACGCACTATGCGAAGCATGAGTATCGGATACCGATGCGTGATGGGGTCAAGCTCTATACGCAGGTGTACACGCCGATTCCGGGAACTTTTGCCGACAAGGGGCCTTATCCCTTTCTAATGTCTCGTACGCCCTATAGCTGCGGGAACTATAACAACGACGTGGTTGCGCCCAGAGTGACCGGTGATTGGGAGATGCTGGAGAGCGGGTACATCCTGGTGTGTCAAGATGTGCGCGGCCGGTGGGAGAGTGAGGGAACGTGGCTGGAGATGTCGCCCTCCCATGATGGGATGAGCGTGGATGAGTCCACGGATATGAACGACACGGTGAACTGGCTGCTGCAGCATGTGCCGGACAACAACGGCAAGGTGGGGATCCTGGGAATCAGCTATCCGGGGTTTTATACCGCGGCCAGCATTGTCAATGGAAATCCCGCCATCAAGGCAGCCAGTCCGCAGGCTCCGATCATGAATCTGTGGATGGGAGATGACGCCTATCACGGCGGAGCCTTCATGCTCCAGGCGAATCACGGATTCTATGCGCCGTTCTTTGTGCCACAGAAGAATCCGCTCACCCAGGAACCAAAGAATGATTTTCACTTTCCCACCCCTGATATGTATGCCTACTATCTGAAGATGGGAACGCTGGGAGCGCTCGACACGCCGGCGGGCGGAACGAGTTCCTACTTCCACGATCAGGTTTCGAATACTGTTTACAACCACTACTGGAAGATTCGCAACCTGGCGCCCCACATGGTGGGTGTGAAGGCGGCGGTTCTCGCGGTGGGTGGGCTCTTCGATGAGCAGGATCTCTCCGGGCCGGTGACGGTGTTCCATGCGATTGCAAAGTTGAGCCCAGAGGCCGCGGAGGACACGCTGATCGAAGGACCGTGGTATCACGGAGAATGGGCCGGCGGCGCCGGACGGGTGATCGGCGATGTGGATTTTGGATCCGACACCGGAGAGTTTTACCGGGAGAAGATCGAAGCGCCGTTCTTTGCCCACTATCTGAAAGATCAACCTTGGGACGGTCTGCCCAAGGCGTACGTCTTTGAGACGGGAACGAACGTGTGGAGGAAGTACGATGCATGGCCGCCCAGCCAGGCGGTGGACAAGATGCTCTACCTGGAGCCCGACGGCGGTTTGGCGTGGACCCAGCCGACGGTGAAGAACTCCAGTGACAGCTATGTGAGCGATCCGGCGCATCCGGTTCCTTATACCCCCTACGTGACGGGTGTGGATGTTCCACAGAGATTTATGGATGACGACCAGAGGTTTGCAACGACGCGTGGAGATGTGCTGGTGTATGAGACCGCTCCGTTGAGCGAAGATGTGACGGTGGTGGGCCCGGTCCGGCCGATGCTGAAGGTTGCATCCACAGGGACGGACTCCGACTTCGATGTGAAGTTGATCGATGTCTTTCCGGAGGACTACAAGGATCCGCTGGCCAGGGAGCACAAGGGAAGTGGAGCAACCACACCGACGGTGTATATGCAGGGTTATCAGATGCTGGTGCGTGGCGAACCCTTCCGGGCCAAGTTCCGGAACTCCTGGGAGCATCCACAGCCGTTAACGCCGGGCAAGATCACGGATGTGGACTTCACCATGCAGGACATCAGCCACACGTTCTTGAAGGGACACCGGATCATGGTGCAGATACAGAGTTCGTGGTTTCCCCTTGTGGATCGGAACCCGCAGACTTTCATGGATATCTTCAAGGCGAAGCCAGACGACTTCAAGGCGGCGACCGAAACGGTCTTTCATCAGGCAGGGGCCGCCAGTGGCGTTGAGCTGATGGTGATGCCGCAGTAAGGCAGAGGAGCGTGAGCCTGCGGAGGGTGGTTGGACCCAAGCGCTGTGGAAGAGTTGCCTTTGCAAGGGTGGTTCCTCGGCTGGAGTCGATTGCGGCGGGGGAAAAAGAAGAAGACGCAGAGGCAAGATCTGCGCGCCGGGTGTTGGTGTCTGGCCCTTGCATTCAGGCGAGGCGCTCATTGGAGAGCCCAGAGAATCAGGAGGGGAGTTCATGGACGGCAGTTCCATACCGCGGTCGGTGACTGAGCGGCTGTACTACGACCGGGATGCGGTTCTGGAGTTTCAGGCGGTGGTGACTGGCCTCCGGGCCGGAGGGCAAGAAGCGGGATCGGATGGGCAGGAGAAGCCGTTCTGGTGTGTGGCGCTGGACCGGACTGCGTTCTATCCAGCCGGCGGAGGTCAGCCCTGGGATAAGGGACTGCTCGTGACTGCTCTGCCGAATGCTGAATCTTTGCAGGTTGACGTGGAGCGGGTGGAGGAAGATGAGGAAGGTCAGGTCTGGCACACCGTCCGGGAGCCAGTTGCCGTTGGCGCGCAGGTAGCGGGGAGGGTGGATGCGGAGCGCAGGATGGATCACGCGCAGCAGCACTCGGGACAGCATCTGCTGTCGGCGATGTTTCTGCGTGAACTTGGCCTTCCAACGGTTTCGTTCCATCTGGGCGCCGAGTCGGTGACGATCGATCTGGACGCGGAGAAGATCTCTCCAGAGGATCTATATCGAGTGGAAGATGCGGTTAATCGCCTGATCTTCGAAGACCGCAGGATGCTTTCGCACTGGGTGGAGCGTGAAGAGGCGGAACGGATGCTGGCGCGAGGGGAGCTGCGCAAGCTGCCGGAGCGCGCCGGGCGGATGAGAATCGTGGAGATGGAGGGTGTGGAGTTCAACGCCTGCGGAGGAACGCATGTGCGGTCCACGGGAGCGATTGGCGGGCTGCTGGTGCGGAGGGTGGAGAAGGTGCGGCAGGGGCAGCGGGTGGAGTTCTGCTGCGGTCTGCGGGCTATAAGGACCGCCCGCTCGGACTTTGCCCGGCTGCGCGAGCTAGGGACGCTGTTGAGTGTGGGACCAGCAGATCTGGCTGGCAGGGTGGCGGGGCTCATTGAGGACAAGAAGCAGCGCGCCAAGGAGCGCAAGCTGCTGGAGAGGCAGCTCAGAGAGATGGAAGACCGGCTGACGGCTTCGCCTCAGAAGAGCCGGCCGGGGGATGAGGGCCGCGGGCAAAGCTGAGGGTTGCGGGCGCGGGCTGGCGAAGATATCCGCCGGAGCGCACAGCTCTGCCCGTTAAGCTGTAGGGGTGAGTCTGTATTGCGATGTCGCGCTGCCGGTGCCGCTGGACCGGGTTTTCACCTACGAGCTTGGAGGGCTTGTGGCCCAGGTGGGCGCTCGGGTGATTGTGCCGTTTGGCGGTCGGCGGCTGGTGGGTGTGGTGGTGAAGCTGCACGATGTAGCTCCTGGCCGGCAGGCCGTTTCAGCCTCTTTCGTTCAAGGGGAGAGGGAGGATCTGGGCGAGGGCCACAGCCAGGCTGCGGGTGGGAGCGCTGAGGCGATTCAGGTCAAGCCTGTTAGCCAGGTTTTGGATGAGGCGGCGCTGCTCTCAGCGGAGTTGATGGAGCTGGGAAGATGGGTGGCGGGATACTACTGCGCGCCGCTGGGCGAGGTGCTGCGGGGAATGTTGCCGCTGACGGCCGAGGTGCGGCGGCAGTGGGGATACACGATCGCGGAACGAGGCCAAAGAGTCCTTTATGAGGTAGCAGGGAGGGGTTCGTCGCAGCGCGCCTCCAGCCACGCAGAACGGAGCATTGAGGAGCGGAATCGCGAGTATGCGGTGTTGAACTACCTGGAGAATGGGGAGGTTGCCAAGGGAAGTGTGATTCGCGCAGCGACCGGGGCCAACAAGGCGCTGCTGGATGGGATGGCGAAAAAGCGCTGGCTGTCGCGTGAGCCGCTGGCGGAGGTGCGGGATGCGCGGCGGATGGAGTTCATTGCCGTCCTGGAGCAACAGGCAGCAAACGGTCCTACGGGAGACGGCGAGAGTGCGAGACGGCTGCCGCGGTTGAATGAGAATCAACTGGCGGTGATGGCGGAGCTGGCCGGTTGCCGGGGCAGGGCGCCGCTGTGGGAGTTGCGCGGACGTCTGCGCGGGAGAGGAGTTCCGGATTCCACACTGGGAACGCTGGTGCGGCGCGGCCTCGTACGGTTGGAGCGGTCTGTACAAGCCTTTCAGGTGACGGGCTTAAGGCAGGCGGGAAAGAAGTTTGCGCATGAACATGTGCTCAATGAGGCGCAGAGCGCAGCTCTGGGAACGATCGGGGCTGCGCTGGAGAAGGGCGGCTTCCGTCCGCATCTGCTCTATGGGGTGACCG
>JAKAQS010000154.1 GCA_021819585.1 Acidobacteriota bacterium
TCAATTCCTTGCTGAAATGAGCTGCGAATGGCAAAAATTCCCTCCGATTCCGCCCCCAAGGCGACTCCGAAGATACGCCGTCGAATTCCCAAGTGGGCGATAGAGTCTGGCAAGGATCCATTGGCCAATGAGCAGTATTATCTTCGCTCTTTGGGCCGCAGTCTGGATCTCTTGAACTGCTTTGACGGCAGGACGCCCCTCGCTCTGAAGGAGATCAGCCGGCGCACCAAGTTGCCGGAGTCCACCGTCTTCCGGGTGTTGCTGACGCTGGAACGGCACGGGTATCTGGAGCAGCATGTGGACGGAACCTATCAGTTGGCTCCCAAGCTGATCTTTGGCTGGCTGGTGGATGGGGCAAACCGGCTGCGCGAGCTGGCGCGGCCGGAGATCGAGCGCCTGGCGTACCGCTTCAATGAGACCGTCAGCCTTGCCTATCTGTATGGCGACCGCATCCACGTGATCGACTCGGTGGAGACCTTTCACGAGATCCGGATCATGAACCGCGTGGGACGTGTGCTTCCGCCCCATTGCAGCGCCATGGGAAAGGCCATCACCGCGTTTCAGGAGCGCCGCGACGCCGACCAGATCCTGGAGATCTATGGAATCTCGCGGCGTACGGAGAAGACGATGGTGGATCGCAACGCCATCTTTGGCGAGTTTGAAGAGATTCGCAGAACCGGAGTCAGTTACGACCGCGAAGAGAGCATTCTGGGCGGCTGCTGCATCGGGGCCGCGATCCGTCCCAAAGACCAGCGCGTGATGGCGGCGCTGAGCGTCTCAACGCCTTTGATCCGGATGACGCCGCGGAGAGAAGAAGAGATCAAAGAGGCGGCGCTGGAGTCGGCCTCCCTGATCGCCCGCTGCATCCTGGCGGCGGCTGCCTCGGAGGCGCCCAGCCCGGAGTCCGGCGCGGTTTCCAGACGGGTGCCCAGACCGGCGCGCAAGGCATAGGCTGCTGAGCGGTCAAGATCGGATCCTGATTGCAGTCAAGGCCCGAGGGCGTCCAGCATGACGAATCTCAATGGGCTCCGCAACCGCACCCGTTCCGGAGGATGGGCTCGGGATGGTGAGAGCGCCGTAGCTCAAGGTTGCGGGGCGGCTGGGAGCAGAAGCAGGGGCGCACGGCTCTCTTTTTCCAGGTGATGCTCCGCGCCGCTGCGTTCCGCTATGCGGTTTTTCGTACGGAGTCAGACCGCGAGCCGCTGGATTGCCGCATTTGCTGCGATCCCGGGGCCTGACGAGAAGACAGGAGTGCGGCAAACTCGGGAGCCGTTCCGACTTTTGGAGTTTTGGCGCCTCAGCCGCTCCCTGCCTGCTGAGGCGCGGGGGTGGTGGACAGGCTTTGCCGAGCGCCCATCCTGCCCTGCTCCATCGTTTGCAACGAACTTCGGAGCATGTCCGGCGACCGTTCCAGCGAAGATGACCGTTCCTTTTCAATTTCTGGCGCAAGGAACGGTTGTTTGGATGGACAGTGCTTCTTCCCGCAGGTAGAGTCTCGCCCACCCTCGGTTCTGAAGGTTCAAGCAGGGAGTGAGCCGCATGGCGAGCCCTGAGCAGACCAGGGACGGAGAGGAAAGGGCTGCGGTCACTGGAGATGCAAGCTTGAAGCCGGCATCATCGTCATCCAGCACAAAAGAAGAGATTTAGGCCCGGGACGGGTTGGCGAAACGGGTGGACGACACGGTCCGGTGGAGGTCCAAGGCAACAACGAAGCGTCATAAATATTCACCTAAGACAGAAACAAGGCGATTTCATCTTGACAACGGGCGTGAGAACAAACTACGTTCACGAGCGCAATACAACTTTTAGATTTTCCAGAACAGAGAACGTTTTGGAAATTATTGGCCCATTGAACAACGATGACGCAATAAGTCCAGTTTTGTAGCAGCTCGGCACGACAGGTCTTCAATGCCACGAGAGGAACATCTGATGAAAGTCATTCACACACAAGCGCAAGTCTCCCACAGGTCCAGTGTGCGCGGCGGATCGCACGGGCGATTCTTCCCGGTCGGGAGTGATGATGCATCCCGCCGTAACTCATCTTTCCATAAGCTCCTTCCCCTGTTCATTTTCATTCTGCTGGCCGCATCGGCGGCCTCAGCCCAGATCACCCGCGGCACGCTGACGGGCAGAGTCACGGACCCTTCGGGTGCGGTGATACCTGGGGCCAAGATTGCGATTACGGACACTCAGACCGGGGCTACGACTTACAGCGTCAGCAACTCGGCCGGCGTGTATGACGTGCCGCATCTTATCTCCGGAACGTACTCGGTCACCGTGGAGGCGCCCGGATTCCGGAAGTATGAGCATACCGGCTTGATCCTCAAGACCGAGCAGGTTCTCACCATCAACGTACCCCTGGAGATTGGCGTCGCCACCCAGTCGGTGGTCGTGAGCGGCAACACGCCCTTGATCAACATCGCCAATGCGACGGTGGGGGAGACGCTGACCGCTGTGGAGGCTGAAGATCTGCCCAGCAACGGCCGTGCTCCGCTCGGCTTCGCCCATCTGGAGTATGGCGCGGTGGCCAAGGGCAAGCACTCTCAGTCGCAGACCACGCCATTCGATAACTCGGTTGCCGATGACTTCTCCCTGGGTGGCGGAAACTCATCCTCCAATGAGCTGCTGATGAACGGTGTTCCCAATATGGAAGACGGCAGCCGTACCGCCGGCTACAGCCCTGAGTTGGACTCTGTGGATGCGGTTCGCGTGGACGACTTCTCCGCCAATGCGGCGATGGGCGATACGGCCGGAGGCTTCGTCAATATCACCACCAAGGGCGGCACCAACCACTTCCATGGCACGGCTTCGGAGTACTACGCCGGCTCCCGCCCTCTTACCGCCAATCCCTTCTTCCAGCCGGCGGGAACCCAGCAAGCATCGGTGCATTTCAATCAATATGGCGCAACCATCGGCGGCCCGGTGCTGATTCCCCATGCGTTCAATGGACGGAACAAGCTTTTCTTCTTCTACGCCTATGAGGGTTATATCGGCAAGGAGCCACATACGGTGATTGAGAGCGTGCCGACCGCGGCGGAACGGGCCGGCGACTTCGGGGCGCTGCTGGATATCAGCGCGAAGAACCAACTCTTCAATCCATTTACCGCTGTCCTGACGCCCACTGGCGAGGTTAGCCGTTCACCCATTCCCAACAACTGCCTCGTCACCAGCTCCTACTGCACCTCCACCGCAACCGACGCCAGCGGCAATCCGCTCACCATCAATCCCATCGCGCAGTACTACCTGAACAAGATGCCTTTGCCGAACTTCTCTGGAGCGTCCACGGGAGCCGACGGCGAAAACAACTTCTTCTCCAGCGATCCGACGACCAACAACTACAGCTCCAACGAAGGCACCCTGGACTGGAACATCACAGCCTCCAACAAGATGAGGTTTGAAGCTCATCGCAGCAACTACGCTTCCACATCCCAACAGATCTTCAACAACTCTCTGACCGGATTTACTCAGGACACCATCCTTTGGGGCGGCCAGATCGACGATGTTCACACGTTCTCTCCATCGTTCACGCTTGAATCCCGGCTTGGCTTCAGCCGTTATGAGACGGGTTCCGAACCGACCAGCCTGGGCACCAATCCAACCGTCACCGGCATGCCTTCGTATATCGCATCCAACTCCGTGCTTTATGCGCTTCCCCAGATGGGCTTCAGCGATGCGTCCAACATCCAGACGCTGAGCGGTACTCCGGGATCCACGGAAGACTTCGACACGATCCAGTTGTATGAGGTGCTTACCAAAGTGTGGGGTAACCACACCTTCAAGGCCGGAGCGGATATCCGGTCGTATAAATGGTCTACGGTGAACCCGGGAGCAGCCGACGGCTCTTATAGCTTCAGGGCCGACGCGGAATCTTTTGTCACCTCCGGCCCTGGATGCGAGACCTGCACCACCACCACCCCGGGCGCCAACCAGTTGTTCGGCGGCGCCTTTGCCTTGTTTGAGCTCGGTCTGCCAAGCTCCGGAGCCTACAACGTCGCCACCAAGTTCCAGTACGACAGTTGGTACAGCGCGTTCTTTGCTCAGGATGACTGGAGAGTTTCGCGCAACTTCACTTTCAGCGACGGCATTCGAATCGATCATGAGACTCCGGACGTTGAGAGCAACAACCGCATGTGGGTGAACTTCGACCCAACAGCCTCGAACTTCTCCACCAGTGCCGCCGAGGCCAACTACGCGCAATCTCCCATTGCGGAAGTTCCGGTAGCCAACTTCCTTTCCACCGGAAATGAGATCTTCGCCAGCGGGTCAAACCGTTCGGCTTACACGCTTCCTCCGGTCTATGTCAGCCCGCGTATCGGCTTTGCCTACTCGCCGGGTTTCGGCCATGGCACCCTGGCCATTCGCGGAGGCTTTGCCGTCTATGTCAATCCCTTCACGGATTACCCCAGCAACTGGGGGCCGCAATACGGCTTCTCGCAGCAAACCGGATTTGTGGGCAGCACCAATGACAACCTGACCCCTGCGACCACGCTCTCTGATCCATTTCCAACGGCTACGAATCCCATTGTTCAGCCTTATGGATCGGAGTACGGGATCAACACCCAGCTCGGAAGCAGCGTCACCTATCTGGCGCACGTGAAAGTGCCCTACTCGGAGCACTATGAGCTCGACATCCAGAAGCAGCTCTCGAGCACCTGGCTGGTGGAAGTCACCTTTGAGGGAGCTCATCAGGTTCATAACAGCTATAACAACAATGTCAGCGCAGCAGGCTACCTGCCTTATCTCAGCAGATCGCCTCTGTTGGATGTGGGCGTAGAGGATGTGCTGTTCGCATCGGTAGCGAATCCTTTCTACCACACGATGAACATCGGTCCATCGACTACCTCCGCACTCAACACTTCGCATAATTTGGCGGCGATCTCCCTGATGAACACCTACCCTGACTACACCGGCGTCTCAGAAGACTCGATTCCGGCGGTAGGAAACAACTTCAACTCGATCATGGGGAGGGTGCGGAAGAACATGTCTCATGGACTCCAGTTCGAGTTCAACTTCATTTACTCCCGCAACCTCGGAAATACGGTGCAGCTCAATCCGGGTGGAGCGCTTTCTTATGAAGAAACAAGCTCGGACTTTCCGGTCAACGCCTCTCTGACGGGAATTTACATGCTTCCGTTCGGCAGAGGACAGCGCTTCTTCCACAACTCCAAGCTTGCCGATGAGCTGATCGGCGGCTTCAGCATCTCCACCATCTACGAATATCTCTCCGGCACTCCGCTCCAGTGGGGCAACGTGGACTACACCGGCAACTACCACGATTTCAATAACAATCCTCACAACTATCTTGGCGATACCTTCAACACGGCGAATTTCTACAAGGGCTCGGATCAGCCGAACTTCGCCAACTTCCGCACCTTCCAGCAGTTCCTGCTGCGGTCGGATCCCACCAATAACCTGGATATGTCCTTGTTGAAGAACTTCGCTCTGGGGCGATTTGTTCTCCAGCCTCGAATCGATGCCTTCAACATTCTCAACCACCCGCAGTTTGGCGGCGCGAACCTGAACCCGACGTCCTCTGCCTTCTCCCACGTGACCTCTCAGTTGAACAGCTCTCGCCAACTCCAACTGGGTGTCCACATTCTCTTCTAACCAAAGGGCGAAACCCAACAAGCGGCGCGGGGAGGGTGATTGTCCCCCGCGCCGCTTTTGCGTCTGTTGAGAGGTTGCTCTCCCTGCACGTCCGGCTTTGAAAACTCCTTGGCCAAGAGTTTCTTCGAGATCTTCCCGGCCTTGAATTGCAGAACATTCGCGCCCGCAGCCGGCACATCATGTCGGGCATTGGCCGGCCAACCAAGACGGGCATCGATCCCACCATCCGGGTCAGCAGCCCGCGATGTTACGGTGAGGCCGAGCAGTGGAAACCTGTTCTGGCTCGCTTCCGCCGCAAGAGAGCGTCCATTGCCGGCGGGAGTTGTCGGCTATCAAGAAAAGCAACATCCTTCCCCGTTATCGACTCAAGGTCCATATCACCTCCGCGAGGGGCCACGGCATGATCCAACAGGATTTCCAGTGTTGATTGCGTATCCCGAAGAGGACTTGCGGCGGCGTTTTCGTTGGGGGAAAACGCCCAGCGAGGTCGAGGCGCCCCGGTACACCCACACTGAAGATGCTATAGGGTGCGGTTCGATTCACAGAAGATCGCCGCTGCGCGTTCCCGAACTCATCGGCATAGACTCAACGCCGGGCGATCTCAGCCTTCATTCAGGAAGGCATCCAGCAATCGCCGTGCATCGCCCTGGCGGGGGCCTCTCTGTAACCGAGGTTCGGACGGGGCCGCAAGCGAATGGATGGTGGCAGCCCGTAGCGCATCGCGACCAGGTTCGCCCAGAGGCGGGCTGTGCGGCCATTCCCGTTTGCAAAGGGATGGATGCGTATCCACTCTGCGTGAACCCTCATAGGGCTGGCTTTGCTGGAAAGTAGATGGTATCCGTTTGGCGCGGTGCGCTCCAGGCCGACCGCGGGAGATCTCTCATCCGACAGGGTTGCTGAGTACCCCAATGCCGTCGATGCGAATCTCGATGCGGTCGCCGTGCGCCAGGGTGAAGCTGTCCTCCGGCACAATGCCGGCGCCGGTCAGCAGATACGCGCCGGCCGGAAAGCCGGTCTCGCGGAAGAGATAGCCGGCCAGTTCGCGCGGCTCGCGCTTCAGCATCTCTAGCGTGGTCTCTCCCGCAAAGACCACGGCGCGCTCCCTTAGAATCGTCAGCGAGATCCCCGTCGAGCGGGGCAACGCCTGCTCGGCCACCAGCAGGCACGGGCCCAGCGCGCAGGAGCCATCATAGATCTTGGCCTGCGGCAGGTAGAGCGGGTTTTCGCCTTCGATGTCGCGCGAGCTCATGTCATTCCCAATGGTGTAGCCGACAATCTCGCCGCGCGGATTCAGCAGCAGCGTCAGCTCCGGCTCGGGCACGGACCAGCGCGCATCCCTGCGAATGCGTACCTCCGCTCCCGGACCCACCACGCGGTGCGGCGTCGCCTTGAAGAACAGCTCCGGGCGCTCGGCCGAGTAGACACGGTCATAGAAGCTGCCCCCACCCGCATCCTTTGACTCTTCCATGCGTGCATTGCGGCTGCGGAAGTAGGTGACGCCGGCGGCCCAGACCTCCTGGCTGCCAATGGGCGGCAGCCACTCGTCCGGCCCAGGCGCATCGGCCGGCGCCCGCGCCGGGCCTGAAGCCGGGTCAAAAGCCGAGCGCACCCGCGCCGCCAGATCGTCGCTCGCCACCAGATCATCCCAGCCGGCCACATCCAGCCGGCGCCAGCTACCCTCTTCGCTCTCCGCAAAGATCCCTCGTGTCGTGTTGTAAATCTTCATCGATCTTCTCTCCTAACCTCATGCAGATTCCGCCCTGCCCATCAGCCGGGCCACAATGGCGTCGGTGTCATAGACACAGCCGCCCCAAACGCCGCCTGAAGCCTGCACCAGCGCCGCCCACAGGCGCGTGTGCGCAGGCAGCGCCGGATGTGCGGCCAGATCGGCGCGCTGCGCTCGCCGGCCCAGCCGCCGCGCGCCTTCCTCAGGCGCAAAACGCTCCGGACCTTGCGGCCCATCCTCGCCCACCAGATGCACGCTGCCCTCCAGCGTTGCGCCGTCGATGCGGATCTGGATCCAGTCGCCGTCGCGCACCCGCCCAATCGGCCCTCCCGCCAGTGCCTCGGGCGAGACGTGGCCAAGACAGGCGCCGGTTGAAACACCGCTGAAGCGCGCATCGGTGAGCACGGCGACATGCTTGCAGAAGGGCAGGTTCTTCAGCGCCGCCGTCACCTGATAAGTCTCCGGCATGCCCGCGCCCATGGGCCCTCCACAGATGAGGACCAGCACATCGCCATGCCCAATCCTTCCGCTCTTGATCGCCTCCATCGCAGCGGCTTCGGTGACAAAGACGCGCGCCGGGCCCGCATGGCGGTAGCTCCCGCCGGCATCCAGCAGCGAAGGATCGATGGCCGTGCTCTTGATCACGCTGCCCTCCGGCGCAAGATTGCCCACCGGAAAACACAGCGTCCGCCCGATGCCCCGCGCGCGCGACTGCTCCGGAGAAAAGATGACATCGTCCGCAGCCACGCCATCCAGAGCCTGCAGGCGCCTCTTCATCGCCTGCCGCCGCTCGCTGGCCTCCCACCAGTTCAGGTTGTCCTCCAGCGTCTCTCCGCTCGCCGTCAGCACGCGGGTATCCAGCAGGCCGGCGCGGCGCAGGTGCAGCATGGCTTCCGGCGCCCCCCCGGCCAGAAATACCTGCACCGTCCCATACCCATGCGGACCATTGGGCAACGCATCCACCAGGCGTGGAACTTCGCGGTTGACGCTCTTCCAGTCCTCCACCGCGGGGCGGCGCAATCCGGCTGCATGAGCGATGGCGGGCAGATGCAGCAGCAGGTTGGTGGATCCGCCGAAGGCCGCATGCAGCACCATGGCATTGCGGATGGCGGCATCGGTGAGCACCTGCCGCGTGCCGAGCCCCATCTGCGCCAGGCGCAGCAGGGCGCGCGCTGAGCGAGCCGCTCCGTCCAGCCACACCGCGTGGCCGGAGGGCGCAAGAGCGGAGTGCGGCAGCGCCAGGCCCAGCGCTTCCGCAATCACCTGCGAGGTGGCGGCCGTGCCGAGGAACTGGCAGCCTCCGCCCGGACTGGCGCAGGCCCGGCAACCCACCTCCGCCGCATAGGCCTGGGTAATCTCGCCCCGGGCAAAGCGTGCGCCGATGGTCTGTACCTTGCCGGCATCCTCGGCGGGACGGTCTTGCGTAGATTCCGGCAGCAAGGTGACGCCGCCCGGAACCAGCACGCTGGGATAAGTCCCCGAAGCAGCCAGCGCCATCAGCATGGCTGGAAGTCCTTTATCGCAGGTGGCAATGCCGAGCACGCCCCGGCGTGTGGGCAGCGAGCGCATCAGCCGCCCCAGCACGATGGCGGCATCATTGCGATAGGGCAGAGAATCGAGCATGCCCTCTGTGCCCTGGGTGCGGCCATCGCAGGGATCGGTACAGGCGCCTGCAAATGGCGTTGCATCCCAGCGGCGGAACTCTCGCGCGGCCTCGGCCACCAGCAAGCCTACCTCCCAGTGGCCGGTGTGGAAGCCGAGGGCGATGAGATCG
>JAKAQS010000155.1 GCA_021819585.1 Acidobacteriota bacterium
TAGCTGAATTGGCGGCAACCGCCAAGGACTGCGCCTATCGCTGGCGGCATCGAGCGGCGACGACCGGCATTGGAACCCTGGCGGTGGTGATGGCCTACGGAGTCATCTTTGGCCACAATGGAGTGACCGCCTATGTGCGGAAGCGTGCAGAGGCCAAGTCACTGGAGCGACAGATGCGGCAGTTGCAGACGGAAAATGAGCGTCTGAACGAACACATCGCTCATCTGCGGAACGATCCCGACGCCATTGAACACGCGGCGCGCGAGGAGCTTCACTACACTCGCTCCGGTGAGGTCATCTACACCCTGCCCCGCGCGAGCGGCTCTACTCCCGGCGCGAGCGGCTCTCCTTCAGGAAGCGAAAGTTCCACGGTTTCTGGTGCTGGAAGCGTATCCGGATCCCGTCCCTAAGCATTTCTGGTGGTGCTGCCGCGTAATTTTGCCGATAGAACTCTTGTGAATCTGGTAACTTCCGGAGCCGAGGTTTACTCGCATGGCTACCGTTCCCACCCCGGAGATCTCCATTGCGGGCCTTGCGCGGCCGGAGGAACCCCTGATTGAGCCGCCTCAGCCGGTGGTGCGCGCGGAGGGGGCGATCGAGAACCCTACGCCGGACACGCCTCGCGATGCGGCCGCCGTCTACTCGCCCGGCCATCGCGGAGACAGTGTTGACCCAGATCGCTCAGGCTCCTCCGCTGATTCGGCTGGCCGGGAGCACTCGAGCGGATCTGAAGACTCTGCGAGCCCGGAGGACTCCGGCGACGGCGGGAGCTTGGGCGTTGACGAGCCTGAAACGGCCGCCGTCGGTCAGTCTGAGAGCCATCAGATCAATTTCTTCGCCTGATTCTTTGCCTGATTCCTGGTCCGAGCCGGGTCTGATTCATTTTGCAAGCGTGGTTTCGAAGAGCAGGAAGGGGCCGTCGGGCTGAGCAGGATGAGAATGATTTCGGCGATCGGTTCTGAAGCTTTCTGGAGAAGAACGCGCCGAGGAGTCCGCCAACTCGTTCCCAGCGAAACCGCACGGCCGCCGGGAGCAGGGAACAGCCTACGCGATGAACTCCCGCAGCCACGGATCCTCGGTATGCGTCAGTTCCAGCGTTGTCCCGTCGAAGATCACTCGCCCCTCGTTGAGCACCAGGAAGCGGGTGCCTGGATCGATTCGGTGATTCGGAATGGGTTCCATCTGGTTCTCGCGCAAATTGTAACGATGCGTCGCCAAGGTGAACGCATCCTGCAGCCGATGGGTAATCAGCAGACAGGTGGCTCCAGAGACGTCTCTCTGTTTGACCACCAGTTCGATGATGGTGGAGGAGGTAATGGGATCCAGTCCTCCGGTAGGCGAATCGTAGAGGAGCAACTCGGGCCGTCCAATGATTGCGCGCGCGATGGAGACGCGCCGCCGCATGCCTCCGCTCAATTCGGCAGGAAACTTTTCGATGGCTTCTTCGAGACCGACAAAGCGGAGCACCTCCAGCACGCGCTCACGAATCTCCCGAGGATCGATGTGATCTTCTTCCAGCCGGTAGGCAACGTTGTCTTCCACGCTGAGAGAGTCAAAAAGGGCGCTTTCCTGGAAGACCATGCCGATGTGAGCGCGCATCTGGAAGATCTCATCTTCGTTCATCTCGCTCAGTAGTCGGCCGAAGACGCGAATCTGGCCGCGGTCAGGCGTCAGCAGCCCGTTGACGAGCTTCATGAGAACGCTCTTGCCGCCGCCGGCCGGACCGAGCAGGATTCGGGTCTCTCCCAGCGCGACTTGAAAGCTTACGTCTCTCAGGACAGGGTTCCCTTCAAAGCCGATCGAGACGTTCTCGAACTCGACCATGGGGCCGCCCCTGGAGAGAAACTCCGCCATCCATGGATTCTCAGCCGTCGCGGTCATCAGCTACCTTCCGAAGATGCCTATCATGAGTTGAGTGACCAGGAAATCGACCAGAATAATCAGCACCGAGGACGAGACCACAGCCTGGGTCGTCGCCTGGCCCACGCCACGGGTTCCGCCCGTTGTTCTCAGCCCGTAGTAGCATCCGATGGTTGCAATGATGAATCCGGAGAAGAGAGGCTTGACCAGACCCTCAACGATGTCGCCATGTTCAAGGGCCATGTATCCGGTATGGAAGAACTGCCCGGCGTTGAGCTTGAGCATATAGACGGCGACGAAGGCTCCGCCTCCGATTCCACAAGCGTCGGAGATGATAGTTAGGAAGAACACCATGAAGACGGTCGCCACCAGGCGGGGCGTCACCAGTTTGCGTATCGGATCGGTTCCCAGCGCTCGCATGGCGTCGAGCTGCTCGGTGACGTTCATGGAGCCGATTTCGCTGGCCATGCCGGAGGTGTTGCGTCCGGAGATCATCAGCCCGGTCAATACCGGGCCCAGTTCCTTGATCATGGCCAGCGTCACCAGCTCGCCGGTCATATTGACGGCGCCAAACACTTTCAGGTTGACGGCAGACTGCAGGGCGAGCACGCAGCCGGTAAAGAAGCCGGTGAGCACGACGATGGGCAGCGAGCCGGCGCCGATGGAGTCCATCTGCGTATAGATATCGGCCATGTACCGTGGCCGGGAGAAGATGTTGGCGACGGCTCGCGCGCACAGCAGGGAGTACTCCTGCACGGAAGCGACGAGGGATTTCGCGTAGGCCTCTGGCGAGAAGATTCTCATGGTTTCGCGCTTCGCTCAGGGTATCAGATGCGGCATCCTCGCAGCTCGGTTCTCCGGCTTCAGAGCGGTTCCAGACGCAACCTTGCGCGGGGCCAAACCGAGGCTTTGCTTCATCCGGCCGGGTAGGGCGGGATGAGATGATAGAGAGATGGTTCGATCTGCCCAGCAAGGCGTCCGGCGGGAGGAAGGCGTTCGCCGCACCATGAGAGCCGCCGTTCTGCGTGGCCGGGAAGATCTGCGCATTGAGGATGTGCCGATACCCGAAGCTGGGCCCGGGGAGTTGGTCTTGCGGGTGGGCGCAGCTCTCACCTGTGGCACGGACCTCAAGGTGTACCGCCGCGGCTATCACGCCAAGATGCTTACACTGGACCGCCTCTTCGGCCACGAGCTGGCCGGAACCGTCGTCGAGCGGGGCCAGGGAGTCACTGATTTTTCGATCGGCGACCGCGTCGTTCCGCTGAATTCCGCGCCCTGCGACCAGTGTTTCTTTTGCCGCAACCAGCAACAGAATCTTTGCGACAATCTGCTGTTCAACAATGGGGCCTACGCTGAGTTCATTCGGATTCCGGCCAGGATTGTGGAGAAGAACACCCTGCATCTTCCGGATAGCCTCAGCTTTGAGGACGCCGCTCTCACTGAGCCACTGGCCTGCGTGATCCGCGGACTGGAGGAGTCCGGCGTCTCCTTCGCAGCCGCCGGCGGCGACTCAGCGGAAAGGACGGCCATCGTCCTGGGCGCCGGTCCGATCGGCTTGCTCTTCATCCATGCGGCGTCGTTGGCGGGTCTGCAAGTCATTGCTGTGGTGAAGCGCAAAGACCAGATCGCCATGGCGCGGCACTTTGGCGCGAGAGATGTCGTGCGCATCTCAGATGTCCCGGACCCGATCGCCGCTGCCCGCGCGCTGACCCCGGAGGGCCGGGGCGCGGACATTGTCCTGGAGGCTGTGGCGACGACGGAGACCTGGCAGTGGGCGGTGCGGATGGCGCGCAAGGGAGGGTTGATCAATCTCTTTGGCGGACCCCCCAGCGGCGCCACCGTGACCCTTGACACCAATCTCATCCACTACTCGGACTTGACCCTCAAGGCCAGCTTTCACCACACTCCGGCCACGGCTCGCCGCGCCTTCGATCTCATCGTCTCCGGAAGGTTCCGCGCGCATGACTTTCATACCGGGATGGCCATGATTGAAGATCTTCCCAAGGTCTTCCGGGCGATGATGACTCGTCCAGCGGAAGGAGTGAACGCGGAGATCAAGACGATCATCTTCCCCGGCGGCTTGCCGGATGGCGCTGCGGAGACAGCCGCCGGCCGGGCGGGAGACGCGGTTGCGAAAGGGAATGCGGGGGCGATGTCTGAAGGGGGCGGCGATGAACCCGCTCTCTGACAAGGCTGCGGCTATTACCGGCTTGCCCCAGGGGTGGGATGACCGGCTCCTGGGCGCGCCTTCGGTGTACCTCACCCCGGCCACGCGTCCGTCGCTGGCTGAAGCTCAGGCGTGGTGCAAGACGCTGGCCACCACGCATTATGAGAACTTTCACGTGGCCGCCTTCGTCCTTCCCGCGGCGCTGCGCCCCCACTTCCACAGCGTCTATGCCTTCTGCCGGACCTCGGATGACCTGGGGGACGAGGTGGCCGACAGGGACACCGCTACACGTCTGCTTTCCACCTGGAGGGCCATGCTGCGGCAGTGCTTCCTGCAGCCGGAGCGTTCGCGGCATCCTGTCTACATCGCCCTGCAACCTACCATCGCCCAGTGCAATCTTCCCATCGAGCCCTTTGAAGACCTGATCTCCGCCTTTGAGCAGGACCAGGTTTATACCCATCACGAGTCTCTGGAGACCCTGGAAGCCTACTCGCGCTACTCGGCCAATCCCGTAGGGCGACTGGTGCTGATGGTTTGCGGCTATCGCTCCGAAGAACTCCTGCGGCTCTCCGATGAGATCTGTACCGGCCTGCAACTGGCGAACTTCTATCAGGACATCGTGGAAGATCGGGCTCGCGGGCGCCGCTATATTCCCGCCGACGCCATGCGCCGCTTCCATGTATCCGACGACCAACTCATCGCCCGCCGCTTCGATGCCGGCGTCCGGTCCATGATGGAGTTCCTGGTGACTGACGCCCGCGCTCGTCTGAACCGCGGAGGTCGCTTGACGACGATGGTTGGCGGGGATCTGGCCTCCAGTTTGCGGCTGTTTGTCAAAGGGGGCAATGCCATCCTGGATGCCATTGCCGCGCAGGGCTACGACACACTGCAGTCTCGCCCGGTCGTCTCCAAGGCCGTCAAGCTGCGGCTCCTCGCAGGGGCGCTGGCGGGCAAGCTGCTGACGGCTTTGCCGGGCCACGCCGCGGTGGAACCGACGGCCGGCAAGGATCGAGTCGCGTGAGTGCTGAATCCAAGCCGCGCCAAAGTGCTTCCCAGCCGCCGTCTCCCGAGCTGGAGGCGGCCTATGGGATCTGCCGCGCCATTGCCAGACGAGAGGCCAAAAACTTTTACTACTCCTTCTGCGTGCTGCCAAAGAACAAATCCAACGCCATGTGCGCCGTGTACGCCTTCATGCGCAAGGCGGACGACCTGGCCGATGATGAGACGCTCTCTGTGGAGGCCCGCCGTGAAGCCATGGCGGCCTGGACGGCCAACTGGCGCGAGGCTCGTTCCGCCGCAGCCGTCTCAGATCCCATCTTCCTGGCTCTGAACGATACGCAGAGGCGCTTTGGCATCTCCGACGAACTGTTGGAAAAGCTGGTGCAGGGAACCACACTGGATCTGCAGCCGGTCCAACCCGGCGTGACGCGCCTGACCATCGATCCGAAGGTCTCTCGCCCTGAAATCGGCAGTTCAGGAACCGCGGCAGGCCAGACTGCCGCCGCGCGGCCGCTGGACGTCTACGATACCTTCGATGATCTTTACCGGTACTGCTATTTGGTGGCTTCAGTGGTTGGCTTGGTCTGCATACGCATCTTTGGCTATGCTGACCCGCGCGCCGAGGAACTGGCCGAGCGCACCGGGATCGCCTTTCAGCTCACCAATATTCTGCGCGATGTGCGCGAAGACGCTGAGCGGGGACGGATCTACTTGCCGCAGGAAGCGCTTCGGCGGACGGGCAGCAGTGTCGAATCTATCTGCAAGGTTTGTGCGGGTTCTCCGGTCGACGCCGCCACAAGAGAGCTTCTACGGATGGAGATCGAACGTGCTCGGGAGTACTACCGCGGCGCCGCGGACCTGATTCCACTGCTGGATCCGGAAGCCCGTCCGGCCATGCGTGTCCTGGCCCAGATTTACCGCGAGCTGCTGGAGCGAATCGCCGCCCACCCGGAGGCGGTCTTCCAAAAGCGCGTCTCGGTTCCCAAAGCACGCAAGCTGGCCATCCTGGCCAAAGGCATGGCGGAGTCCCTTTGGACAAGGTGTCTGGGATGAGTCATTCGCCCACGCCCGATGTTCTTGTCATCGGCGCCGGAGCGGCGGGCCTGGCTGCCGCGGTTGCCCTCTCCGGGGCGGGAGCCGGTGTCTCGTTGCTGGAGCGCAAACCCTTCGCCGGAGGCCGCGCCTACTCCTATACCCACCCCGCACTGGGCGAGGTCATCGACTCGCAGCATGTGCTGCTGGGCTGCTGCGCCAATCTGGTGGATCTCTGCCGGCTCTCGGGCGCCTCCGAGCACATTCGCTGGTATGAAAGCATCACCTTTCTTGAACCATCCAGGGCTGATGATCCGCCTCGGCGCAGTGAAATCAAGGCACGCTTGCTGCCTGCGCCGGCCCACAATGCGCTTAGCTTTTTGCGCGCTCCCATGCTGTCTTTGGCCGACAAGTCTCGCATCGCCCTGGGTCTGCTGGGCTTTCTCCGTGGCTATCCGGCGGAAGACGACGAGCCCTTCTCCGCCTGGTTGAAGCGCACCGGCCAAACCGAACGCGCCATTCGCCACTTCTGGGAGCCCATCATCGTGGGCACGTTGAATGACGCCTTCGAGCGCTGCTCCACTCGCTATGCCGGCCAGGTCTTTCACGAGTCGTTTCTGCGATCCGCCGCTGGAGGCCGCTTCGGCATACCCTCTCAGCCGCTCTCGGAGTTCTACGGCCAGGTGGCTCGGCTGGCCGAGCGGCAGGGAGCAAGGCTGAGTTATCGCGCCGGCGTGGAGAGCATCGAAATGCTGCCCAGTGGTCTATGGCAGGCCACGGTCTCGGACGGCGCTGGGCAGGTTAACCGGCACACTGCGCCCGACCTGATCCTCGCTCTGCCATTCGAGCAGACCGCGCGGCTGCTGGCTACGCTACCGGAGGGGTCGCCGCAGCGCGAGCGCATTCTGCCCTTGCTCTCCCACTTCACACATTCGCCAATAACCACGGTTCACCTGTGGCTGGATCGCGAGGTTACGGATCTCGAACACGCCGCCCTTCTGGATACCCGTATCCAGTGGATGTTCAACAAGACACGGATCCGCCGCCGGGAGATAAGGGAGAATCTGGCGTCGGGATACAACCTGGAACTGGTGATCAGCGCCTCACACGCCGAGCTTGAGCAGAGCCCGAAGGAGATTCTTCGTTCCGCTCTGACGGAGCTGGCCGGCTTCTTCCCCGCAGCCGGCCAGGCCAGGGTGCTCAAATCAGCAGTGCTCAAGGAGGCTCGCGCTACCTTCTCCGTAACTGCCGGACTGGACCGCTTCCGTCCCAACGCGGAGGCCGCGGGCGACCATCTCTACCTGGCCGGCGACTGGACCCGGTCCGGTTGGCCCGCGACGATGGAAGGAGCGGTGCGCAGCGGCCGCCTGGCCGCCGAGGCGCTGGCCGGCGCTACAGGGAGCGCCTTCCGATTCCTGACTCCTGGCCTGCCCCCCGCCGGGTTGATGAAGTGGCTATCGAAGGGCTGGTGAAGTTCGGCAGAGCGATTGATCGGGGAAGTTCAGGCATGGGATATCGCGCCGGGACAAGGAACGCGTCCGTCTGCTCTCTTGGGCACGGAGGCGCCCAACTTCCACGGCACGTTCCGTGGGGATGGGGCGCCGGTCTCCACCGGCAGGAAAAGCTTCAGCGCGATAAGAGAATGACGCCCAGCACCACGCAGAGGGTAGCCAGCCAACGTCTCCGGTCCACATGCTCGCGCAGGAAGAACCTTGCCGCCACAGCGTTGCCGACGTAGGTAAGAGCGGCGATGGCCGGCCCAGCCAGCGAGAGGTTGGCGATGCTCAGAGCCAAGAGCATGGAGAAGAAGTTCAACGCCATGCACAGAGCCCCAACCACGAATCGCGAGTTGGTCAGCACGGCGGCGATTGTTCCGCCCAGCCCGCGGCGGGAGCGGAGATCATCCAGGTCGCCCAGTTGGCGCATCCCCGCGGCGATCATCACCTCGCCCATTACGGCGAGTGTTGCGACAAACAGGATGGCCGACCAGACATGCAGCGGGGAAGATCTCATCTGCCGATGCCCGCGTCCATCCGATCCAGTTCCGGATGCCCCGTTCGCGAAGGCCCGCCGGCGACAAAGCCCACCGCGGTGACAATCAGCAGGATCCCCAGCCAGCGCCACAGAGAGAGATGCTCATGCAGCCAGAATCTTCCCATCAGGGCAATCACCACGTAGCCGAAGGCGGTTGCCGGCATCACAAAGGTGAGGTCCGCCCAGCTCAAAGCGGTGGTGTAGAGGGAAAAGAAGCCAATGAGCAAGACAATCCCAATGTCCACATAGGGATTGAAGAGGGCTTGCCAGAGCAGGCCCAGGTGGTGCAGGTTGACCGCGCCCACCTGCTCCATGCCTCGTTTGAGGAAGGAGTCTCCGACAGAGGCCGAGAGCATGACGCCAAGCAAAATCGCGTACTGCGATGGCCTGAGAACGTGTTTCACGTGCGTTCCTTGATGGTTGCAGGCCGGTGAGCGCCTTGTGGCGGGTCACCGAAGAAAGAAGGGCGGCCGGCATCGATCGCCGGTCGCCCTCACCCTCAGAGAGTTCTACGCATTCTGCCCGACGCCCTTGCCGGCCTTGAGCGCATTCTGTTCCCGCTTGAGGCGAGCGGCCTTGTTGCGCTGCGAGCGCAGTTTCAGGAAGCTCTTGGCTTCCACGTAGAGACGGGGCACATCGCGGTTCACAATGGCCTTCCACACCACGCGGGCCGCAGCCTTGGGACGGAAGTAGTACTCGTCGTAGAACTTGTGGACCATCTCCATGACGTACTCGGTGGGCAGGCCGGGGTATTCGATGTGCGCCATCTGGTGTCCCCCTCCGTCCTCCATCTTTTCGTTGGTGATGAAGTGATTGCGTTTGGCGAAGTCGTAGAACTCAGTGCCGGGGTAGGCGTGCGCCACGCTCACCTGGATGGTCTCGCAGTCCAGCGTCTTGGCGAAGTTGATGGTGTTGCGGATCGAATCCTTGGTCTCGCCGGGCAGGCCGAGGATGAAGTCCGCATG
>JAKAQS010000156.1 GCA_021819585.1 Acidobacteriota bacterium
TTCCGATCTTAGAAAGGCGGTGCGGCAGTGTTGACTGAGTACCGGAATCCAACTGATTGAAATTGAAGCACTTCTGCTTCACAAGGCGATCCGGCAGAAGGGCGTGCCAATTCGAGCAGCCCGGCGAACCCAAGAGAGGAGGGGGCGGGTCTCGATTCGCTGCTCGGTAAAATTCAAGAGAAAGGCGGTGACATCGATTTTCGACGTGGATATGCGCCACTAGCCCTCTATAGAGACAGGATCTTTCTCCCGCCCCTGCTTCAAAGTGGTGCGGCGGTTGAATCTGACTTCATATATGTCCTGATACGATATATATTGAAAGATCCGTCACTGCGGCCACGCGTTACTAGAGCATCCGAAACAAAGGGAAAGTACGCGGAAAAGGGCTGGCGAGGTTCTGACGGTGGACGGGCAAACGCTTCTGTCGAAGGCGTATCCGGTCGCGCATCGCCAGTTGGCTTGTGATGATCTGATCGGTCGAGTCAGAAGGGCTACCATCCCGGTCGCCGCGTAATTTTCTGCTCTAATCCGCTGGCGGCCCGCCACAACAGGGAAAGCTGCGCGCGGGCGAGGCGGTGTTCTTCGGCCGCCATCCTGGCCAGGCGCTTCTGAGCGGCCACAAAGTGGAATTGGCTGGGGCTTGCTTTCGAGCCGGGAGCGAGCAGTTCCGGAAACACAGGGGCTCCGGCCGTTCCACAGCGATCTTGTCCATGGTGGGCTCCGTCAATTTCACGTCATGCGCTTTGGCTCCGCCGGCGACGAGCGGTAGCGGTACGCCATGGGTGAGCTGAATACTTTTACGGATGTGTTCTTCCTACGGGAGATTCTGCCCGCCGGCGATGTATTCCGTCTCCAGGCACTTCAATTGAACCTTCTTTGCCTGGGAGATAAGGAAGCACCCACGGCTCAACGGGCGCAAGATGCGGGCCACGCTCTTCCTGAAGCAAGGGGCAGAGAAGAAGCCCCATGCGTTTGGACATTGGCAAAACGGGACGGTGGGTACGTTTGCCTGATGGAAGCGCTGTGGGGGGGCAGTCGAAATGCTCCCGCCCATTCCAAGACAGACTGTGGATGAAATTCGCCCGCTTACTCACCACCGCCTCCACTCGCCCCTGGACGTAGTGATGAACCAAGACCAGGGCGGCCCGCATCGGCCACGGCCCGGAAAACCTGAACGCGCTCCGCCAGGTGGCTACCAACGCCATGCAAAAGGGAAGCTCGAAGGGTTCACCGCGCGGAAAGTTCAAACGGACCGGATGCAATGATCACATGCTATGCAAGCTCCTGGAGTTTTTTTGAAATGCAGTTGCCCTGAGGACGCACCAGAGGCTTATAAGCCATTCTGCAATCCGCATAGCCGAAGACCCCATCGAAGCTGGATCGAAATGGTTCCAATGTCTGCTCATGCCGGCGACAAGGTTCCGGCCCGAGCCAGCGGCCAGATGATCTCCCAAAAGCGCATTCGCTATCCCCGACAGACTCCTAGACCAGGATCACCTCGATGTTTTGCGTGCTCAGTTCCGCCGCAAATGTGTCTGGCAGACCTTTGTCGGTAATGACGCAGTGGACGGAGGACAGAGGAACAATCCGCGATAGGCTTCGGTGATTGAACTTCGATGAGTCGCATACTGCGATCACTCGTCCGGACGCCTTCACCATCGCCCGGTTCACACGCGACTCCAGAAGATTGGGTGTGCTCAATCCTATCTCCAGGTCGAATCCATCGACTCCAAGAAATAAGGTATCCGCGTGCATCTCTTCCAGCATGTCTTCGGCCAAGGGACCCACCAGTGAAAAGGAGTTCTTTCGCAGAGTACCTCCTATCAAGATCACTTCGAAATCGGTATCGGCAAGAACCGTCGCAATGTTCATGGCATTGGTGATTACGGTGAGATGCTTGAACTGCCTGAGCGCATGCGCCACGGCTGTCGTTGTAGTTCCAGAATCAAGCATGATGCATTGGCCCTCTTGGACCATTTTGGCAGCCGCCGCCGCAATCCGCTCCTTCTCGGGAGAATGTTGCTTTTGCTTTTCTTGCAAGGTGGGATCGATCAGCGCCCCAGACTGCAGGCGCAGGGCGCCGCCATGACTGCGTCGAATGAGTCCTTGCGCTTGCAGTTGATCGAGATCTTTGCGGATAGTGATCTGTGAGATGTTCAGCGTCCTGGAAAGTTCGCCAACCAGAACCTTTCCATGCGTATGAATGAGAGATAAAATATGCTGCCGGCGTTCATCAACGAGCATCTGGCTGGGTGGCGGAGTGGATGCAGTCGTGACGGCTTCTCGTTTTGTCATAAGACTCCAAGGAAGTTATAGATGGATGCATGGAACAGCCTGAACCTGCCAGGTGCAAAGAAAAAGGAAGCAATACGCTAACCAAGAATCTCATCATAACAATACGCAGGATGTCAAAACCGGCGGCAAAACGAACGAGATTACGGTCGTGCCCAAAGCGCCGCGGATCCTTTCCTTGGAAGGCGCCATTGTCACCACCAGCGCGGTAGTCCTTCCCCTCCAAGGCCCTCAGTAATGTCCGCCAGTCGTCGAGCCAAACACTTTGCTCTTCCTAACCGCTTCAAACGCCGCCGGCAGCTCGCCGGTGATGGATACTTGTCGGGGAGAAGCCACCAGGCCTCCGCAGTCCAACGAACCCAGAGAATGTCTCCCAGGCAGTTGCGGTTCGATGCCCAAGGACGACCTCGATTATCCCGGCCACGCTTGAACTCCAGCAATAACGGCTCAATCACCGGCCACTGCGCATCCGTTAGCAATTCGAATCGGTCGTTCCTCGCCTTTCAATTGAACTAGATTCAGCCAGCCTCGACAAATGCTTGGCTTGAAGCCTGTCTTGAAGCCGAACCTATTGATCGAACAAGCTCTACGAAAAGAGCCACCCTCACGATACCTTGTAGAACCAGCCTTGCTTAGACTGTATTGCGAAGAACCGGGAAATGGGACGAGTCGGCATGGCCTTCCTGTGCGATACTGCCAAGGGAACAACTTTCGTATTCCAGTGAATGTTGTTGAATACCTTTACTTCCAGAATCAGCATCTACCCAGCTTGCCCTTCCCCAGATCGTCTTCAGTGGAGGGGTACGGTGACACCTCGACTTCGATATGTATTTTCACAAGATCTGGGGTCTCCGGCAGGTTTACCTGCCGGGGTGGAGTGAAGGCGCCGCTGCAACTCGTCTCGGGAGTACCCATCAACACTGAAAATGCTAGAGCGCCGGCCATTGGCAGAGAGCCGTAGTGAACCAATTGAGCGATACCCAACAGATGACAGCGGGGAGTGGCGCTAAAATCCGCCCGGGAAGAACGCGATGGTGGATTGTATGGACACTGTTCTGCTCCACGGTGATCAACTATGTGAACCGGCAAACCTTTTCCGTGCTGGCGCCCATGCTTTCACGGCAGTTTCATCTCAGCCACACTGACCTGGGCATGATTCTCGGAGCCTTTCAGTTCTCCTATGCCCTGACCTGGCTGTTCGGCGGAGTCGTGCTCGATTGGGCTGGTACACGCATCGGCCTCGCAATGGCCGCCGCCTGGTGGTCGGCCATGAGTCTTCTCACAGGTCTGGCGAGCTCCGTCGCAGGCTTCGCGATCTTTCGATTTTTGCTCGGCATGGGCGAGGGTTTTAACTGGCCTGGAGCGAGCAAAGCCGTGGCCGAGTGGTTCCCCCGCCAGGAACGTAGCCTGGCGGTAGCGATCTTCGACAGCGGTTCCAGCGTCGGCGGAGCGCTGGCGGCGCTTACCATTCCCTGGATCGCCTTGACCGTTGGCTGGCGCTGGTCTTTTGCCTTTTCTGGATCGCTCGGGCTGATCTGGCTTATGCTCTGGCTGCGCGTCTACCATCCGCTCGATCGTCATCCCCGCGTGACAGCTCCAGAGTTGGCGCTCATTCGAGAAGGAATGGATGCGGCAGCTCATTCGGAGACAAGAGGGATCAGAAAGTGGGCTGAACTGGCCCGCAGCCGCAATGTCTGGGGAATTGTCCTGGGTCGCGCGCTCACCGACCCAATCTGGTGGTTCTACGTCTTCTGGCTTCCGCAATACTTAAGCGATGCCCGCGGTTTCAGCCTAAAGGCGATTGCAGCGTTTGCCTGGATCCCATTCATTGCCGCCGATCTCGGCAATTTTACCGGAGGCTGGATCTCCGGGCTCTGCATTCGCCGCGGAGTTTCCGTCGTGCGCGCGCGCCTAGGGGTTTGCGCTGTAAGTTGTCTACCCATCCTTGCAGGCATTCCGGCTTCGCGGGTACACAGCGTATACCTAGCACTGGCTCTGATCTGCGTAGCACTTTGGGGCTATGCAAGCTGGTCGACCATGGGACTCACCTTCCCTTCTGACCTCTTTCCGCAGGATGTCGTGGGTACTGTTACCGGGCTAAGCGGCCTGGCGGCAGGCATCGTCAGCACCATCTTCACTCTCGCCGTCGGGGCCATCGTTGACCGCTTTTCTTACGCTCCCGCGTTTCTTGCGGCGGGGCTGCTCCCGATCTTCGCCACCGCCACCGTCTTACTCCTGATTCGCACCCCAAAGCCGGCCGTCGGCGCCGCGTCCCGCGCAATGTAATTCGTCCGCTTTGCATCGGTGATCTCATCCACGTCTCTCCTCCTAAGCACATGCGGCCCTCCTCTGCTTCCAGAATCAGGCCGGCTGACTCCGCCCAGGGAGTAGGAGATTTTTCAACCGGCACTGTGGGGATTTTTGCACCGGCGCTGACACAGTAACAGACCCTGGGGGAGATGTCCCCTTCACCCGATACAATCCTTACTTCTCCGCTTTGGTAATCCCCTCGTTACTCTCTGTTCGCGGCTGCAAATAATCCGGGTGATCGTCCAAACTGACCATCGCCGCCTCTTCCCCATTCCAATCCATCACCACCACAGTATTCTCGCCCGGATGCAGCCACGCTCCGGGAAGGTACAGGCTCCCCATGGGACCAATGTCCCAGAACCTGCCTAGCAGATGCCCGTTGACCCAAACAACTCCCTTGCCCAGCGACTCGGTATCGAGAAAGGTATCTCCCACGGCGCTGAGCTTCAGGGTTCCCTGATAGAAGCAAGGGCCCAGCTTGCAGCCGTGCTCGGTGTAACCACTTGCTGGCGGCTCATCCAGCGGCAACGGCATCATCTTCCACCCCCGCAGCGGTCTGCCGCCCAGACGGACCTCTCCCAGCACTCCGGCCCGCTCTCCCCGTATCCTGGCCGTGAAGTTGATCCGCCCGGAGTTCTCCACCAGCAGATCCAGCCGTTGTCCCGGATGCGCGGAGAGACGCAGTTCTTTCTGCCCCAGCCTGCGGTCGATGACACCTTGTAAGTTGCCGTCGAGATAGACGCGCGCATAACTGTGCAAGCGATCAAGTTGCAAGACGTCTTCGGGCTGCGCTCCTTTCCCTGCATTGGCATTCGCCGTCCCCGGGGCGATCGTCGTCCTGTATAGGATGTCACCATAGCTCTGTCCGAGTTCCTCCATCGACCGAGGAGCAGAGTCGCTGACGGCGCGGGGAAGAACCGCCCATAGCGACTGCGAGCGGGTCAGCGCCAGCTTGATGCCCTTGAGCATCGATGCTGAAGAGGGTACTGGCGGCAGCGTTCGATGGGTGGCCTCAGCGATCATTGACCGCAGGGCGAAGTACTTGGCCCGTGGCCGTCCTGCCTCATCAATGGGCGCGTCGTAGTCGTAGCTGGAGACATCCGGCTCATATCTTCCGTTGTCCCAGTTGGCCCCGTTCATCCAGCCGAAGCTCGTTCCTCCGTCCACCATATACAGGCTGATCGAGTAGCCTTTTTCGATCGCCTTGCGCACCTCGCGCACCTCCACTTCGGCACTTGCGGTGTGATGCTTCTCCCCCCAGTGATCAAACCAGCCATCCCAGTACTCCGCGATGTAGACCGGAGCATTCGGTTGAAACTTCTGCAACCAGGGGATTTCATGCTGCTCATCGCCGGTGCCAAAGTCGATCCCTGCGAGCAGGCCTGGAATCGAGCCATCCGCAAGCTCTTCGCCGCCATCGGCGGTATAGAGCAACGACTGCCGAAATCCTGCATCGCGGACGATCTTCAGCACCTGATCGAGGTACGCCGGGCCGTCCTGGTGTACCTCGAACGAGCCGTACTCATTCTCCACCTGCACGGCAAGAATCGGACCGCCGCGGCTGGCCTGGAGCGGAGCCAACTCCTGGCCGAGCCGGTTCATCCAGCGCCGCACGGCGGCCAGATACGCCGGCTGCGAACTGCGCAATACGACTGCCGGCGCCTGGGAGCCCGGCGTCTGACTCTGCTTCAACAACCATGCAGGATAGCCACCCAGATCCCACTCAGCGCACACGTAGGGGCCTGGCCGCAGCACCACATAAAGCCCCTCCTGCTGAGCCTCGCGAAGAAACTCCGCAACATCCTTCTGGCCACTGAAATCAAAGACTCCCGGGCTCGTCTCATGGAGGTTCCAGAAGACATAGACGGTAATGGTGTTCAAACCCATCGCCCGGATCTTGCGCAACCGGTCGCGCCAGTCTGCCCGCGGAATCCGAGCGTATTCAATCTCGCCAGAGAGGATCTGAAAGGGCTTCCCCCGCAGAAGAAACTCTTTGCCGTGAATCTGCAGTGGCGCTGAAGCCGGCTCCAGCGTTGCGCCAGCGCCGATCTGCGCCCGGCAAACCAAGCCGCTCAGCCCGAGCAGCGCCGCCGTTGTAGCTCGGATCACTGTCTCCCAGCTCCGCTGAGCCTTCCTTGTCCTCGAACTCTTCATCTTTTCCCTCCTCTTCATTGCTGGAAGCGTCTAGTGCCACTCGTTGCAGACTCCAAGCCACTGCTGCCCAAATTGGGCGCGGCAAAAATGGCGGCATAGCAAAAATGCTGCATCTTCGCGTTAAACCCGAATCCGCTCACTTTATGTCGTCTACGCCGAAAGCCATCGGTCCAAATGCTGCTGGACAAATTCGTCGTCATTCCAATGCGGGTAAGCTGCATACACGCGATCGATCTCTTCTTTTTGTCCCGGGCTGAGAATCTCCTTTGGATCCAGGCACCAAAGCCCTTTGAGGAGCCCCTGACGGCGCAGTACCTCATGCAGGCCGGCGATGCAGCCGGCAAACTGGTTCGCCACGTCGAAAAATGCCGCATTGCTATCAGTGACTTCCACGCTCTTACGCAACAGACCTTTCGAGATTTCGGTTGCATGGGAAGCCGCGCGGCACTCTTGCAGCAAATGCACGGCGCTGCTGGTCCACACGGCCCAATGTCCCAGCAGCCCTCCAACGATGCGCTTCTCTCTCTGCTCTCCGCCGGCTTCAAAGACATATGGGGTGACAAGATCCATGACGATGTTATCGTCATTGCCGGTATAGAGCGCGATCTCCCGCCCCGACTCTGCGACAGCGCGCACCACGTCGAGTGTTTGATAACGATTGAACGGCGCGATTTTGATCGCTACCACATTGTCGATGGTGACAAATTGGCGCCAGAAGGAGTGGGAAAGCAGGCGCCCGCCGCCGGCGGGCTGCAGATAGAACCCCATCACCGGAATGATCTCGGCGACCGCACGGCAGTGGCGGATCAGAGCTGAGTCGCCGGCTTCCCGCAGCACGCCAAGGTTCACCAATCCCGCATGATAACCAAGCCTGGCCAACAGCTCGGCCTCCCTTACAGCCTGGCCCGTTTCGCCGCATATACCGCCAATTCGGATCAGCGGATCTTCTCGATTGCAGTCTGCGCGATCCATCTCTTCCGCGCCCAGTTGCAGTACGGGCTCGAACAGGCCAACCCTCGGATCGCGTATGGCGAACTGCGTGGTATGCACGCCGATCGCCATACCTCCGGCGCCGGCCTCGGCATAGTAACGTGTCAATGCCCTCTGCCGTCTCTCGTCGAGCCTGCGCTGCTCCGTCAAAGCAAGTGGATGCGCGGGAATCACCGCACCCCGGTTCAGCAGCTCACCCAACTTTTCGAGCTCCAGCTTCTTGGTCATCGCTCGTCCCCGCGCATAGCGGCCTAAAAACTCCCTCTGCGATCTTCAAAATGTGTTGGTTTTCCCAAGCTGTCTTTGCCTGTTTTCACCCAATCGGCGATCCAAATCATCATGTCGCGCACGCCAACCTGCGGATAACCGAACAGGTGTACAGCTCTTTCGGAGTTACCCAACACACTATCGCCGGCTTCCACGCCGTCAAAGTGAACCGGTTTGCCGAGCAATGCGCCAAATTCGTCAGCGACCCTGCGCACTCGCAGCAGTTCTGGGCCGGTGATGTTCAGCGCCAGCGGAGGGGTCGACGCACGAAGCAGAGAGCGCAGGCTCATTGATGAGGCGTCGGCCTGCCAAATCGCGTTCAGATATCCCATTGTCAACGGAACCGGACGTTCTTCCCACACCATGCGCGCCAGATCCACCAGAGTTCCGTAACGCATTTCAACGGCGTAGTAAACGCGGGCGAATGTCATGGGAATGTCGTACTTGCGGCTGAAATACTCAAAGATGCGCTCGCGCCCCAGGCAACTCATGGCATACTCGCCCACCGGATGCGGAAGATCGTCCTCATCCGATCCGATCGAAGCCACCGGGCAGTATCCGTAGATATTGCCGGTGGAGAACACCACCATACGGCTGTCCCGGTAGCGCTCGCAAACCAGAGCGGGCAGGTAGGTGTTCATAGCCCAGGTCAATGACTCCTGCCCGTTTGAGCCAAACTTTCTGCCTGCCATGAACACGGTGTTCTGCGCATCCGGGAGGCTGCTGTATACCTCCGGGTCCAGCAAATCGGCAACATGCGTTTCCACGCCCCATGACTCCAGCCTTGCCTGCAGGTCCGGCACGCTGAACCGCGCGACCCCGATCACGCGGCGTTCAATCCCTGCCCGCTCGGAGGCTTTCTTGGCCATGCGCGCTAGCGTAGGTCCCATTTTGCCGCCCACGCCAAGGATGACGATATCGCCCTTCACGGACGAAAGATCGCGTACCGTCGCTTCCGATGGCTCGCTCAGGATCTCTTCCAGCTCTTCCACGTCCCTGATCGAAGCGCCCTTTTGAAAAG
>JAKAQS010000157.1 GCA_021819585.1 Acidobacteriota bacterium
AATGCGATGCACTTCCTTGTCGCTCATTCCCGTCCGCCCCATTCTGCCTCCTCCTCTTTCGGAGGCTAGTAAATGGGGACATTTCTATTGAGCGTGCCAGGGGACACTTCTAATGAGCGTCAACAGTCGGCCCCTCTGCACCAGTCCCGGCTTGGAAAAATCAGATTCCGATGGAGCTGCCATCGGACCTCTCTCGCCCCTCGTCACCAATCCGACAACTGAAGAGTGCTCTAGACTGGACGCAAACCGATCCGATGCATCCTGGCGACTCCAGACCGCACCTTTTTTGGCAACTGCGCACGCGCAAGCTGGCCCTGGGACAACGTACGCTGCTCATGGCCATCCTGAATCTGACTCCGGACAGCTTCTCCGGAGATGGCTTGCTCGGCGGTGAGGAACGGCTTCAGGGCCACGCTCCCCATCCCTTGGATCCAGGTCCGAAGGCGCTGGAGCGCGCGGTAGCCGCGGCGGTGAAGGCCGTGGATGCCGGAGCCGATATTGTGGACCTGGGAGCTGAGTCCACCCGGCCACAGGCGACGCCCGTTAGCAGCAAGCAGGAGCAGGCGAGGATTCTGCCGGTTCTGGACCGGCTGCTGCGGGAGCGGCCCGATGCCGTTGTCTCTGTGGACACCTACCACGCGGCAACAGCGCAGGCTGCGGCGCGCCACGGAGCTGAGATTATCAACGATGTCTCCGGACTGCAATGGGATCCGTTGATGCCGCAGGCAGTGGCGCAGAGCGGATGCGGCCTGGTTCTGATGCATACCCGCGGCCGGCCGGGTGAATGGGGCTCGCTGCCAAAACTGCACAGCCATCAGTTGGTTCCACTGGTTCTGGAGGGGCTGTGCGAGCGCCTGGCACAGGCTGAGGCCGCCGGGATTCGCAGCCAACGGATGGTGATCGACCCGGGCCTGGGCTTCGGCAAGCGTGGCCGGGAGAACTTTGACCTGCTGGCCGGACTCGGACGGCTGCATGCGCTGGGCCGCCCACTGTTGGTGGGGCTCTCCCGCAAAAGCTTCCTGGGCGAAGTGGTCCACCCCCTCCAGAGCGGCGCTGCGACGATCCGCGAGGCCAGGCGCATCGCCACAGTGGCGGGAAACGTTACGGCCATTCTGGCCGGCGCGCACATCCTGCGGGTGCATGATCTCCAGGACGGCCGCGAGGCAGCCGCCGTGGCCGACGCGGTGCTGGAGCGGAGACTCGAACCGCGAGCCGCAGCAGAGTCATAGAAAACCAGAGCTGTCACTGTGGCAAAGGAGGAAGCAGAAAGGATCTCCCGGCCGGTTCGACGGCCGGATGCATCTTCGGCGCAGGTATACTCCAACTCCTCGGCCTCGATCGGCGGGTTCACGGAGCATCGTCTTTACCCAGAAAGACGCCGCCTCACGCCCGCGATCGCACGCCCCGCAAACTGAAATCGCCTTCGCCCCATTCAGATGGTCAGGATCTCTTTCTCTTTGGCGCGGAACAACTCGTCGAGGCGCTTGATCTCGGCGTCGGTGAGTTCCTGGATCTCGGCGTTGGCGCGCTTCTCATCATCGGCCGAGATCAGCTTGTCCTTGGCTGCCTTCTTGACGGCCTCATTGCCCTCGCGGCGGATATTGCGGATGGTCGTCTTGTGCTCTTCCGCCATGCCTGCCAGGTGCTTCACCGTCTCCTTGCGGCGCTCCTCGGTCATGGGAGGGATGGGCACGCGCACGATCTTGCCATCGTGCATGGGGTTGAACCCATGCTGACTGCTACGGATGGCCTTATCGATGAGTGGAACCAGATGCGGCTCCCAGGGTTGCACCAGAATCAGGCTGGCTTCGGGGGTTGTGATCTGGGCTACCTGAGAAATTGGCGTCTCGGTACCATAGTAGTCAACCTTGATGCCGTCCAGCATATGGACCGAGGCGCGGCCGGTACGGACACTCACCAGGTGGGCGCGGAAGTCTTCCACGGACTTGTTCATGCGCGCCTTGATGCCTTCGTATACGCCGGAAAGACCCTCCATCCCTGTCATCGTCGATGCCATGGTATTGATCACCTCCTGAAATCTGCCGGTCGCCCCGGCACGGCCTTGCTACAGAAGATTTGGGGGATTTCGACGGAAAGGCCACCAACCGCGCAGGCCTGCCCAACGAAACCGGAGGCTGACCGGAGATGAGGCGGTCTCCTCAGCCCGCAACCTCCATACAGCTTCCCCGTAACCCTGATTTTACAGCGCGGGCATCCCAGATGCCTGGGAAGCAGATGGTGGATCTTTCATTCGCCGTGGCATCGTTGCAACCGTATCGGGGGCACTACTTTGACACCTGGAATCGTTGACTTTCGCCTCTGCCGACGATATCCTCGACGCAGATAGACCTTGTCCCGCCCTGAAATAGAAGTTCGATCCGTGCTTCGGATCGGCGGAACTGACCTCATCGCTGTACAGCCATGGGCCCCAAGGGTCGCGGCGGAAATAGGATCTCCCTGTATGAAGAAGACCCTTCTGCTCACCACTCTCGCAGTCGCCTTGCTGGTTGCGGTCCCCGCTTGCGCTCAGGGTGGTTGTGAGGACTCGCCCGAAAATCCCACTCTGATTCTTGCCGGTCTGGCGGGCGGCGCATACTTCATCTCCTCCCTGCGAACCCGGCTGCGGGCACGGCGAACCAAGAGCAACGATCCCTGGAAATAGCCGCCATGCGGCCCAAGCGAGCCTTGCCAGGTGGCCGCGATCAGGCCGGACCCGTGGATCAACGTGGGCTTCACTCTCTGCCCGGAAGCGAACTCTGAAACCACTCCCGGATTGCCTTCGCCGGCCTGGTCTGCGACCATGAGCCCTATGGAAACGGCTTCCCGACACTCCGCCGGAATCGCCGCCGTGGCCACGATTTGCGCGGCTGCGGGACTTTTGACCATCTGGCCCACTGTCCAGTCGCTGATCGGCGTTTGGACCACCGATGACCTCAAATCGATGGGCATGGCCGTGCCTCTGGTCTGCTATCTGCTGATTCTGCGCGCCTGGCGGGCCAAGAACTGGGAGTGCGATGGTTCCTGGTGGGGCGTTGCCCTGCTGGCAGCCACTGCCGCCCTCGTCTTTCTGCGCAGCCAGATGATGCTGATCGTGACCGTACGCCGGCACTGGCTGCTGGAGCTTCCGCCGCTGCCTCTGGTGGCTGTGCTCTACGCCGCGGCCATGGTGCTGCTCTTCGGAGGCAAGCGGCTGCTCAGGGCGGCTTGGTTTCCCGTGCTGCTGATGGGCGCGGTGATCCCCGTGCCGCAGAGCTTCAGCACCTGGGTGGATCTGCCCCTGCAACATGCCTCGGCCATGGTGGCCCGGGCCTGGGCCCACGCTCTGGGAGAGCAACTTACCCAGGACAAGCTGCGCCTGATGTTCACCCCGGATTTCGGCATGTTCATCGCACCCGGGTGCAATGGCATACGCGGAGCCGTAACTCTCGGCCTGGCAGCGGTCGTGGTGAGCTATCTCTACCGCTTTCGCTGGTATGTGTGCGCCCCTGTGGTGGCAGGCGCGGTGCTGTTGGGATACCTGTTCAACTTCCTCAGGCTCTGCCTTTTGGTGGTGTATTACAAGCTCGCCCTTCCCTACCCGTGCATGCAGCACCACGCGAAGACCGCGGACTACGTCATCGGTGGCTGCCTGTTCGCCTGCGCCCTGGCGATCTTCTTTAGCGTAGCCAACAAGCTGCGCGGGGATCTGGACCCCGAGAACGCCGTTGCCCACCCGGCGAGCGGGGCAGAAGGGGCACAGCGGCCCGGCGGGCTGGCCACGATAGGGGCGCAAGTAGCCGTTGTGCTGGCGATGGGAGCCATCTTCGGGGTGGACGCCGCACACCAGCACCATCTTGAGGCGGCCTGGAAGGCGGCCCAACCGGAGCCCGTGCTGCCCGCGCAGGTGGGCGCCTACACCCTGCAGCGCACCTGGAAGGAGACCCAGTTCGGCGTGCTGGTTTACACCTGGGGCGATTACGCGAAGCCCGCCGGGAATGGCGGTACGGAATTGCACGTGATGCTGGGCGTGTCGCCGCAGAGCGTCCATGATGCCGAGGTATGCCATCTGGCGCGGGGAGAGGATCCCACCTGGCGCGGCCAGATGGAGGTCCAGACTGCCGGCGGCGAGGTCGATCTGACCGTCGCCACGTACAATGACGGCGCCACTCAGGAACTGGAGGCCTCCACCGTCTGCGACCATGGGGCCTGCCGGCAGTACTCGGGAACCAGCCGGAATCTGACTTTGATCTACGCTGAGCCGCATCGGGGGTTGCCGCTGGAGAGCGGCCGAGCGCGCCCAATTCCCGTGATGCTGAAGGTGGAGAGCCTGGACGCGATGACCCCGGCCGGCGTGATGGAGCCGCGTCTGGCCTCCGCATTGGCCCGCTTTTTGAAGGGCGCCAACCTGCTCGCGGTCACCCAACCGTACAGCCGGCGTTAGCGCTCGCCACGGAGGCGTAGACTTGACGAAATCCTACCCTCCCGCAGCCTGGGGACTGCCCATTGGGATTGGCAAGCCCCCAGGAGCGAACTGCGAGACCGCAACCAAGGGCCGGAAATGCGGCTTTTTCGAGAAATGGGCAGGGGAAGGGTGCTCGGTGGGGTTCGGAGCCTTCCGGTTCCACGCCCGGCGGCCCAGAAGTTCTCCCATTAAGGCCCAGAAGTTCTCCCATTAATTGGTTCGGACGGCAGTTTGGGTTCGCATGGGCTGCTTCCAGTCGCCTATAATCAAAGCTCTACCTTGGTGTTTCGCAGTGCTGGTATCAACTGACATGTCCAACCAGCTTGGACAGATTCAAAGAGCAGTGAGGGTGTGGTTATTTTTACCGGAATCCGAGTGAGCGCAAGCTCCATGAAGTGTTTGTCCCAGCCTGTGCGCACGCGCTCGAGCCGAATGGGCATCCTTGGCTTTGGCCAAAGCCGCTCCGGCCTGAATCGTGTCGTAAACCCTGCCCGAGGCTGGAGTTTCTCCCGTCTGGGTGTTGCGGCGGGTCTGGCTGCTTTGGCCATCCTGCTGGCGCCGGTCAACCCCGCCACGGCCGCAGCGCAAGTCCAGGTCTCCCCTCCGTTCTCCGCAGCTTCGGCGCCGCAGATTCTCTGCCCGGTGGAAGTGATCGGTAACCGGCGTATCCCCAAGGAATCGATCGTCGCACGGCTCTTCAGCCACGCCGGCGATGTCTATGACCCTTCGGTCGTGGAGCGCGACTTCAATTCGCTATGGAACACCGGCTACTTCGATACCGTGCGGATTGAGAAGGTGGAGGGCAAGGGATGCCTGCAGTTGCTGGTGTATGTGCGCGAGAAGCCCACCATCAGCGAGATCAACTACAAGGGCCTGAGCTCCATCACGGCCTCCGACGTGATGGACCGGCTCAAGAAGGAACACGTCGGCCTGAACGTCGAAAGCCAGTTTGACCGTACGCGGGTAAAGCACGCCGAAGTGGTGCTCCAGGAGATGCTCGGAGAGCACGGCCATCAGTTCGCCACCATCAAGACCGAGGTCAAGACGATTCCTCCGGCGCGGGTCGCGCTCACCTTCGTCGTCAAGGAAGGCCCCACGGTGAAGGTGGGCAAAATCGCCTTCACCGGCAACCATGCGCTCTCCCACCGTCAGTTGGTGGCAGCGATGGCGAACCTGAAGCCGATCGGGATTCCGCACTCAATCATCTTTGAAGACCTGTTCCCGCGCACCTATGATGCCAGCAAGCTGGATGAGGACGCGGATCGCGTGCGTGAAGCCTACCGCGACAAGGGCTACTTCAAGGCCATCACCGGCGAGCCCCGGACCCATGTCCGCAACGCGGGCGGCATCGACCCATTCACCCTGCGCCCCTCCAAGGGCAAGCGTGTGGATATCGTCATCCCCATCGAAGAGGGCGAGCGCTACCGTCTGGGCGGAATCACCTTTTCCGGGAACAAGTCCTACCGCAACGCCAAGGCCCTGCGCGCGCTATTTCCAGAGGCTGACGGCACATGGTTCAACGCACGACTCTTTGCCAAAGGCATCGATAATCTGAAGAAAGCCTACGGCGAGGGCGGTTATATCAACATGGTGCCGACTCCGATTCCACGAATCGACGAGGCCAAGCATCTGATCTACCTGAACGTCGACATCGATGAAGGCAAGCAGTTCTACGTCTCGCGCATCGAGTTTACCGGCAATACGCTGACGCGGGACCGCGTCATCCGGCGCGAAATGCTCATTCAAGAGGGCCAGGTGTACAACAGCCGCCTTGTCGACCTCTCCCTGATGCGTCTGAACCAACTGGACTACTTCGATACCCTGAAGACCGACCAGGACGTGGAGACGCAACAGAACACCGACGCGGGCACGGTTGACCTGCTCATCAAGCTCCATGAGAAGGGCAAGAACTCCATCGGCATCAATGGCGGCGTCAGCGGACTCTCCGGCTCCTTCCTGGGGGTAAACTACGCAACCAACAACTTCCTTGGCTTTGGAGAGACGCTGAACGTCACCGCCAACATCGGCGACCTGGAGCGCAATCTCAGCTTCGGCTTCACCGAGCCCTATCTGCGCAACAAGCCGATCTCGCTGGGCGTTCAGGTCTTCGACCGCAAGACGGATTTCAATCCTTCCAAGAGCTACTCGGTGACCGGCGCCAATCAAAACCTGGCCACGGCCGAGCAGTCGCTGCTGAACAACTTCAATCAGTCGGCCAAGGGCCTGACGGTGCAAACCACGGAAGCGCTGCGCACGCTCTTCCGCCGCACCGGCGTGGCGCGCATTGGCGTCGCCTACTCCTGGTCCAGTTCCGGCATCACCACGTTCAACCAGAACACGCTCAGCGTCTTCCAGACTCTGGCCTTCCGCTCGGGCATCGAGGGTCCGAACCAGTTGAACGGCATCGTCACCTCCGTCCTTACGCCCAGCTTCAGCTTCAGCACCCTGGATCGCCCCATTGGTCCTCATAACGGAAAGGATCTGAGCGTTGCCATCCAATTTGCGGGCATGGGCGGCAACACGAAGTACTATTCTCCTGTGGTTGCCTGGCGGCAGTTCTTCCCCATGAAGGGAATCAGGATCAACAAAGAAGGCCACAACGTCTTTGCCTATCGGTTTCAGCTAGCCAATATCTCCGGCTTTGGCGGCCAGGTGGCGCCTCCCTTTTCCCGCATCTACAACGGCGGCGAGAACGATCTGCGCGGCTTCGACATCCGTTCCCTCTCGCCCTATACCTTCATGCCCACCAAGGTGATGTTCAACCTGACCAATCCGGATGGAACCGGCGTCCCCCGTGACCCGACCGACCAGGCTCTGGGCGATGTTCAGATTCCGCTGCCCATCTACCGTCTGGCGCCGATCGGTGGCGATACCTCCGCCATCGTGAACCTGGAGTATCGCTTCCCGATCATCAATCAGATCACCTTTGCGATCTTCGATGACTTTGGTCTCACCATGAACCTGGAGCCACACCAGTTGATGATGAGCCCCGAAGGCCTCTCAACCATCAACAGCCCCACCTACGGCTGCCCAGAGGTGGTCAATGGGGAGTGTCTGCAAGGCTATCAACTGCCGCCTTACTCTGAGTTCCTGAAGGACGTGCCTCATACCAACATCGTTCCCCGCATGTCCACAGGTCTTTATCTACAGGTGCTGATGCCGATCATCAATGCGCCGTTCCAGATCTACTACGCCTACAACCCGATGCGGCTGTTCAGGGCGATACCGCAGGAGATCGTCGCTCCCAGCGGTTCGGCATGCTCGGGCACATCCCAGGAGTGCTTCAAGGACTTCTTCCCGTTCGCCACCGAGCCAGGCGCGGCAGCCTATACCTACCAGCAGGCTCTGCAATATTACGGAGCGGATTACGTTCTGCGGGAGCCACGCAAGACCTTCCGCTTCACCATCAGCGAGTCCTTCTAAGATGGAGGGATCCGAACAGATCCCGCACAGCAACCTGCCCGCCGGCCGGCGAAGAGATTCTTCCCCGGCCGGCGGCTTTTTGCCCGATAAGGCAATTGCCGGGTATCTGCTTGGCTCAGGTGACGCCAATAGGTAGTCTGCGGGCAGGATGGAGGAGTACCCGCGCAATCTGTTAGAGCTGGAGGCCGCGTTCTCGACCGAGGCAGCCCGTAGAGATTATCTTGCGCATTTGCGATGACCGGAGGGGGTTTCGCTGCCCGCACTGCGGCGGCGGCAAGGCATGGCCGGTCCGCAGCCTCTTACTGGAGTGTGCGGCTTGCCGCACTGAATATTTCTCAAAGTTGACCGGATGATCGCCTTCGCTCGGCCCAGGCTGGGATCGGATCGGTGCGGTGCGGAGCCTGCGGAGTTTGCGCATGAGCCGCGCGAATCGCCCGCGAGTCTTCGAACGAAGCTTCCAGACTCGGCGCTCCTTCAACGTTGAACAGAATCTACCCCAAAATAGAGGCCATGCGTCAAGACGTGTCCTTGGAGATAACACATACGAGAAGGCGGCGGCTGGCGTCCCGCAGTGACGGCGCGATACGGAAACTCAGAAAACTCGCAAGCCGCGTCAAGGCGTCCGCGGCGCGGTGGGTGCGGCGGCAGCCCGCTCCTGGCCGGCTTGTTCGGCCTTGGCAATCAGCTTTCGCAACCTGCCTTCGATATTGGATCCACTGCCGATCGACTCCGAGGTCAACACCCCATCGGAGTCGATGGTGAAGTAGTGCGGAATGGAGGTGACCCCAAACTCACGGGCAAGCTCGTGGTCCTCATCCCGATACTGCAACCAGGTCATCTCGTTCTTCTGTACGAACTCCCTCCAGGCTGCCGCATTGGAGTCCAGGCTTACGCTGATCATCACCAGCGGCTGGCCGGCGAACTCCCTGGCGATCTTCTTCAAGTACGGCAGGTCCTGTTTGCAAGGGCCGCACCAGGTTGCCCAGAAGTCGATCAAGACCACCTTGCCGGCCATTGCATCCAGGTTGAACCTGGATCCATCCAGAGCGGTCACCTCAAACGCCGGAGCCATCTTCTGGACCGCGAGCTCGGGGTCATCCGCGAAGTGCTTCACCCGCAGCCACG
>JAKAQS010000158.1 GCA_021819585.1 Acidobacteriota bacterium
CTTGGGACCCGGCGGTCTCAGCGGCGGCAATGGCCCGCCGCGGCTGGACCAGGCCGTTCCACGCAAGTACTCGCTCACCTTCTCCGTGATGTCGCACAACGTGCTGAACCATGTGAACCTGGCAGCCCCGGTCGGGATGCTGGACTCGCCGCTCTTCAACCGCTCGACTTCGCTGGCCGGCGGAATCTTCAGCTCGCCGGCGTCGAATCGGAGTATCGACCTGCAGGCCAACTTCAGCTTCTAAACGAAATTTGTAAAACGAAATCCGGAGAGTGTCTGAAACGAGCGCGTCCCCTGCACGGCGGAAGCCTTGGCTCAGCCGTGCAGGGATCGCGTTTCGCCGCCTGATTCGGCCTACTCCTGGGTCGCCTGGTGGTACTTTACGCAGTCTTCGATGTGGTGAAGCGCGAGAGCCTTCATCTGTCCATCAGGGTTGTTCAGGGCGTGTCCATGGCGGTAGTACTCCAGCCAGGTGAGGCATCCCTGGATGTCCTGAATATGTCCGTCTCCCTGATTTGGATCCAAAGGCATAAGGGTCCTCAGGTTCTTGAGTGCCGGATCGTACTCCGCGGCGGAGGCGTCGCGCAGGCTGGCCAGTTGATCGAAGGCCGCCCATGCCGGCGTGTTCAGCCGCTGTGGGTGGACGATCACCGGTGCGGACTGCGCAGAGAGCGAGCGCATCTCCTGTTCATAGCGGCGATGACGAAGGATGTTGTAGACGAAGAGGCAGAGGATAACGGCCAGCAGAACGTAATGGCGAGGGCGTAGAGGCATAAGGGTAGTGTCTTGAGCCAAGGGTAAAAGAGACAATCGGAAGAGCCCGTCCATCATCCGTCCAAGCCCATGCCTGGAACTCCGGAATCTCTGAGTTGAGGCGCTCGATCTTTCCCTAGTTTCTCCGCTCCACGCAGAAGCGCGCCAGCGCTTTGAGCGGATTCCCGGCCTCTGCGAAGGGTTCCAGGGCGGCAAAGGCATCGGCGATCAGCGCGTCCGCGTCCGCTCTGGAGCGCTCAATACCATAGACGGCCGGCCAAGTGGCCTTCACGGCGGTGAGGTCCTTGCCGGCGGTCTTGCCCAACTCTGCCGAGGTCTGGGTCATGTCCAGGATGTCATCGATGATCTGGAAGGCCAGGCCGAAGTTCTTGCCGAAGCTGCGCAGGCGCTCGGTGCAGTCCATCTCCCGATACGCCTGGGGCGCATGCGCCAGGCCGAGCAATCCGCCGCATACGATGCTGCTGGTCAGCAGCGCTCCGGTCTTGGCGCGGTGGATGCGTTCCACCAGCTCCGCGGTGGGAGGAAGGCCCTCGGATTCGATGTCCACCACCTGGCCGCCGATCATGCCCGGTGGAATCTCGCTCGGGGATCCCACCCCGGTGCCAATCGCCGGCGCAAAGTCGCGCAGAATGGCGACGACCGTGGCCGGGGGGGCGGGGAGATCGGCGATCACCTGGAAGGCAAGGTTCTGCAGGGCATCGCCGGCCAGGATGGCGATGGCTTCGCCAAAGGCCACGTGGCAGGTGGGCTTGCCGCGGCGCAGGTTGTCGTTATCCAGGGCAGGCAGATCGTCGTGGATCAAAGAGTACGTGTGCGCCATCTCAATGGCGGCGCCGAGCTCTGCGCCGCCCGCTGGAGTCTGCCCGGCGCCTGCAACCATGCGCGCGGCCTCCATGCAGAGGATGGGGCGCAGGCGTTTGCCGCCCGCAAAGACACTGTGGCGCATGGCGCGATGAATCGAGGTCGGCTCCGTCGTGGCGGAGGGTAGCAGGCGCTCCAGGGCGGCGTCGGTGAGGGCTGCGCCGGAGCTGAGCAGGGATTGGGCGTCAGAGTTCATCTTCAGTGGAGATTCTACGTTACCTGGCCAAGGGAGGATGTGATGCTTCTGCCGTCCAGCCTGAAACGCTCGGACTCCGGGCCTCCGCCTGGCATGCGCAGGAACCCCAAGGCAGGCCAGTATTGAAGGTCTGCGAGGGAATCGACGCCGGTCATCTCGCTCAGCCACACGTTATGGCGAGGGAGTTAGGGTGAGCGTGTGGGCGACGGCCGGATGGTCCAGCGGCAGAGTGAAGGTCGTGCCTTGCAGCCAAGGCTGGAACTGATCCAGGAACCATGGGCTGGCTGGATTGCCGGACTCCCCGGTGGTGATGTTGGCGTGGGTGCTGTCGGGATTCGAGAGGTCGGCGGTAAAGCGCTCGCTGGGACCAAAGTGGAGCGCGGTCTGCTTCACGGTGGTGCGGTCGCCGCTGTTGGGGTGCCGTCCGGTTCCGGTGGCCACGCCCAGCAGCCGGCTGATGAAGGAGCGGCTGCCGAAGATGGGATGAGCGATCTCGACCGGATGAGAAGCTCCGTAGTTGAGCCGGGAGAGGTCTTGCGGAGCGTGGATGAAGTTGAGGCTGCGTTCGGTGGCTACGGTGAGGAAGTCATTCCAGTTGCTGAAGGCGGGTGGCAGCCAGCGGGCAGGGGTATTCTGCAGGATCAACTCCAGCGCGGTGCGGCTCTCCTCCCAGCCATAGAGGGCCACAGTGCGGTTCAGCGCCAGACTGTCCAGCTTGACGTGGTAACGTGCCTGGTCGTAGGCGCTGATCTGCGGAGCCAGAAGCATCGGCCACAGCGCCTGCTCGATCATTGCGGTGATGACGGCGGCCTGGGAGGTGCGTCTGTCGTCTCCATCCCAGCCGCGCAGGATATTGGCGGCCTGCAGAAGGCGCGCATCCTGGTGGGTGAGCGAAGAGTGATCCAGAGCGTAGGCGACTCGCTGCGCCACCACCAGATCAAACTCGGAGTGAATGTCCATCTGGATGCGCAGCATCTCCGCGGCATCCAGTTTCCGCCCGCTCTGGATCTGAGCCTGCAACAGGTGGTCGATACGCTCCACACGGTAGGGGTCGGTCCACTCCAGGGTGATCGCGTAGGGATAGTTGGGCGGCGTTATGCGGGCGTTGGCGGTGGCGATGATTCCGGAGGACGGATCCAGGACGGACGGGAGCTGGTCGTAGGGAATGTAGCCGGACCATGCCTGGGAGGCATCCAGCGCATCCACCGGGCCGGGTGAGAGCGGACTGCCGATGCGATAGCCGGGGGCCGGCGTGCCGGGAAGATCCGGTTGCGCGACAGAGGCCGCCACTGCGGCAGAACTGGAAGCACCGCCGCCGTTCTGGGCCGAAGCCGGTACGGCGGGGAGCAGAGGATGCTGAACGGCAGGGCCGCGAATCGGGATACAGCCCAGCAGGTGGTAGCCGATGTGGTGAGCGTCGGCGTAGACCAGGTTCTGGCTCACGGTGGTGAAGTGGGAGAAAGCGGCCACCAGAGAGGCTGCGTCGGTGGCGGAGTCCATCGGCAGCATGGTCGTGGCCGGCGTGGAGGGGTCATAGACCGTCCAGGCCAGGGCTAGAGGACGGCGGTCGCCGGAGTTCAGCGGCGCAATGATCGGGTTGATGATCGGCGTCTGGATCGTCCTGGAGCCGATGTTTGTCTCGGTGGTGAGGACATCCAGATGGAGGTTGCGCCCCCCGCGGACCCGGATCAGCTCCGGATGGTGAATGACCGGCGCCCAGCTACGGTCAGGGCGTTCGTACTCAATCGTGTCTCCTGTTTTGCGCAGGTGCTCCACCAGCAGATCCTGAACGTCCGCGCCGGAGTTCGTAAACCCCCAGGCGACGTAACGGTTGCGGCCGGCAATGACAAACGGAACGCCGGGCAAGGTAAAGCCCTCCACATCAAACCCAGGGTTTGCAGCCGCCGGCTTCAGGTGCAGGGCCGCTTCATACCAGATGTCAGGGGCGTTCAGTCCCAGATGCATGTCGTTAGAGAGCAAGGGAGCTCCGCTGGCCGTAAAGGCTCCGGCGACAACCCAGTTATTGGAGCCGTCCCGGCATCCTCCACAGCCGGTTCCGCGCAGGTCATCCGAGAGCCGGTTCAGCAGCGTGGAGGAAGCTGCCGTCGGCGAGGCCGGCAGCAGCAGGGACTGGCTGCGGTCCAGCGGAATCTGCACAATCGGCGCCGTCGGATGGGATAGATTCGGCGGATCTTGCAGGGGCGGCTTGTCGCGCCAGCTTCCTACCGGGTAGAGGTCCGCCACCAGGTCCGCCGGAAGGTTGGCGGAGAGCGCCTCGCGCTTCAGTTTGGTGGGAAAGTCGGTCGAGAGTTCCTCCGCCATCACCAGCATCACCAGAATCGAGTCGCGCGGCGCCCATAGGGCCGGCTGGTAGTGCAGGATGTGGAACTCCACTGGCAGCGTGTCGGCCCCTGCGGATCCGTCGTGGGTGGTCATGTAGGCATTCACTCCGCGTGCGTAGGCCTGGAACTGGCGCAACTCTTCCGCAGAGAGCGCCTCCGCCGCGCGGTCGGCGGCGGCGCGCAGTTGCAGCACGCGCTGCTCGCGATCATGCTGCGCCAGGGACGGACCGAGGATCTCCGCCATGGTCCCGGCGCCCAGCCGGCGCAGCATGTCCATCTGAAAAAGCCGGTCGGAGGCGGTGATGTAGCCCTGAGCAAAGAGCAGATCGTCCAGACTGGAGGCGTCGATGGAAGGAACGTTCTGGGCGTTCCGGGTCACCGTGACGGGCGCAGCCAGGCCGGTTACATTGATATGGCCGTCCAGCAAACCTTCGCTGGCCGGCAGGTTCACGCGCATGTCATGGCGGAAGCGGAGACCGGCGGTAAGCAAAGCGGCTGCCACCAGGAGCAGAAGGATGGCGCAGGCAATCAGGATGCGTCCGAGCCGGCGGCGAAGTCTGGCCCGGCGGCGCTCGGCTTCCGGGCTGGCGTACTCCTCGGGATCCAGAGGAGCGCGCCGATGGACGAGGTTGAAGGGGTCTGCGAAGCTTCGGTCGGAGGAGGGGCTGCTCATGGGCTACAGAGATTCTAAAGGCTACGCGAGCCAGGGACTCCAGCCAAGACGAGGCGAACGGAGCCAAGCGGCGCGCCTTGTTTCGCAAGGAATGCGGCAAAGCCGGCGCCGCCTGGTCTTGCCGGATGCGCTCAGCCGCACTTCCCTCCAGGCCAGGCCTCGCCTCGCCGGGCGTCTGGCAAGCTTCCGACCCTTGCCGCCCTGTTGCTCCATCAAATATCAGCTTCCATCGCGGGCAGAGGGGAGGGACGGGTGAAGTAAAGAACCGGGAGCAGTAACAAGATGACGGGAACGCACAGCAAGCTGCCCTCCGGTCCGACGGAGCCGCCCGAGAGGAGCGGTTTTCCCAGGGCGTGGGTGGCGAAGAGGCGGCCCTGCATCAGGCCGCCGGAGTCAGGAACGCCATAGAGAAACGACTGGCCCCAGTCCCAGGCCATGTGAAACCCTACGCCCCACCACAGAGAGCCGGTGCGCCACAGCGCCAGGAGGAAGACCAAGCCGATGAGAAAGACCTGGGAGAGGCCATACCAGTCCTCTCCCGCGTTGGATTTGTGGGCAAGCAGGAAGATGGCCGAGGTAATGACCGAGGCGGCCCAGAAAGCGATGGTCCTGGCATGGCGCGGCGAAAAAAGATTGCCGACCGCCACCATGCCGCGGGTCAGGGTGAACTGGATGTAGCCGCGAAAGATGTACTCCTCCGAGAGGCCCACCAGAAAGAAGGCGAAGAGCTGGATCAGGCCCCAGAAGAGGATGGAGCCGCTGTGGTCCAGACGGGCGTCAAAGACCAGCAGATGCAGCCCGTGCAGGGTGAAAACCAGCAGAGAGATGGCCAGCAGGCCCCAGAACGCGCCCACCAGTAGCCGGGCAATCGCGCGCTCCCCGCCCAGGCCAAAGGCGGAGAGCGGGCGGCCTTCGATGGTCGCCATGATCCAACTGAAGAAGAAGAAGCTGGAAAAGAGCAGAACCTCACTGACGATCATGGCGGGCATCGGCATCGGCTGGCCCGGTTTGGGTGCAAAACCGAAGGTATGGACCGGATGCTCCGGCTTGCCGGATTTGGCCGCTGCCTGTTCGGCGCGCTCGCCGGCCTGCCGAATCTGATGGCCAAGATAAGAGAGGCCGCCCACCAGGGTTCCGGCCATGGCCAGGTAGATCAGCAGGCTCCAGATGGCGCGCAGCCCAAAGGGACCGAAGAAGAACTGGCGGCGATAAAACTGCGCGCTACGTTCTCCCGAAGCCTCTCCTTCGGCCTCCGCCACGCTGCAAGCGGTGGAGATGCCCGCTCGCTCGCCGCCGGTCATCGAGTCCGGCGCCACGCCGTCCAGCGGAGCTTCTGCGCCGGGCTGGGAAGGCGCCGTGGGAGGCGCGTCTGGGTGGTTGGGATCCGCGGGGTTCAGATCGATCATTCGGGTGACCTCCAGAGTCGGTGCAAGGTACGGCATCTGATTTGGTGCTGCGAGCGGGGAGTAGGGATCTGCCGGGTGATCTTACCTGTTGGCGTCTTCTGATTCCAATCCGTGGCGCCGGTTCGTCATCCTGCGGGAAAGATCATCGGCGGACGGTTCTTGCTCGCGGCCAAGCGGAGAGCGGAGACATAGCCCGGCAGCGCCGCGCCCATGTGGTTCACCCGGGGTCAGCGGCGATCTTTCCCGTTCTGAGGCGACGTTGGATGCAACGTCCCATGGCTCGCCGCCGCAGGGCCTGTTGGCTCTTCGGGCGCAAGCGTGGAGAGTGCCGGGTTATGAGCCGTGGCCAGAGCCTTGATCTGCCCGATACTGGCCGTAGCTTTCAGAATCGCATGGTCGCCATTGTGGGAGAGCGTAATCGAGTTCAGAATCGCTTGCATGGCCGCCTCCGAGCTGTTTTGCGGCGGGTGAGAAGACGCCGCTTCATTGCTGATGCTGCGCAGAATACCCAGCAGCACTGCGATCGCTTGCACGGTCTTGCCGGCCTCGGCGGGATCCGTGGCGAACTCCTCCACACGCAGGTGAACCGCTCCGCCGTGCAGGACGCGGGCCGCGGCGGTGTAACGCAGGCTGGCCACCAGATCGGTGTCGGCGCGGAGAGGAAGATCCAGGCCAAGAATCGAGATAAACCCCGGTTGCCCGTCCTTATCCTGGCCGTCGGCAAACGGAAGCCCGATGCGGCCGATGCCCCAGGCCTCGGAGAGCAAGGGAACGTCGCGGTAACGAGCTGCCAGCAGACTGGAACCGGGTGTGCTGAGGGCTCCGGCCCGCGAGCGGTCAATCATGGAGTGAATCTGCTCGGGCGTCGGCATGTTGGAGGCGACGATGGTGTCGTAGGCCACCTGCGCGATGCGCAGATGACGGCCGTCGACGGGGATGGTGTAGATCGTGCGGTCGGCGTAATCTTCCGTGGAGCCGGCCAGCGAGGCCAGATACTTTGCCAGGCGCACGCCGTCGAAGCTGCCCTCAAAGACCTCCGAGTACGCCACCGGGCCATTGGGGCCGGTAGGGTCCGGCATGCGATGAAGCGCGAGGGCGACCGTGTCCAGATCTCGTTCGGGTACGATTCCGGTGGCGTCGATAAAATCCTGAAAATCCGGACTCCGCCCCATGGGCGTCTGGTCAAAATGGGTGAACGCTCGGATGGCCTTGAGGTTGATGTAGATGATCGCATCCGACTCCGGCAGCAGACGCGCCGCTTCGGGTGGGGCCTTGGCGCGCAGATAGAGCATGACTCCCAGCGCGCCGAGCAGAATCACGGCGATCAGCAGCGGGATCAGCGTGCGTCTACGCATGTGCCTGGCGGGTGTAGAGGCTGTGGTATTCCAGCACCGGGACAAGGACCAGAGCGGCGATGACTTCCCTTTTGTCCCTGCGCTGCGCGATCAGCCGCGGATTGCCGAACTCGACCGGATTACCTGGCTCGGGCATGGGTGCGGATGATCTCTGTCTGGATCGCCGAGGGCCGTCGCCCCATGGAAGCGGTGACGCTCGATGGTCCGAATCGCTCATGGGAAGATGCTACCACTCCCCCGGCTGCGGGAGAGCAGCCGAACGGCGCAGGCTGGGTCACACCGAAGCTGCCTCGCTCTCCAGATCCAGGAAAGCGTAGAGTGTCAGGCTTGGGGGTAGAGCATGCAAGCAAAACGCATGTCCACCGCCGCCACGCTCCGCGGCTACAGGGAGATACGGTGACGGAATATCCCAGGACAGAATCCGGCAGGGCGAGGGCCGGGGAGAGGTGACGTAGGTGTAGTCGAGAGCGGAAGACATGGCTGAGGTAGACATCGCTTTGATTGGACAACCTTTCGAATTGTGGTGCGAAGCAGGGCATCTCCCTGTTTCGTTGGTCCGTTCCGTTGGCCCATCCCGGCGAATGGAGTCTCTTCTCCCGGCTCTCGTTTTGGCTCTCGTTCTGGCCTCAGGCAGAGGCTCGGGTCCGGTTGGCTAATCGATGGAGAACTCCGTGGCCATGTCTCCGGCCGAGTGACTGGTCACAAACTCCTCGGCGGTCTCCATCTGCACCGCGCGGGGAAAAAGAATGTTGTTCTCCAGGTGGAGGTGCCGGCGCAGGTCCGCGTCCAGGTTGCGCAGCCCCTCATAGAAGGAGCGCGAGGTGATACAAGAAGATAGTGGTGGCGTGTACTGATGGCTCCAGTCGCGGATCTGCGAGAGATGGTGGAAGATCGTCTCGTGATCGTTGCATAGGATGGCCACCGGCTTGGGAAGAAAGCCGAAGCAACTGACCGGAACCTGCTCAGACTCCGACAGTGCGCGGTCCACGGCTCGCTCCAGGCTGACGATGTAAGGGAAGACGACGGTCTCTTCCTTGGATAGATGTTCGACCAGATCAAACTCCAGCCGGCTCAGGGTGGAATGGATGTCGGCCAGCTCCGGCTGAGCTTGGCCGTGGCGGCTCAGAAGCCCGTTGGCTGCCTCTATCAGCAGCGGAAGTTCGCGGCGCAGGTAAGCGTGGTGTTTTAACACGATGTGGGCGCAGAGCAGTTCCAGGGAAGCCTTGGACCAGTCTGGCGTGGGTAACGGCGGACGTTCGGCTGCAAATTGAAGAGCCGTAAGGACC
>JAKAQS010000159.1 GCA_021819585.1 Acidobacteriota bacterium
CAATGCGATGCACTTCCTTGTCGCTCATTCCCGTTCGCCCCATTCTGCCTCCTCCTCTTTCGGAGGCTAGTAAATGGGGACATTTCTATTGAGCGTGCCAGGGGACACTTCTAATGAGCGTCAACAGAAAGACGGCTTCCAGAAAGATGGGCAGGTAGACGAAAAGGCATGTTCCGACTATCGCCGTCTCCGTTTGGCTGCTCTCGGCCTGTTCGCCGAGCAGGTCTGCGCCCCGCCCCAGGGGCGCTTGCAGGTCACATCGATCTTGAACGCACGCGCGGCGGGGCCGGCGGCTTTGGCCGGAGGTCCGCTCAGCGCCTCCCGAAGCCCGTCTCCTAACGGAGGAGCCAGCGCACGCAGAGCGGTCAGCTCGGCTCCGGACGCGGTCCCGGTCAGCGTCAGCGCGTAGCCGCTCCGGGTTACGACTCCACTGAGCACCAACGGGGGCGTCTTGCCGGGCGGGGTGAGCGCCAACGGAGACAACACCAACGCGGCTGTCCCTTGGGGCTCGACGGTCTTCGCCGTCCAGGTGACGGAATGAACGGCCTGATCGCTCCTGGCGCCCTTCCAGGGCAGCACGCCCACAATCTGGTCCTGCAAGGATCCCTGCCATCCGCTCGCGCCGGCTCCATGCCCGGCGGATCGTCGCAGACGCATCCGGCCGCGGGCGCTCCCGCCCCGCAACCCGGCGAGAGCCTTCGGCTGCGCCGCAGCCAGCAGGATGCTTCCGGCCATCGCGCCTCCTGGCCGTTCTCCGGGCGGTATTCTCTGGGAGAAGAGCCGCACCCAGTCCAGCAGCCACGCATTCGGAACCTCCGACAAGACGAGGCGCGGGTTGACGGCATGACGCGGATCGAACGGCGCCAGGCTCAGGCTGTCCGCCTCGGCCGTCACCCGGCCAGCGGTCCGGGCTCCACTCATTTGTGGAGCAGCCACGCCGCAGGTGGGCAGATGCAAGACGGCCGTGGTGATATCCAGCGTGCCGCCGCAGTCCGCCTGCACGTCAAGGGTCTCCACGGGGACAAAGTCCGCCCGCCGCAGATCTTCCAGATGGATGGCGGTGCTGAGTCTGGCTCCGCTCAGAACTCCGGAGAGGGACGCCGCCACGCTCAGGTTTCCTCTCCAACCGGCATCGGCGCCGGACAGCAGAGTGCTGGCCTCGCCCAAGGGTGCTCCCTCCCAGCTCATCGTCAGGTCAATGGGAACCTGGGCCACGGCGGAGGCGCGCCGCAAGGAGCCCTCCAGCTTGATGGTTCCCGGGTCCGAGATATTCCTGTCGGTTCGGGTGGGTGTGCCCTGGATGCGCACCTGCCACTGCTGCGGAGAGCTGAGCCAAAGCGCGAAGTCGGCATCGGTGAGCGAGAACGGAGTCTTCTCCGCACCCAGCTTCAGGTTCATGCGAGCCCCGCTGGCTTCGATATAAGGGAAGCGAGGCTCCGGTCCCGCCCTGGGCTGCGCGGTGGGGGCCGAGTTCACCTGAGCCGCATGCATCAGCAAGCTTTGCAGATTCCACTGTCCCTGCGCATTGCGCACCAGATTCACGCTGGGGGAGTCAAACGAGATGCTGGAGAACTCCACGTGCCTCCGCCATAGAGAACTGGGACGCAGCGTCACATCCACGCTATTGGCGCGGATGGTGGGTTCAGCCCCAAAAGCCGGATCTTCGCTGACCACCAGATTTTGCAGCGAAAAACCGGGCACAGGCACCAGATGCAGGGTAACGCCGTCCAGATGCACGGGGCGTCCCAAGCTGCGGCCGACACTCTCCGCAATGCGCCGCCGCAGCCGGTTGACGTTGATCATCGGGGGGGTCAAAGCCAGCAGAAGCAAGGCGAACACGGCGCACAGCCATACCCACCCCCGCCGCCTGGCCTTCCCCGGCTGTGCGTGGTCCCTTTGCAACGCCTCGTCTGTGTCCCCTGTGCTCAAGTCGCCCGCGGCTTCCGCTCAACTCTTTCTCATTGCCGTCGCACGCCCGCCGGTTCACCGTATGACGTGGAAGGTCCGGCTCCAGCGCGTGTCCGTAAAGATGTGCGTGAGGATATGGAACATGAAGCTGACCCGATCGCCGACGGAGGTCTTGTTCTCCTCGTCGGCAGGGGTTTTGAACGACCAATAGACGAACAAGGGGCGCCCCAGAATGTTCTTCTCCGGCACAAACCCCCAGTAGCGTCCGTCGAGGCTCTCGGTGCGATTGTCGCCCATGGCGAAGACATGTCCCGGAGGCACCACCAGATCGTCACCCTGAATGTGCTCGGGAAGCTCTTCCCGCCACAACTCGGTGACCTGTTCATCGGGTCCCGGAGTTACAGAGGGAAAGTCGTCGCGAAACGGCTCATAGGCGTGGTTGGGATTGCCGTCGTCGCCGGGTTGCAGCGCATACGGCTCCTTTTGCGCCACGCCGTTGATGTAGACCACCCCATGGCGCAGATGGATGCGGTCGCCGGGAAGCGCAATGGCCCGCTTGACCAGGATCAGGTCCGGGGTCTCCGGATTGGGCTTCATGAACACGATCACGTCACCCCGCCGCACTGGCCGGTAATGCACGAACGGGGCCCAATGGGTGGGCGGCGAGAGCGTCTCTCGATCCACCAGGACATGGTCCCCAATCAGCAGCGTGTTCTCCATCGATCCGGAGGGAATCTCAAAGTTTTGGAAGATAAAGGCGAAGATAAAGAGACCTACCGCGAGGATGGTGCATATCGACGCCAGCGCCTCCAACGGCGTCTCCGCCACCTCCTGGTTCGCCGGGGTTCTCTCTACCACCGTCTGGGCCGCCGTCTCGGTGCTCAACGAATCGCTCTCCTGGCCCTTTTGCGCCGGTTCGGTCCAACCAACCCGATTCAATGTTCCAACGCCGGGGGCATAGCCAGTGTACCCTGCTGAGAAACGCCGCGTGTAGCGCTTTTTCCGGGCTGGGATGAAGCGGGAGATGCAAGGCGGCCCAGAGACCCTGCCGCTCAGGTGAAGACAGCGGGGGGCGCCGCGCCAGGCTCGCAGGCAGGTCTTCCCTGCCGGGAGGTAGCATGGTCTCCCGGCACTCTCAGTGCTGACGGTGTCCGGCCATGAGCCGGCATGGGCGCCTTCCTCGGAAAAGCCTCCCCCTGGAGGCTGCCGCGTTGAGCTATGTCTGCGCGGCAAAATTCAGCGCACCACGTGAAAGGTCCGTTTCCAGCGGGTTCCGTCCCGCAGATGCCGCGCCTCATAAAACACGGCGGCGAGCTGGCCGCTGAGGCCGGTCTGGTCCGGCTCACCTTGCGGGGCGCGGAAAGACCAATAGACAAACAGCGGCCGTCCCAGGATGTTGTTCTCCGGCACGAACCCCCAGAAGCGGCTGTCCAGACTGTCGGCGCGGTTATCTCCCATGGCGAAGACGCTGCCCGGCGGCACGACCAGGTCACCTCCCTGGATGTACCGCGGGATTTCATGGACCCAGGTCAAGGCGCGCTCATCGATGGCGATCTGGGCCAGGCAGGGGTCCGCGGGCTGTGCGTTCTGGCATAGGTCCCGCGTTGTCAGGTCGCTCGACGCCCACTGCTTCATTCCGGGAAGATCGGAGGGAAAGTCGTCTCGATAGGGGACCAGATTGTTGCCGGCAGGCTGAATCGCATAGGGCTCAGCCTGCCGGACGCCGTTCACCCAAACGGCACTGCCCTGCAGATGAATGCGGTCACCGGCGATGGCGATGGCGCGCTTGACCAGGATCATGCCTGGCGTTTCGCTGTGCGGTTTGTAAAAGACGATGATGTCGCCCCGGCGCACTGGCCGGGCAGCCAGAAAACCAGTCCAACGGCTGGACGGCGCCGGCGTCTCTCGGTCCACAACCAGATGGTCGCCCACCAGCAGGGTGTCAATCATCGATGGGGAGGGGATCTCGAAGTTCTGCGCGATGAAGGCGATGACAAACAGGTACACCGCCAGCATGGCGCAAAGCGACGAGAGGGTTTCCAGGGGAGTCTCCTCCCTGCGCCTGGCGACCGATGGTCCCGGCGAGCCCTCCTGAGCCCCTTGGTGAGCATCCCCCTGGGTTGGACGCACTAGATTCTCCCTACAATCCGAGCCGCGAAGCCGCGCCGGCTTTATCGAAACTTTACCGCAGGATCCTCCAACTGCGCACGCCGGTCTGAAGGATCTGCCGCAAACGCTCCAGCATTGAGACGCGATCGGCGCCGGCAGACAGGGGCAGGGTAAAGTACACCAGCAGCGGGCGACCCTCCATCTGGCTCAGCGGCACAAACCCCCAGTAGCGGCTGTCCTCGCTGTCATTGCGGTTGTCGCCCAGCACGAAGTACTCCCCGGGAGGCGCCTGAATCTTCCCATCCACCGCCGCGCCCCGCAGCCAGATCCACCAGCGCAGGTTCACGTCCGGATCCGCTTCCAGAAGGGAGGGAAAGTCATCCCGAAACCCGTTGGGACGGCTGGGGGAGTAGAACGCGTAGGGCTCCGCCAACTGCCGGCCATTGATCAGCACGCGCCCGGCGCGCATCTGGATCCAGTCCCCCGGCAAGCCCACCACGCGCTTGACCATGTACAGGCTGGGATTCACCGGATAACGAAAGATCACCAAGTCCCCGCGCTTGATCCGCTGGGACGGCAAGAGGAGGCGGTCCAACCAGCCCGAGGGTCCGAAGGACTGCTTATCCACCAGCACAAAGTCGCCGATGCGCAGGGTTGGCTCCATGGATCCGGAGGGAATCCGAAAGGGTTGCACGATGAAGGTCACGATGAAGATGGCCAGGATCACGATCTCCAGCACAGACTTCAGGCTCGGCAGGAGGCCCTCCTGCTCGAATTGGAGACGATCTCCAGCGTTCAAGGCCTACCTCGATCCGGAGTCTCCGGAGCCTGCCCCGGGGCAACCGGAATCTGCGCAGAGCGGCTCCAGATCTGCAAGGCCAGCTCTGCCGCTCGCTGCTGCGCCTCCTTCTTGCTGGGGCCCTCAGCGGCAGCAAGCACCCTCTCCCCGTCGCCGCTCTGCAGACGCGCCTCCACGCAGAACCAGCGGCGATGGGCTGGACCACTCTCGGCCGTGTCCAGGTAGCGAAGCTTTCCCAGACCCTCGGCCTGGACGCGCTCCTGCAGGACCGTCTTGGGGTCCCGCATCGCTCCGCGTCCGGCTCCCTGGGCCACCGCGGCCCGCATGGCATCCCTCTCCGGTTGGAGCAGATACCGCTCCACGATCTGCCGCACTTGCTGCAAACCCTCGTTCCCGGCATCCAGATAGACAGCGGCCAGGACGGCTTCTGCCGCATTCGCCAGCAGCGCCGGCTTGCTGCGTCCACCATTGAACTCGGCGCTCTTGCCCATGCGCAGCGCTTCGCCAAGGCCCAACTGGCTGCCCATCTCGGCCATCCGCTTGCGGCTGACCAGATTGGCGCGCAGGCGGGTGAGCTCGCCTTCACTGCATTGGGGAAACTCCCTGAACAGCGCCTCGGCGACGACCAGGCCCAGCACAGCGTCGCCGAGAAACTCCAACTGCTCGTTGTCCGTGCCGGGAGCGTTCCTTTGGTCGCGCTGTTCCGGGTGTGCGGGCTGGAGGATCTCCGGAACTCCATGCCGCGCCTCATAGGTGTGGGAGCGGTGCGTCAGGGCCAGGGCCAACAACTCAGCGTTGCGAAACCGATGTCCGAGCCTGTGCTCCAACTCTTTCCAGCCGGCGCCGGGCGGAGCAACCTCAGCATTCTGTTGGCGCTCCCCCGCAGGCTTCCTTCGCCCCGTCGTCATCTTCCCGATCCTCGATCCTCTGCTTCCGATCCTGTCCGGACCTGGAAGTAGAGGTCATGCCCTCTACTTTACGCGGAGGCGCGCTTGCGTGTTGATGCGGAGGCGGATTTACGCGGCGGCCAGCCGAGACCGCCGAGCGCGGAAACCGAAGGGTGAGAAGATCTGGATACCGCGCCCGCTCCTGGCGGCGCCGCTAAGAGGGGATCGGGTGGCAGCCGCGGCTGGGCGGCGGAACGAGTTCTGTGGCTGGATGGGTAGGCAGTTCGGTCCGCTGGCGTGACCAGACTCATCCCCTGCCAGGATTTGTCGCGGCTCAACCCCCTGGAAGCTGCTCCGGCCGGAATCTACTGCGGAGCGGAGGGCTTGTATGCCTCTTTTTCCGCCTTCCCGGTCGGGTCAAACGGCTGGTTGTCCGCATCCGGCGCAGCCTGCTGCGGCAGAAGGAAGGGCCTGGCGATCCCGTTTTCCGCCGCTTGCTTGGTGTCCGGGCTGCCGTCCCGCACCACCAAAGCCTGCTTGTACTCGGCGATGGCCTTGTCCCGTTGCGGCGGATCCATCACGTCGTAGAGGCGCCCCAGGTAGATGTGGCTCCAAGCCAGGGTCCGGGGATCCTGACTGAGGGTCAAAGTCTGCTGGAAAGCCTTGGTGGCCGCGGCGGCATTGCCCTGCATCAGGTCAATCCGGGCCATCAGGTAGGTGGCGCCGGCGTGATCGCCGGAGGGATCCTTCAATGCCTTCTGCGCCAGGGTCTCCGCGGATGCAATGTCTCCCTTCATCAGATCCCGCTCGGCAAGCTTCACGCCTTGGATCTTGTGGGGAGTGGGGGAGAAGGAGGGGCTCAAGGGGTCGGGAGGAATGCTTTTTACAAAGAGAATCTGTTCGGCCGCATGCTTCTGGCGCTGCACATCCATGCCGTAGATCAATGGAGCCATCACATCGCTCAGGCCCTGGCCGCTGTGCTGCATCTGGGTGAGTCCGTTATAGAAATACTGGGCGAGGATCCAGCCCTGGCGCATGTCGGCGAGCACCAGATTATCCCGCGCCACGGTGGTCTCTTCGTCATAAGCGGCTTTTGCCGCCTGATAGGCTACGTCCGCCTGGCTCCTCTTCGGGCCGCCCGGCACCTTGGGCGGAGGCTGAGGGATGAGGTACAGGTGCGCCTCAATCGCCTTGATCACGCACTCCGTCATCAGCGCCACAATGTCGCTTTTGTAAAAGAAGGGCAGCGGAGCGCTCTGTACCGTCTCCAGAAGGGGCTGCATTCCCTCCATGGCCTGGCCACGGCTATAGACCAGCGGCTCAACCACGTAATGCAGATAGACATGGCGAATCTGGTCCAGATTCACTGGGGCGCCCGAGGTGCGATTATCCGGCGATACCACGATGATGTAGTCCGACCCGTAGACCCGCGCGTTGGTCAGGTTGGGCGAGAACATCGGCTCCACCAGGACCAGAAACCGCCTGGTATTCAGCGTGGTGGGCGGCTTGTGCAGATAGAAGTTGGTCTGCAGAATCATGTCCGTCATCGGATCGTGGATGCGCGCCAGCAGCGCCTCGTACTCCGGACGGTGCTTGATCCAGATGTAGTGCAGATCGATTTGCTGGGCGAAGTTGCGCAGCAGGGGCAGCACGTTCACCACATCCGCAGCCTGCGGCGGCAGCCGAGGAAGATCCACGTTGGGCATCAGTTCCGGCGGCGGCGAGAGATACAGCGCTAGCGACACGTACTGGCTGACATCCTCCCCCACGTCGCTGAGATGGTGCTTGGCGATGTAGGCGCAAAGATCATCTCGGCTCTCCCGGGCGCTCTCCGAGGCTTGAAGCGCAGCATTGACGTCGGCCCGGACCTCAGCCCGCACCGGAGCCGATCGATCCAGGTCAGGGTTATAGCCGCAGGCATTGAGCGCAACCGCCATCTGGAAGAGCGACTCATTGGTCTCCAGGGAGATTGCCGCGCCGCCACGCTCGATTCTGGCCGCCTCTGGCCGGTCGACAGGGTTCACCGAGTCATTCGCGGGGATCGAGGGGGTCTGAAGCGTCGACTCCGGTATACCGCTCGCGGAGGAAGGCGTTTGCGAGGAAGACGAGCTCTGGGCCGGAGCGGCAACCGTGCCGAGAAGCAACGGAATGCACAGCAACAACCCGGCGGGCAGCCAGCCCAGCCTCCGCGGCGCCGGCCAACCGATCTGTTGCGCGGGTTTGCGGGAGATGGAACGCACTCTGTGTCTCACCATACTGATTCGATGCATCGCCACAGTCTAACGGAAGCTCCAGAGGGGTGGAATCCCAGGGGCATTCGCTCCTCGGCGACGGCTCCGCTGGATCGGCGGCGGCGCCTGGGCTAGCCCTTCACAAGCACACCGGAGTACGTCATCACCACATGGCCGCGCACCGGGACTCCAAAGACGGTTGCCGGCTTGAAGACGCTGCTGAGCAGGTTGTTCTCCACGCGAAGGTTGACTGCCGGATCATCCGGTCCTTCCAGGATCTTGTAAGAGTAAACTCGGCCATGGTTGTCCACCATCGCTTCGACGACGATGGGAACGTCGGCCCGTGTGGTAATCGGCTCCGGGGGCGTGGCCGAGTAAAGATAGTGGGGCGGCACCAGGTGGGCCATCGCGTCGTCATTGGCCTGAACGGTACTGGGAACGGCGAAGACCCAACTCAACCCCGCGGTCAGCAGAAGGGTTGCCGCCAGACCGCCGGCGAGGCGCAGGGCCAAAGGAGCCATCGAGCGTCTCCACCGATAGAGTGCCCGGGCCAGGAGGGGCAGATGCGCGCCTCGGCTCCGTTCTTCGGCCAGGGCCGTCCGCAGCCAGGCCTGGAACCGCGCCGGCGGTGGCTCGGGGCGCAGCGAACCAAGCGATCGCTGCAGCTCACGCCACGCCTGAAACTCCGTGTCACAGTGGGGACACTGTTCCAGATGCCTGGAGATCAGGCCCATCTCTACGCCGCTGACTGCGCCGTCCAGATAGGCGGAGAACTCCGCCTGAATGGCCGCGCAGGGCCTGACCGAAGCTCCACCCGCCGTCTGCCGGGAGGGCTCTTCCGAGTTGTGCCAGCGCCATCTCATGGTGATTCGCCTCAGGTCGTGAGCCGATCCAATCTTTGCCCCGTCGCACGCTGCGGCTTGCAGGA
>JAKAQS010000160.1 GCA_021819585.1 Acidobacteriota bacterium
CTTCGCGATCCGCAGGGGCGCATGGTTTATGAGGTAGAGGATCCGGCTCAGGCTGACCCGCTGAAACGATCCATCACGGGCGGAGTCGCGCAGTACCTGGCCGACAGGGTGGCCCAGCATCTGAAGTTGCGCTGCCGAAGTGAGAAGCCCGGCCTGCTGGGGAGATCGTCGATGCAGCATGTCGCGAGCCAGGATCGCGAGGACGCGGAGCTGGTGGGGCGAGCCGGAGTGCGCGCTCTGCTGGAGGGTGGATCGGAGCGGATGGTCTCGCTGCGGTCGCTGCGGAGCACCGAGACCAGTGGATATGATCTCGTGCCGCTGATCGAAGTTGCGGGCATCGAGCGTCCAATCCCTGGCGAGTGGATCCGGGATGGCGATGTTCCGCTTGGGGCGCCATTTTTCCAGTACATCCGGCCGCTAATCGGCCAGTTAGGCTCACACCCTCAGATCACATTGCCGGATTATCCGCCAAGGTTTCGGGAGACCGCTTCCGAAGAAGAGAGGAAACATGTCATCAAATTTTGAAGATCGGAAGTTCATCCGTCTGGGAGTCATCTCTGTGGGCCGCAAGCGCCCGGGGTTTGACCAGGAGTGGAATCAGATGATGACGGCCCGCTGCCTGGGCGTGTTGGAGCAGTTTGGCTACTCCGTGATGCGAATCGAGAAGCCAGTGGTCGACGAGATGACGACCGTTGCAGCTTTGGAGGAGGTTCAGCGGACCGGGTGTGAGGCGCTTCTCCTGCTGCAGCCCTCGATTGCCCATGGACAACTGGCCCTTACGGTGGCCCAAAGGTGGTCTGATCCGGTCATACTCTGGGCGACTCCGGAACGGCCTGGCGATGGGAAAGTGAGTTCCTGTTCGCTGGTGGGGCAGCATCTCTGGGCTTCGTCTCTGCGGCAGGCAGGACATCCCTTTGAGTTTGTCTACGGCGATCCCGACGACAGCGCTGTGCGTGAGGAGCTGGCAAGGGCGGTCAGGCTGGCGCGCGCGGCCTTCCGCCTCCGCCGTAGCCGTGTCGGTCTGGTGGGGACGCACGTTCCGGGTTTCATTGATCTGGCGGTAGAGCCGTTTCTGCTGCGTCAAGCGGTCGGCGCCCAGCTTTGTCCGCTCAGCCTGCCGCAGTTTATTGAGCGCGTCCGAGAGCTGCCTGAGCAAGCAGTTTTCCGCGATGTCCAGAAGGTGCAGGAGATGAAGCTTCCTCTGCGTGGCGTGGTGGCCGAGGATCTGTCGATGAACTCGCGCTACTACCTGGCGATGCGAGAGCTGATGGAAGAGGAGAGGCTGGATGCTCTGGCCATCCAATGCTGGCCCGAACTGCCGAACCTGCTTGGACAGTGGCCGTATCTCGCCGTTTCGCGGCTAAGCACCGAGGGACGCGCCGTCGCCATCGAAGGCGATGTGGATGGGGCCCTGAGCAGTCTGATCAGCCTTCTGATCGGGGCAGGCCCCGGATTTCTTACCGACTGGCTGGAACACGACCAGGACTCGATCTTCTTCTGGCACCCGGGTATGGCTCCCATGGATATGTGCGACGGGCCGGGGTGCGATGGGGCTCCCGCGCTGGCGCCTCACTTCAATATCGTCAAGCCGCTGGTGGTAGATGGCGGCATCCGGACGAACGAGCCTGTAACCGTGTTGCGGCTGTGGCGCTGCGATAACCGCTATCATCTTACGGCGCTGGAAGGCCATACCGTGGAGCCACGCCGCAAGCTTACCGGCAACACCGCTCTGGTCCGGATCCCGGAGGTCGCTGTTCCCTCGTGGTTTGATCGTTTGCTGCATGTGGGTCTGCCGCATCACGTGCTGGTCTCCTTCGGAACCCATCGTGAGACTTTGCGCCGGCTAGCCAGATTGTTGGGAATTTCATGGTGGGAGTAATGGGGTAACAGAGGATTTATCAAGATGATAGCGATTATCGATTGTGATAGTTTATGAGCAGAAGCTGATGAGGAGATGTGCCGAAGCAACAAGCGAGACGCATCGGAATCATGGAGTGGCAAACAGAGTTACGCAATGGACCGGGTAGCGTCCTGGTGGAGTTAACAAGCTTCCAGGGTTAGAGCCTGGCTACTCCTTATTGCGCAGGTCCGTAATCAGCCGAATGGAAAGGAAGATCCGATGCCTCCACGCCTAGCGCGTCATCATGTTCGCCAAGAGATCCAACGCCGGATTCTGTCCGGGGAATCCAAGCCCGGGGATCGTCTCAGCCAGCAGAGCCTGGCTCGGGAACTGGGAGTAGCACAGGGTACGGTTCGCGAGTCCCTGTTTGAACTGCAGAGGCTCGGTCTGGTCGAATCGGTGGATCAGTTGGGCGTTTTTGTCGGGAGCCTGGATGCCAATCGCATCTGCCAGGCTTATCAGGTTCGCGAGGCGCTGGAGGGATTGGCTGCCCGGCTGGGTTGTGGCAACCTGGCTCCCGCCGACATCGTCACTTTGCGTGAGATGGCCGATGAGATCTATCAACTGGCCAGGAAGGGCAAGGAAGAGGCGATGGGCAAGCTGGATCGCGATTTCCATTTGCATATCACGGAGTTATCGCGAAACAAGATTTTGACGCGTCTGGCGGAGACTTATCGCGTTTTGGGCATGATGGTGCGCGCTTCGCGCGAGCCGCGAACGATCCACGATGAACATCTGGCGATCATCACCGCAATTGAGAAGAACCAACCGGATAACGCGGAGCGGCTGGCCCGGCATCATGTGGCGGAGGCGGCCAAGATGATCGATTCGCAGGCGCGTCTGGGCAAGTTCGTTCCCAAATGGGTGGACTGAAGGAGAGAAGGCCGAGATGGAGCAGAAACCGGGCGAGGTGCGCGGGTCGTATGTGAACGGAGGATGGATTGTCACGGCGGATGCCGTAGACGTGCTCAACCCTGCGACGGGTCAGGCGTTTGCGCGGGTTTCGCGGATTCCGCGGGATCAGGTGGCTGTGGCCCTTGAGGATGCGCATCGGGCCCTCCTCTCATGGAGAGCGCTGAACGCGAAGGCGAGAGGAACTTATCTTCACCGAATTGCGGACGAACTGGCTCGGCGGCGGGACGAGATTGCCCGCACGATCACGCTGGAGAATGGCAAGCCGCTCGCGCAGAGCCGCGGAGAGGTGGCCATGGCGGAAGAACACCTGCGCTGGTTCGCTGAAGAAGGAAAGCGCGCCTATGGGCGCATCATTCCGCATCAGACCGACGGACGCCGCAATATGGTGGTGCGGACTCCCATTGGCGTTGTTGGCGCCATCTCTCCGTGGAACTTTCCGTTGGTGCTGGCCGTGCGCAAGGTGGCGCCCGCGCTGGCGGCAGGCTGCCCCGTGGTGTTGAAACCCTCGATGCAAACCCCGCTTTGCGCCATCGCCTTTGCGGAGTGCGTGGAGAGCGCCGGCGTTCCCCCTGGCGTCTTCCAGTTGGTGCTGGGCAATGCAAGGGCGATCTCCGAAGAGTTTCTCGCCAATCCCATCTGCCGCAAGATCACCTTCACCGGTTCCACCGAGGTGGGAAGGGAACTGATTGCAGGCGCGGCGCAAACAATCAAACCGCTCTCCCTGGAGCTGGGCGGACTGGCGCCTGTCCTGGTCTTCGAGGACTGCGACCTGGACGTAGCGGTGCGCGAGACGCTCATCGCCAAGTTCCGGAATACCGGTCAATCCTGCATTGCCGCCAATCGAATCTACGTCCAACGTTCCATTCACGACAAGTTTGTCCAGCGTTTTGTGGATGGAGTAAAGAAGCTGAAGGCATGCTCAGGACTGGAGCCCGGCGCTGATGTCGGTCCGTTGATCAACAAGCAGGCGCTGGAGGGGGCTCTGAGCCAGATCGAGAACGCCGTCAGCCTGGGTGGGAAGCTGCTCTGCGGCGGGAAACGCGCAGCCGGCGCCGACGGCTTCTTTTTGGAGCCGACGGTCATCGATAACGCTCCCCAGGGCGCGATGTGCATGCGCGAGGAGACCTTTGCCCCGGTCGCGCCGATTGCCGGTTTCGATACCGAGGAAGAAGCCATTGCGATGGCCAACCACTCCGAGTATGGCTTGAGCGCCTATGCCATGACGCGAGATGCGGCGCGGATCTTCCGGCTCGCCGAGCAAATTGAGGCCGGCACGCTGGGCATCAACGACGGCGCTCCCACCACCAGCCAGAGTCCCTTTGGCGGGGTGAAACAGAGCGGATGGGGCCGCGAACTGGGCAGCGAGGGTTTGGACGCGTTTCTCGAAACCAAGCACGTTTCCATTGGCGTCCTGTAAAGCTCTTGAAAGGAGAACGCGAACACTATGATTCATTTCCTCATTCACGATTCGGCGGATACGGTTGCGGTGGCCGTAACCGACCTTGCTGCGGGCGCCGAATGTACCGGTCGGGATCTTTCGACCAACAAGACGCTCACCGCGAAGACGGCCGAGGCGATTCCACTCGGGCATAAATTTGCGCTGCGGGATTTTGCCGTCGGCGATACAGCAATCAAGTATGGCTGCGAGATTGGCAAAGTGGTGCAGCCCATCCGCGCGGGACAGCACGTTCACGTGCATAACCTGAAGACGAAAAGGTGGTAAATCATGACAGACCGGAAGATTCACGCATTTCGACGCGAAAACGGGCGGGTGGGTGTCCGCAACCATGTCGTCATCCTGCCGGTGGACGATATCTCCAACGCCGCCTGCGAGGCAGTTGCCAATAATATCAAGGGGACGCTCGCTCTGCCGCACGCTTATGGGCGTCTGCAGTTCGGCGAAGATTTTGAGCTCTTCTTTCGCACCATGATCGGTATTGGCAGCAATCCAAACGTCGCGGCCGTGGTGGTGATCGGCATTGAGGCGGGCTGGACCAAGCGCATCGTGGACGGCATTGCCAAGACCGGCAAACCGGTGGAGGGATTCTCGATCGAGGGCAATGGCGATATACGCACCATCGCCGATGCCTCCTACAAGGCGAAGGAGTTTGTGCAGTGGGCTTCAGAGCTGCAGCGCACGGAGTGCAAGCTGAGTGAGCTGTATATCAGTGTGAAGTGCGGAGAGTCCGATACCACCACCGGCCTCGCCAGTTGCCCCACCGTCGGCAACGTTCTGGACAAGCACTGCGCGCTGGGCGGGACGGCCTCCTTCGGTGAGACGACCGAGTTGACCGGCGCTGAACATATCGTAGCCGCCAAAGCGGCCAATGAAGATGTGCGCAAGCAGTTCATGGCGGCTTTTGAGGACTACACCCGTCTGGTGTTCAGCGAGAAGACCGACGACCTGTCCGAGTCGCAGCCGACCAAGGGAAATATCGCCGGCGGCCTCTCTACCATTGAAGAGAAGGCGCTGGGCAACGTGGAGAAGCTGGGCAAGAAGACCAAGTTCATTGGGTGTCTGAAGCCTGCGGAAGCCCCGACGAAATCCGGCATGTGGTTCATGGACACCTCCAGCGCGGCGGCGGAGGCGGTGACGCTGTGGGCTGCTTCGGGCGCGGTCGTGCATCTGTTTCCCACCGGTCAGGGCAACGTCATTGGCAACCCGATTGAGCCGGTCATCAAACTATCGGGGAACCCCAAAACCGTCGCCACGATGAAGGAGCATATCGACCTGGATGTTGCTCCGATTTTGCAGGGAGAGATGACGCTCGACCAGGCCGGCGACGCTCTCATCGAGATGGTTGTGCGTACGGCAAACGGCAGGCTCACGGCGGCGGAGGCGCTCGGCCATCGCGAGTTTGTGATGACCAAGCTCTATCGCAGCGCCTGATTGGTCTTTCAACGCGCAGAGGCGCAGTTCACGGGACTGGGCCTCTGCGCAGGTTTTCGGGCAGGAGTGTATGGATCGATATCGAAAGGAAACGCTGGAGCGCCTTGTCGCGCGGCTTGCCGTCGGCGTGGGGGTACCCGCGCAGGACGCGGCTTTGTTTGCGAGTGCGCTGGCCGATGCCGATCTGCATGGCGTCTCTACACACGGGATCTCGCGCCTCAGCATCTATTTGCGCCGCATACAGGAGGGATTGATAGACCCCGCAGCGCGGCTCACCGCGGATCGCGAAGCCGGCAGCGTGCTGGCGCTGAATGCGGGCAATGGACTGGGGCAGGTACAGGCGCGGAAGGCGCTGGATCGCCTGATCCCTCTAGCGCGGCAGAACGGGGTGGCGGCGGCCACCATCCGCAACTCGCAGCACTTTGGCGCGCTCTCCTGGTACTGCAATGCCGCGGCGGAGCAGCGTATGGTGCTGCTGGCGATGTCCAACTGTGAGCCGGCCATGTCGCCCGCGGGCGGCTACGAGCCTTTCTTCGGCACCAATCCCATCGCCGCCTCTTTTCCCACGCGCCGGAGCTTTCCGGTCAAGATCGATCTGGCGACCTCGATCGTGGCTCGCGGCAACATCATTGCCGCCCAGAAACGCAATCAGCCTATTCCAGAGGGCTGGGCGCTTGATCCAGAAGGAGAACCCACCACGGATGCTCAGGCGGCCTTGCTGGGTACGGTTCTCACCATGGCTGGCCACAAGGGTTATGCCCTGGCCTTGATGGTGGAGTTGTTCAGCGGAGTTCTCTCCGGAGCGGCTATTGGTTCCCAAGTCGGCTCCATGTATAAGAACCTGGATCGCCCACAGAATGTCGGGCATTTCTTCTGTCTGTTCGACATCGCCTCCTTCCTGGACTATGAGGAGTATCTGCGGCGGATGGACGAGACTCTCGACCAGATCAAGTCATCGAAGCGACGCAGTGGAGTGGACGAGATTCTGGTTCCCGGCGAGCGCTCCGCGCGCATCGCCGAACAAAACCAGTCGCAGGGCATTCCTCTTGCGCCGGAGACCCTCGCCGAGTTGCAACACTGGTGCCGGCAATTGAAGATTGCATTTGACTGTCCCGAGGTGACCGCATGCCCGACATCCTGATCTCCGAAGCCATCGAAGGAGCGGCCGTGGATGCGCTCCGCAGCCGTTTTCACGTGCTCTATCTGCCGGACGCATGGAAGTCGCCGCAGCTTCTGGCTGAGAAGGTCAGGGACTGCCGCGCGCTCATCGTGCGTAATCAGACGCCGGTAACGGCGCAGTTGATGGATGCGGGCCCCGAGCTACTGGTGATCGGGCGCGCCGGAGTGGGCCTGGACAATGTGGATGTGGATTACGCTCGTCAGGCCGGCATTGTGGTGGCCTTCACGCCGGATCAGAACGCGATCAGCGTCGCCGAACTGGCCATTGGCCTCATGATTTCGCTGGTGCGTTTCATCCCCGCCGCCGACCGCGACACCAGGGCGGGGAACTGGAACCGCCGCCGCTTTGTCGGCTCAGAACTCTATGGCAAGACGCTGGGCATTGTTGGCGCTGGCAAAATTGGCTATCTTACCGCTCGCCGCGCTCGGGCTTTCGGCATGAGTGTGCTGGCCTGCGACCCGTTCCTCAGCCCGGACAATGTTCTGCTCGCCGACCTTCAGGCCGAGTTGGTGACGCTGGAGGAGGTGTTTGCGCGCGCGGATATTGTCTCCTGCCATCTGCCGGCTTTGCCGCAGACAGCGGGTCTTCTAAACTCCGCCTGCTTTGAAAGGATGAAGCCCGGCTCTTACTTCATCAATACGTCGCGCGGGAAGGTGGTAAATGAGCCGGATCTGTTGTCGGCACTCAAGTCGGGAAGGCTAGCCGGTGTGGCGCTGGATGTTCGCGCCACCGAGCCGCCGCAGCTGGGCGAGCTGGAGTCGATGCCGAATGTGATTCTGATGCCACACATTGGAGCCTGGACACTCGAGGCCCAGGATCGGGTGACGGTGGCCATCTGCGAGGACATCACTCGAGTGCTGGAGGGTAGACCGGCGGTGAGCGCGGTCCATCAGGCAACGCCCCAGCGCATGACCGCGCGGTAGGCGTAGCTGAAAGCAAGGCGCCTCGGCGGTCCCGGGAGCTCGCAAGGGAAACGGAGAGAAAATTGTCATGACCTCAATTCTGACTCAGGGAAAGATCGCCGGCCTCAAAGCCGTAGCCAACCCGCGGGGCGTCATTGCGGCAGCCGCACTCGACCAGCGCGGCTTGTTGAAAAAGATGATGGCAAAGGAGATGGTGGGCGGAGAACCCACAGACGCCATGGTCTCCGAGTTCAAGGAGATTGTTACCGAGGCGCTTACGCATCACGCTTCGGCAATTCTGCTGGATGTGGAGTTTGGTCTCCCGGCCGTTGCGCGCCGCAACGGGAAAGGCGTCATGCTGGCCTATGAAAAATCCGGCTACGACTTTACGGCCCCGGAGTTTTTACCCAGCCTGACGGAAGGATGGTCGGTGTTGCGCCTGCGCGAAGCGGGAGCCGCCGCGGTAAAGATCCTGCTCTTCTATTCGCCGTTTGAAGATGCCTGGGTGAACGAACAGAAGAAGGCCTGGGTGGAACGGATCGGCGCCGAGTGCCATGCACTCGATATGCCCTTGTTTTTGGAGTTGCTCGCTTACGGCGTGGGCGAAGAAGAAAGCTCCCTGAGCTATGCAAGGCGCAAGCCGGAGATCGTGATTCGCTCCATCGAAGAGTTCACCACGGATCGATACGGGGCTGACGTGCTCAAGCTGGAGTTCCCGGTTCGCATGCAGTCGGTTCCTGGCATGCAGGTCTACACAGGCCGGCAAGCCTATTCGCGCGCTGAAGCTGCTGAGTACTTCCGGAGAGCCGCGGCTGCCTCCACCAAGCCGATTGTGTATCTCTCCGCAGGCGTTTCCAACAGCGCGTTCATTGAAGGGTTGGAGTTCGCGCTTGAAAGCGGCGTTCAGTTTCATGGAGTCCTGTGCGGCCGCGCCACCTGGCAAGGCGGCGTGCCCATCTTCGTGCGGCAAGGCGCTGCGGCGCTGCGCGCGTGGCTGGAGACGGAGGGCGCGGAAAATATATGCAAGGTGAACAAAGTGCTTGAGGCCGCGACGCCATGGCAGG
>JAKAQS010000161.1:0-5034 GCA_021819585.1 Acidobacteriota bacterium
ATTCCAACCTCTGCGCCAGCTCCTCGCATCTTGCAAAAGACGGCGCGATCACTGTCAGCGTGGATGTCGCCAACACCGGGCAGCGGGCCGGGGATGCCGTCGTGCAGCTCTACGTACACTATCCGCACTCCGCAGTCGCGCGCCCGGGCGAAGAGCTGGAGGGCTTCCAGCGCGTCAGCGTCCCCACCGGCCAGAGCAAGACCGTGCAAATTGCCCTGCCCGCCCAGCGCCTGGCCTACTGGGACAACCACGCCCAGGCTCTCAAAGTAGAGGCCACAACCATCGTTCTCATGGCCGGAGACTCCTCGGCCGATCTTCCGCTGCAGACCACGGTTCAGGTCCAGTAACAGGCCACGTAACCTGCTCAGGGCTGGTGCAAGACGAAGGCAGCTCGCTCAAGGCCGTCCCTCGGAGAGCCAACCCCCGGCAAGGGCTCCACCTGCGCCGACTCCAGCTCGGTCTCTCGAATCATCCGGCTCCACAGCGCCTCGGGATCGGAGTTGAAGACTTCGTCGGCCTTCGCCGGAAAGATGAACCAGGCGCCCATCCGCACCTCGGACTGGAGTTGTTGCTGCGTCCAGCCCGCATATCCCAGATACACATGAAAGACGGCCGGATCCGGTCGGGACGCCAGCGTCTTTTCGAAGAGACTCTTTTGGGAGATCAGATATACCTGGCCAAAGACCTTCTCCGCCTTCTTCACATCGGTCGGCGACTTCAGCAGAGCGAATACCACCGAAGGCTGCACCGGCCCGCCGAGATAAACCGGATCGCTGCGGTCCCTGGCCGCCTTCAGATCGAAGACGCGCGAGATCGGCACCTTGGTGCGCCGGTTCAGCACCAGCCCCAGCACACTCCTTCGGCCGTAGTGAACCAGCAGGATGACGGTTCTGGCAAAGAGCGGATCGCCCAATCCGCGGCTGGCCACCAGCACCTTTCCCGCTGCCAGTCCGCTGGGATCCCGGAGTTGGATCGGAACCAGGACCGGCCCCGGCCATCCACCCTCCTGTCTCGGCCATGCTCTCTCCGGACCCAGAAAGACGGGCCGTATCTCCAGCCTGGCCTCCGGCTCTTTGCCGTGCAACAAGACAACGGCAGAGACGGGAGCCGCCCTCGCCAGCTTCGTCCTCGGCTCATGGCCCTTCGTCCGGTCAGCGCCAGCGCTCCGCAGACCCGCATGCATCCCTGCCAAAGCAGCCAGGCCGGCCAGAGCAATCCCGGCCACGATCCCGGCCAACATCACGAAGAGCGGAGATCTGCGCAGGCCCATGATCGAAATCCTTCCTGAGAAGATTATCGATCTCCGCGCGGGCTCTGGCACGGGATTTTTTCCCCTCCAGGCAGCAAATCGGCGAATGGCGGCGGTTCTTCTCCTCATCCCGAGTCGCTTTGGGAAAGGAATGTAGCCCTGGAGAGAGGACTCTGCCGGAGAAAACCGGCTCAAAACGCTTGGAGATCATCGCCGTGGGACCGGCAGCGGATCCGCTCACCTCCGCAGGAACGGTTTGATTCCATAAGCTCGCCCGCCCCGGCCTGCCGGCATCGAACCAATCTGTTCAACCCAAACCGAGAGCGCAGAAGGCCGGGCGGAGGCGGAGCGAGCCGCTCTGACGAGCGAAAGAGCAGGGCGAAGGAGCAGGGCAAAGGAGCCGCGCTCCATCGCAACCTTGCCTGTCCGGCCCTTTGGATTGCGAAGAACAGGATGCCGGAACCACCAGTCTCTTCCTCCCGCCCGCCCGGCACAAAGATCACAATGCGATATAAAATTAGATTGCATTGCGATCTATTTAAATGCGGCTCCCCGCAGGTAGCGCGCCGCCCAGGAGTTGGCCAGGATGAGCCGCACGCAAGACCGCCAGTTGCTGCGAGATTTAGCCCACTTCCGCTATGCGCTCCGGCGTTTTCTTCGCTTCAGTGAAAAGGAAGCCCGATCCGCCGGCGTCACGCCGCAACAGCATCAGCTACTGCTGGGCATCGCGGGATTCTCAGAGAGCGGCGTCGCCACCATCTCCCAGCTTGCCGAGTTTCTCCAGGAGCGAAACAACTCCGTGGTGGGACTGGTCGAACGAGCCGCGAAGAGCGGCCTGGTGCGCAGGCGGAACTCGGCCGCCGACCAGCGCCAGGTGCTGGTTTCGCTGACGCCCCGCGGCCGCGGCATTCTCATACGGCTCAGCCGGCTGCACCGCGAAGAGGTTGACCGCGTGCGCGCGGTCATTGTCTCCAGCGCCGAGGCGCTGGAGTTGACTCCAAAAGCCAAAAGCCTGAAAGCCGCCGGCCTGAAGACCAGGAGCCGGAAACCCACCCAAAGTCCTCCTCCTCCGCCATCCAGCCTCAAGCACCACCGAGAAATGACCTCATGAGCTCTCCAGGATCCCCCCGTCTCTCGCGCAGCCGGTTTCAACACCTTGCTCCCTTCCAGCGTCTTGTCCGCCGTCTGTTCTTCACGGCGGGTGAAGGCGACATTGGCGCCGGCGCATGCAATCCGCGTAAGTGTCTGCTTCTGGCCCCCGCTGTCGGGGTGGTCACCGGGCTGGCCATCACCGGCTTGGTGGTGGTCCTTTTGAACCACTTGTGGCCGCTTGTCCTGAGCACCTATCTGGACCACCACTGGGCCATCCTGCCCGGGCTGGTGCTGGGATCGGTGGTGGCCGGCCTCATCATGCAGAAGTTGACTCCCGATCCCAATGAGCATTCCACCGAAGAGATCGTCCGCGCCTATCACGAGCATGGGGGCCGAATCGATCTCCACTGCTTCTTCCCCAAGATCGCCGCCGCCATCGCCACCGTAGGTTCCGGCGGAAGCGCCGCATTGGAGGGTCCGAGCATCTACGGCGGCGGAGCCATCGGCTCCGGGCTCTGGAACAGGCTGCGCCGCTTCCCTCTCAACGACCGCGAACGCCGCATCATGCTCATCTGCGGAGCCGCCGCCGGAATGTCCGCCGTCTTCCGCGCGCCTCTTACCGGCATCGTCTTTGCCCTGGAGATGCCCTTTCTCGACGACCTGGCCTACGAGGCGCTCGCGCCGTCGCTCATCGCCTCCGTGGTGGCCTTCGTAACCCTCAGCGCCTTCCTGGGCGCCAAGCCGCTCTTCGGCTTCCATAGCGCCGGCTCCTACACCCGCAGGGATATCTACTGGAGCGCGCTCCTCGGTCTGCTGATTGGCGTGTTAGCTCTGCTGTTCGTCGTCGCCTTTCGCCGCGTGCGTAGCTTCGCTATCCGCGCCCGTATGCCGCACTGGCTCAAGATGGGGATCGGCGGTCTGCTCACCGGGCTCTGCGGCCTGGCCTTTCTGTGGCTCTACCCGGGCCGCCTTACGCCGCTGGGACCGAACTATGAGGCCGTGGGAATGATCCTCAATCAGCATCACACCACCGCGGAGTTGCTCTCCTTTGCCGCGCTCAAGCTCGGCGCCACCATTGCCACGCTGGGCACGGGTGGGGTCAGCGCCATGTTCGTCCCGCTCTTCCTTACCGGTGGAACCCTGGGAACGGCCTTTGCGCAGTCCCTGGTGCATAGCGCAAACCCCGGACTCTATGCCGCGGTCGGCATGGCCGCCTTTTTGTCAGCCGGGTACAAGACGCCGCTGGCCGCCGTGGTCTTTGTGGCCGAGGCCACCGGAGGGCACGCCTTCATCGTTCCTGCCATCATTGCGGCCGCGGTAGCCTACGCCGTCTCGGGCGACGCTTCGGCCTCCAGCGAACAGCGCTCGCGCGAGGAGCCGCTTGCAAGCTCCGGGTCCGTGGAGTCTTCGGATGGCTCCGCGCTGCCTTCGTAAACGGAGGAAGTCAGAGGGCCGGAGCCCAGCTCACAGGGCCGACGACCGAGGGTTGGACGCTGATCTGTGCGCAGGCCCCCTCCGCCCTCCGCGCCAGAGAGATTACAACTGAATCCTTGCAAACAGATAACTGCCAAGAGCCAGCAGGATGCAGCTCAGCAGGGCCAGGACTCCAAAGTCGGTCAGAAAATGAAACGAAGAGACCCCGATCAGCGCGCCGCGCAGGCCATCCACCCCGTACGTCACCGGGTTCAGGCGCAGAGCCCCCTCCAAAGCCTTGGGCAGGCCCTTGATGGGAAATAGAGCATCCGAGAAGAAAAACAGCGGCATCACCAGAAAGTTCATCACCAGTGGAAAGCCCTGCATATCCTGCAGCACGGAGCCGATCGCCGTGCCAATCGAGGTAAACAGGATGGCGATCAGGAACATGAAGACCAGGGCCAGCGGCGCCATCATGATCTGGTGAACCCGGAAGCCAAAGGCCAAGCATACCAGGAAGACGGCAAAGCCCTGCAGAATAGCAACGATTGCGCCGCCCAGAACCCGTCCCAGCACGATCTGCAGGCGTGAGACCGGGGCCACCAGCGTCTCCTTGAGGAAGCCAAACTGACGGTCCCAGATGATCTCGATCCCGGAGAACACCGCCGTGAACATGATGCCCATCACGATGATCCCCGGGGCCAGAAAGCTCAGGTAGTTGCCCGATCCGGCCCTGCGGAACACCGAGCCTATGCCAAAACCGAGCGCCAGCAGAAAGATCACCGGCTGGCCAAGCGACCCAACGATGCGCGCCGGAGACCGGATATAGCGTTTCAACTGCCGGATGCAAAGTACAAGAATGGCTCTCACCGCCGGCCTCCTCTCCACACATTGCGCATCGCGCGCATATGATCGGCTGCGCCGGCCTCCTCGTCGCGAATGTCGTGGCCGGTGAGGGCGATGAAGGCGTCCTCCAGCGTAGCCGCTCCGTTCTGCTGCTTGAGCGCGGCGGGCGTTCCCTGGGCGATGATCCTGCCGTGATCAATCACAGCCACCTCGCCGGCCACGCGATCGGCCTCTTCCATGTAGTGGGTGGTGAAGAAGACGGTGACGTTCTGCTCCTTGCTGAGCGTCGCGATATAGCCCCAGATGTGATTGCGGGTCTGCGGATCCAGGCCGATCGTCGGCTCGTCCAGGAACAGGATGCGCGGCCGGTGCAGCAGCGCCCGAGCCACCTCCAGGCGGCGCTTCATGCCCCCGGAGTACTGCTTGACAAACTC
>JAKAQS010000161.1:5044-8837 GCA_021819585.1 Acidobacteriota bacterium
CAAAACGCAACACCATTGCAGGTGACTCCATAACTTCCTTCAAGGGGACATTTCTAATGAGCGCAAGGCGGGGACATTTCTAATGTGCTATGACAGCCCCCGGAGTACTGCTTGACAAACTCGTTCCGCCGCTCCCAAAGCCCCACCAACTCCAGCAGCGCCTGCATGCGCTGCAACCGCTCACCCCGCGAGACGCCATAGAGCGCCCCATGCAGGTCCAGGTTCTCCTGCGCGGTCAGCTCTTCATCCAGACTCGGATCCTGAAAGACAATGCCAAAGGAGCGGCGCGCCTGTTTCCGCTGCGAGACCGGGTCAAAGCCATTCACCCGTAAAGTACCCGCGTTGGGCTCCAGAATGGTGGTGAGCATCTTGATCGTGGTGGTCTTGCCGGCTCCGTTGGGGCCCAGAAAAGCAAAGATCTGCCCCTCGGGAACGGTAAAGGAGATCCGGTTCACGGCACAAAAGTCTCCGTAATTCTTCACCAGATCCTTCACCACGATCATGTCGCTCATGCAAGCCCTCTCATCCCTGCCGTCCCACCTGTCCCATTCGTCCAGTGCCCTGCGCTGCCGGACTCCATCCCCTCGCATCAAGAGCAAAATCCCACCCCAGGCTCACCTTGATCCGGCGCCCATCTCTTCTCCTTTGCGGAGAATCCGCGCCTTCCATCCACCATCATCTCATCCCATCCCGTCCCACCCGTCAACCCATGCCGGCTGCACTCTCCAGGTGCAACACGGGTCTCCAGATGCAACAATAGAAAGGTATGATCCCCAACGAGATCCCCGAAGCGCTCACATTTGACGACGTCCTGCTGGTCCCCGCCTACTCGGACGTAGTTCCCTCCCAGGTCAGCACCCAGGTGCAACTGACCCCCAGGATTACGCTGGCCATGCCCCTGATGTCGGCCGCCATGGACACGGTCACCGAGTCCCGTCTGGCCATCGCCATCGCCCAGTTGGGAGGCTTGGGTGTCGTCCACCGCAATCTCAGCATCGAGCAGCAGGCCGGCGAGATTGACAAGGTGAAGCGCTCGGAGAGCGGCATGATCGTGGATCCGGTCACCATCGAGCCGGAGCGCCCCATCGCCGACGCCCTGGAGGTGATGCGCCGCTTCAAGATCTCCGGCGTGCCCGTCACCCGGAATAACAAGCTGGTGGGCATTCTCACCAATCGCGACCTGCGCTTCGTCTCCCGCACCGATATCCCCATTGGAGACGTGATGACCAAGTCCAACCTGATCACCGTTCCGGTCGGGACTACGCTCGAGCAGGCCGAGCATATCCTGCATCAGCATCGGGTGGAGAAGCTGCTGGTGGTCAATGACGCCTACGAGCTCAAGGGCCTGATCACCGTCAAGGATATCCAGAAGAAGCTGAAGTATCCCAACGCCAGCAAGGATGAACAGGGCCGCCTGCGCGTCGCCGGAGCCATCGGAGCCACGGGCGACTTTCTGGAACGCGCCGCCGAGCTGGTGCGGTACCGCGTGGACGCCCTGGCCATCGACTCCGCCCACGGCCACTCCTCGCGCGTCCTGGAGGCCATCTCGCAGGTGAAGAAAGCCTTTCCGGATGTCGACCTCTTCGCAGGCAATGTGGCTACCTACGAGGGCACCCTGGCGCTGATCGACGCCGGCGCGGACGCCGTCAAGGTAGGCATTGGTCCGGGCTCCATCTGCACCACCCGCATGGTCACCGGCGCAGGCATGCCCCAGATTACCGCCATTGCGGAGTCCTACCGCGCCGCCCGGGAGCGCGGCGTCTCCCTGATCGCCGACGGCGGCGTCAAGTACTCCGGCGACCTGACCAAGGCCATCGCCGCCGGAGCCGGCGTCTGCATGCTGGGCTCGCTCTTCGCAGGCGTCGACGAGAGCCCCGGAGAGACCATCCTCTACCAGGGCCGCAGCTTCAAGACTTATCGCGGCATGGGCAGCCTGAGCGCCATGGCCCAGGGCTCCGGCGAACGTTACTTCCAAAGCAAGGATGACATGGACGTCGAAGAGGAGGCGCGAACCTCCATCACCGCCCGGGAGAACGGCAACCGCCTGGGCAAGTTCGTTCCCGAGGGCATCGAAGGCCGCGTCCCGTATCGTGGCCCGCTGGAGGATACCATCTACCAACTGGTGGGGGGCCTGCGCTCCGGCATGGGCTACATGGGCTGCGGAACCATCCCGGAACTCCAGGAGAAGGCCCGCTTCGTCCGCATCTCCGGCGCCGGACTGCGCGAGAGCCACGTCCATGACGTCGTGATCACCCGTGAGGCCCCGAATTATCACGTCGAGTAGCGCCGCGGGACATTGAGCAACGCTGCGGCCGGCTCTTCATCCCTCGCAGGCAGTCGCGGCTGTGCGCCATCTGGACCATAGGGCGGCGCGCCGCAGGACTGATATCATCCCTCAATGCTTTCCTTTGAGAGACTCCGGTCCATGCGGCTTCATCCAACTGCCCAACTGCTTGCCTGCGCGGCCATCACAACCGGCCTCGGCCTCCCCCCCAGCCCTTCCAGCGCCCAGCAGACGCCTCCACACGTCTTCTTCCAGATCCGCCTGGGATCCGTCGCAACCACACCCCTCAACGGACGCCTGCTGGTGTTCATCAAGCAGGGCAAGGGAGACGCGGAGGTGAACCTCCAGGAGTTCCAGCCCGGCCAGCCGAGCCGGCAGACCTGGGTGGCCGCGCAGGAGGTACACGATCTGGCGCCCGGCGCCTCGGTGCAGTTCGATGCCGACCTGATCGCCTATCCCAAGCCCTTCTCCGCCCTGCCTCCGGGTGACTACGAGGTGCAGGCGGTGCTGGATACCGGGCACACCTACAACTACTCCGGCCGCACCCCGCAGGACTGGATCAGCCCGGTGGCGACCCTGCCTTCATGGGGCCCGCGGAGCCCGGAGGCGACCCTTACCCTGAACGGACATCCCGCGCCAAATCCGCAGCGCCAAGCGGCCCTCGCCCACGCCATGCAGCAAGTCCATCCCGGGGAGATCGAACGGCAGGAGATGGTCAGCCCGCTGCTCACCCGCTTCTCCGGCAACTCCACCTCCATCCGCGCCTGGGTGATCCTGCCGCCGGGCTACGCCAGGAGTACTCACCAGCATTATCCGACGGCCTACTTCACCCATGGCTTCGGCGCCAATATGGACTACAACCTGGTGATGGGAGAGATGATCCGCGAGCGCATGGTTCAGGGCGAGATGCCTCCCATGATCTGGGTGATGCTGGATGAATCCTGCCCTGAGGGCACCCATGAGTTCGCCAACTCGGTGAACGACGGCCCCTGGGGCACAGCCCTGACCACCGAATTCATCCCCATGCTTGAGCGCACCTACCGCATGGATGCCAAGCGCAAAGGACGCTTCCTCAACGGCCACTCCAGCGGCGGCTGGGCCACCCTGCAGCTCCAGGTCAACTATCCCCGGATCTTTGGAGGAACCTGGTCCACCTCGCCGGATCCCAGTGACTTTCACAACTTCACCGGCCCGGATCTCTACGCTCCTCATGCCAACGTCTACCGCCGGCCCGACGGAACCGCCTACCCGATCATGCGCATCGACGGGAAGGTTGTGGCGACCCTTGAACAGTTCGCCAAATCGGAGGCGGTTCTGGGCCCCTACGGTGGCCAGATGAGCTCCTTTGACTGGGTGTTCTCGCCTCGCTCCGCCAGCGGCGCTCCCATGCCCATGTTTGACCGCGTCACCGGGGACGTGAACCCCGTGGTGGTGGCCTACTGGCATGATCACTATGATCTGGCCCACCTGGTAGAGCAAGAGTGGCCGGAAGACGGCTCTCTGCTCAAA
>JAKAQS010000162.1 GCA_021819585.1 Acidobacteriota bacterium
TGTGCCGCTGGAGCGTAACCAGAATAGCCGAGTTTCGCAGAAGCAGTGCTCAGGCAGAGAAAATTTGTGAGTTGCTCTCTGCGATACGCACCCCACAGCAGGAAGAGTCCTCCGCGTCGGAAGGGCGAAGAGGATGCGAATGCGAGGGAGGGTCTCAGCCTGCGGCGCCGCCCCGGAACTGACGCACAATCTCAAGGTACTTTTGGGCTGTAGCGGTGATGACCTCCGGGCGGCCTTCGGCCAGCGCCCTGGCATCCACCAGGTCCGAACCCACCCCCAGAGCAAACGCGCCGGCGCGCAAGAACTCCGCGGCCGTAGACAGTGAGACGCCGCCGGTGGGAATCATCGGAATCTGGGGCAGCGGCCCTTTGAGGGAGGCAAGATACTTTGCCCCTCCCAGCGCCCCCGCCGGGAAGACCTTGACCACATCGGCGCCGGCCTCCCAGGCGGTGACGACTTCGGTGGGCGTAAGAGCTCCGGGAAGCACGGCGACCGAGTAGCGGCGGCACAGTTCAATGGTCCTCAGGCTCAGGGCCGGACTGACGATAAATTGCGCTCCCTCCAGTATGCAGGCGCGCGCGGTCTCGGCATCCAGCACCGTTCCGGCGCCCACCAGGATCTCGGGGCGATCCTTCACCAGCCGACGAATCACCTCCATGGCTCCGGGCACGGTCATGGTGACTTCCAGCACTTTGACCCCGCCCGCGGAGATCGCCTGGGCCAGCGCCAGCGCCCTCTCTGCGGAGTCCGCGCGCATCACCGGCGCCAGTCCGGATTCTTCCAGCGTCTTCAGAACCGCACTCTTGTCCATCGTTCGTCCTGGAACTCTCCTTTGCAATAAAGCTATCACTGTCGCGCCTGGGTCCGGTCAGGACAGCGGTAGACCTGATACTCTTCGGCCAGAGACCCTTGGGAGGAACTCGAACTTGGGCGGCCTGATCCCGCTGGGAGATGCGTCAAGACCGCGGTTGCGCTTTCCCTACGCGACCGTGTCCATCATTGCCCTGAACGTCTATGTCTTTTTTCACGAGCTGCAGGGTGGGGATGCCTTTGTGCTCCAATGGGCTGCGATTCCTGCCGTGATCCTCTCCGGCCACAATCTGATTACGCTGCTCACCTCCATGTTTCTGCATGGAAGCTGGTCGCACATTCTGGGCAACATGATCTTCCTGTGGGCGTTCGGTCCGGCGATGGAAGACGCCATGAACCCGGTTTCGTATACGCTGTTCTATCTGCTCGGCGGCCTGGCCGCCATGCTGGCGCAGATGGCGGCATCGCCGGGGTCGCTGCTTCCCACGTTGGGAGCCAGTGGGGCGATCGCCGCGGTGATGGGAGGTTTTCTGGTTACCTATCCGCGCGATCGCATCCGTGCCCTGTTCTTCTTCTTTTTCTTCATTCGCATCACCTTCATTCCGGCCATCCTGCTCATCGGGTTCTGGTTTTTCATGCAGCTGCTCAACGTTGGGTCAGTGGCTTCCGTGCAAACCGGCGGCGTAGCCTATGTGGCTCATGTGGCCGGCTTTCTCTTCGGTGCGCTCTTCACGCCGATGTTCCGCCGCCGGCGCTATCAACCACCCCCGGCCTGGCCGCGCTACTGACCATCAGAAGGGCGGTCTTGCGCGCCGACAGAGGTAAGGGCCAGGTGCGCCGGGGATCTTGATGAGGGAAGAAGCAGAAGCAAGCCGAGGCCGCGCGTTACGACCCAGGAAAGATGCCTTAGCGTTGATAGCGGGCCATCCACTCTGCCTGCTGGATCACATGGCCCTTCATGGCGCGGTCCAGTTCCGCGCGTGCGGCGCCCGCTTTTAAATCCAGCTTGCAGTTCAGCGCATACAGGTGGAAGAAGTAGCGGTGTGGCTTTCCCGGTGGAGGACAGGGGCCACCGTATCCAATGCGCTTGAAGTCATTTCTCCCCTGGCGAGCGCCGTCGCTGAACTCCGCAGCCTTGGCCACGTTCTTTGGCAGGCCTGTGGCCTTGCGCGGGATGTTCCAGATCAACCAGTGTGTCCAGGTTCCTCCGGGCGCATCGGGGTCGTCCAGAATCAGCGCCAAACTGATGGTTTCCGGTGGCGCATCGGACCAGCGCAGCGCCGGTGAGGTGTCGCTGCCTTCGCAACTGAACTCGCGCGGAATCTTTCCTCCGGCTGCAATGCCAAGCGCTTGCACAGCAAAACCCATGGTGAACCTCCCTAGGCACTTCGATGCCGAAGATCAACTCGCCGGCGATGGAATCTCCGAGCGAAGAGGGCGCGAGGTAGAGGATCGAGCCTGCCTCCGGCAGAGCGAGCGGATTACCCCGCCAGGCCGGCCCGCATCCGCAAGCGTTGCTTGCCCCGGCCATTTCTATCCTTGCCTGAAGGTTGATGAACTCATCCAGCGATTGCCTGGGGGGCCATTGGAACCTGCCCGGCAGCGACCCGCGTCAGCCTGGCTGTGACTCGCATCACCCCCGGCCAGAGCTGGAGGCAGAACGGCAGGATGGCGCGCGCCGGCGCGTTGTTGATGCCGTCGGCGGCGAACTCGGCCAGGCGCATCTGCGGCAGCAGCGCGGAGCGAAGACGAGCCTGGTAGAGCGGGGCCGGCTGGTTGGCCAGGTAGGCGGCCACCGCGCAGCGGGCCGTGTGCAGAGCGATGGAGATGCCATCGCCGGTGAACGACGGAATCACAGCCGCCTGATCGCCGACGCAGTAGAGCCCGGGCTCCGTGGTGGGCCGAATGTAGCCGTAAGGGATACGGCTGACGGAGATCGGTTTCTCCATCAAAGGTTCAGCTCCGGCCAGGCGCATGGCAAGATGCGGACATGCCTCTTGCATCTTCAGCAGGAATCGGTCCCAACGATGGCCGGCGCGCGCCAGATACCGCTGCTGCACCACCCAGCAGAGGTTGGCGATGCCGTCTTCCACCGGCTGGATGCCACCGTAGCCTCCCGGGTAGAGCATCAACTCGGAGGCGTCTGTCAGCTCGGCGGCCTGCGCGGGTGTGAGCCGGTAGTACATCTTGAAGGCTACCCAGCGCTGCGGATCGTCGGGACGCCGATGGCTGCGCAGGTCGTGCTTTCCCGTGGCCAGAAAGGCGGTTGGAGCCTCGCAGAGCTCGCCGTTGTCGAGCCGGGCCTGCCAACCGCCTTCCGCGGTGCGGGTGAGCGACTGCACGCTGCGGCCAGGCTCGACACGAACTCCAGCTTCCATCGCCTCGGCGATCAGCGCCGTGTCCAGCGTCTTGCGCGTCAGCGACTTGGCGGGAAACGGAAGAGGCGCCTCCGCGGCGCGCCGGGTGGCGGCCAGGCGCACGTAGTCGATAGGAACGGCGCCCAGAGCCACGACGTCGATGCCCAGCATTTCCAGATCTTCCAGGGCTTCGCCGCTCAGAAACTCCCCACAGACCTTGTGGCGCGGCGTTGGTTCACGTTCGATCATCCTTACGGCTCGCCCACTGCGGGCCAGCGCAATCGAAGCAGCGCAGCCCGCCACCCCGCCCCCCAAGACCAGAACCTCGTCCTGCAAAGCACTTCTCCTCAATGCTCAGAATGTCCCACCAGCCCATAGCGAGATTGCCTATGCGAAGTAGACGCCGGCGAGGAAGTTTCGACCCTGATTCTGAACGAATCGTCATCTTGGCGCTCAGCATACTCCTGTGCGCCCAGAATGCTCCTGCCGAGCTGCTGCGTCCAAAGGGAAGGATGAACCACGGAATGAAGACACTCTCTGCGCTGTTGTGCGCTCTGCCTGCGCCGGCATGGGTGAGCGCCGCCGCGGCCGAACAGATTCCCGTCCGACACATCCAACTTCCAGCGCATTGCTCCATGGTGACCCGCTCCGAAACAGGAAAGACACTTGGGCGGGTGGAGTTTTCTCAAGCTGTCCAGGGAGACGATGTCACCATGCGCCTGACCTTTCGCTTCCTGGACGGATCGATCGACGATGAGACGACCACCTTTAGCCAGAAGGGCGTATTCCGCTTGCTCTTCGACCGTCATGTGGAAAGAGGGCCGTTCTTTGCCCACCAAATTGACTTTGCGGTGGATGCGAAGACCGGCGTCGTGACCGACCGCGCCCCGGGGTGGAACGGAGAGGCGCGTGTCGAGAGCCGGCATCTGAATCTGCCCGCCGACCTGGCCAATGGTTTTATTGGAACGCTGCTGTTGAGCGTTCCGCCCGATGCCTCGCCGTTCCGGGTGCGGATCGTGGCGCCCGTGGAAGGCGGCCGGCTGGTTCAACTGCGGATCTCGCCGGATAGCCGGCAGCGGTTCCAGATGGATGGCAAGAATCTGGAAGCGACAGTCTTTCGCATTCATCCGGAGCTGGGCGGCATCACGGGATGGATTGCGTCCCTGCTTGGCTTGCAGCCAAAGGATGTGATGGTCTGGATCAGCGAGGGCGCGGATCCGGCGGTAGTCCGGATCGTGGGCCAGCTTGGGGGCGCGGGCCCGGTGGTCACCTCGGATCTGGAAGGAACCCACTTTCCGAGGTAAGGCGCTGGAGCCTCGCTGCTCACTCGAGCATCTCGCCGGCCGCCGAGGCCCTGCGGCGGGTGGTGAGTTCATGCCAGTTCAGCCCCAGGTCCACGATCAGCAGTGAGGCCAGAGTGAAGGCGATCACGCCGACCGCGGCCAGCACATCGCCCAGGTGGCCCCAGTACGGAGGCCAGAGGTTGAGAATGCGGCTGGAGACGAAGGTGAACGTCACCGCATAGGAGCGCGCCATCCATTGGCGATGCGCCGTAATCTGGCCGTTGCGCGCGGTGATAAAGGCGGCCGTGGTGCAGACCATCCAGGCCGCAGCCTGCATGGAGGTTCCGGGCAAGCCCGGACGGCCCGCGGCAAGGGCGATGCCGGTGAACGAACCGGCAAAGACGGAGATCACGTACAGGCGTCCGAGCAGGCGATGGACGGTCATATGGCGGCGGCGAAACCGCGAAGAGAACTGGAAGGGGCCGGCCAGCAGCGCGGCCAGCCCGGCGATGGTATGCGGAATCAGAAGATGGCGGTCGGCGATGACCTGCAGGCGGTAGGCGTGGTACATGGGGTAATCCGTGACCAGCAGCAGCTCGGAGGTGATGAAGACAAAGAGCGTGATGAGGCCGAGCGAGACCCAGAGGATGACCTTGAACCTGGAACCGGAAGTCTTGGGCGCAACGAGTGTGGTGGTGGGCATGATTGGCTTCTTCCAGATTGGACGATCAGGGCGCCGATTCCGATTGCGGGCCGGCCTGCCTCACTTCCACCGCCCTACGCACAACCGTCCCGGGCGCCATCGCTCGATGGTCACAGCCTCCCGCGGGATCTCCGCCGCGGCCAGCAGGCGCAGCCAATCGTCGCGGCGAAAGGCGCGGCGGAACGACACCGGCCCGTCATGGCGCACCAGAGGATGCCATGGGAGCCGGCCAAACATCCGGCTGCTCCACTCCGCCCGCTCCAGATCGTTGATGAACCAACCGTGGCTAGCGGTAGTCTCCATCCAGCGGAGGAACGCGACGATCTCCTCGTCCTCCAGATGATGCGCCATCAGGGAGCTGACGATGATGTGCGTGGGGTGGTCCGGCCGATGCGCCATCGCGTCGCCGGTCACCCAAGTGATGCCCAATTCTTTGGGCGTGAACTCGGCGGCGGCTCGCGCGGCCATCGGGTTCAGATCCACTCCGGTCAGCCGCACGGGGATGCTCCGTCTGCGGGCCCAGCTTGCGATACGGCGCAGAAGGTCGCCCCCGCCGCTGCCCACATCCACAATGGAAACCGGATCCTGCTCCTGCCGCGGCAGCCGTTCGAGCCAACGCAGCGTGGGCCGGTAACCGAGGAACAGGCGATTCACCTTTTCCAGGCTGCGCAGGCAGTCGCGGAACTGCTCGTAGGTACACTCGCCGTCCATCCACTCCGGCAGTTCGCTGGGAGAGACGCGGCGGCTGAAGTCGGCCTTCGCCCTAGACCGCATGGAAGCGCATGGTCTCCGCTGTCAGTCCGGGGCCAAAGGACATCGCGCAGCCGAGTTGCCCGGGCCGCGCCTGCCGCATGATCTCCTGCAGCACAAACATCACCGTGGCCGATGACATGTTTCCGAAGCTCGAGAGCACGTTGCGTGAGGCGGCCAGCGCGCCGGCTGGAAGCTCCAGCCCGCGCTCCACCGCATCCAGAACCGAACGGCCCCCCGGGTGTACCGCCCACAGGTCGATCTCATGGCTTACGGACATCAGCCCGCTCTGATGGAGCGCGCGTCCCAGCTCGCCCGGCACCTGCCCGGAGAGCAGCATGTCGAAGCCCAGCCCGCGGATCTTCCAGGTAATCAGGTCGCGAGTCTCCGGCACCATCACGGCGCGGAAGCTGTCCAGGGCGAGACCTCGCTCCCGGCCGGTGATCAGGCTGGCTGCGGCGCCGTCGGCGAAGACCAGGAAGGAGAGCACCTGCTCCAGATCCTGGGTCTCCTGCAGGTGCAGCGAGCATAGCTCCAGGTTCAGCATCAGCACGCCGGCGTTCGGGTCGGAGCGCACGATGTGCCGCGCCAGCTTGAGCGCGTTGATGGCCGCATAGCATCCCATGAATCCAACCATCGTGCGCTCGACGCTGGGAGAAAGACCAAGGTAGTCGACGATCTCGAAGTCCAGCCCCGGCGCATAGAGCCCGGTACAGCAGGTCACCAGCACATGGGTAATGCCGGAGCGCTCTTCTTCGCTGAGCGCCAGACGGTCAATGGCCTTGCGCATCAGTACCGGCGCGCATTCTTCGAATACTTCCATGCGCCGTGCGGTGTGGGGAAAGTTGCCCAGGCGATAGAACTCATGGGCGTCGTGCGAGTAGAAGTTGGGCTTGGTGCGGTACGGATCGAGGAAGGAGAAGCGATGCGCGATCTCGGCGCGGCTCGCCATTCGGCGGAAGAGCGCGCGCATCCTCGGATCGTTCAGCATCCGCTCCGCGAAGACCACAAAGGCGTCATGCACGTCGAACTCAGGTACTGCCGTGGCAACGCGGTTCAGATAAGCGGTGCTCATAAGGGATTCGTCCTGAATACAGGATACCGGAGTCAACTGTTCTGTGCGCCTTGGACAATCTGGCTCAGGAAAAGGGGGACAATACGGCGACAATACGGCGGATATCCGGTAAAACGAGATCTCCGCCTGCTGAACTGTACCTTGCAGCTCGGTTTAGAATGACAATCCGTTCATTCTGTGGAGCATGGCCGCTCGGCGATTTCATGTCCTGATTTCATGTCCCGGAGGGCGGCGTCTTCTTTGCCTCGAAAGCCGAAAGGTTCGCCTGAAACCTTGGCCTCGGCGGGGCGATAGCGCCTTGCGTGACCGTTTCCTCCAGATCCAAACGAAATGAAGACGGTGAACTCGAAAACAGCGGCAGCGTATTGTCTTCTGTCGCCTTGTCTCCTCTTGCGTCACGGCATCCTATTGGATGCCCTCACGCGATGGGCTTGCCCGCCGCGCGGTAGATGGCCTCAATCGCCAGCAGGTCCTTCAGTCCTTCTTCGCCCGGAGTCGCCGGCGTGCGGTTGTCGCGGACGCAATCGGCAAAGTGATCCGCTTCGGCGAGAAATTGATAGGGCAGCTTGTTGGGGCTTGCGTCGCTTACGGGGCCGTGAATCGTGCTGCCGTGGTACTTCAGCCCTTGGTAACCATAGGCCGGCTCGACCCACAGATTCCCTTCCGTGCCGTCCACGCTGAGGTAGGCCGGGGCGTCTTCTCCATACGAGGAGCCGCTCGACGCCAGGATTCCCGAAGGGAAGCGCATATTGAACTCGATGCTCTCTTCCACCTGCGCAAAGCGTGGTCCGGAGATCTTGGTCGCTACCTGCGCGGCGAAGTGATCCGGCTCTTCACCGGAGAGCCAGCGAATGGCATTCAGCGGATAGATTCCCATGTCCAGAAGGGAACCCCCACCCGCCAGCTTGCGATTCAGCCTCCAGCCGCTCGTCTTGCTGCCGTAGAAGCCGCCCTGAAAGCCCTGGATTTCGCCAATCGCTCCGCTGCGCGCCAGTTGGCGAATCCGCTGCCACAAGGGGTCGTAGTGCAGACGATAGGCGATCATGAGTTTTACGTTGTTCTGGCGGCAGGCGTCGATCATCTGGCGGCATTCTTTTGAAGAGATCGCCATGGGCTTTTCGCAGAGCACATGCTTGCCCGCCTTGGCCGCGCGAATGGTGTACTCGGCATGCATGCTGTTGGGCAGGCCAATATAGACCGCGTCAATCTCAGGATTGTGGGCGATCTCATCATAGTTGCCGTAGTCATAGACGTTCTTGGGCGAGATGCCATACAGCGCCTCATATTTGGGAGCCTTCTGTTGGGCATGGCCGGTCACCAGCGCCGTAACCTTGCACTTGGTGGACTGCGCGCAGGCTTCCATGAAGATGTTCGAGATGACGCCCAGCCCTACAGGGGCGAAGCGCAGCGGCATTTGTGCTTCCGCGGATTGCGGCAGCGCGGAAGAAGCCGCGGCCAGCAGCGAAAGGGTTGTGAAGGTGCGGCGGTTGATGATGGTCATTCGTTCCTCCAGGAAGAATGCGGCGTTGCGGATCAGCGTCTAATGGCGGGCAGATATCCCTTCACCTGTGTCCGCAGGCGATATGCGTGGGTGTGGGCCGTTATGTAAGGGGTGGCGCCATCCTTGCCGCCCCAAACCAAATTGGCAGCTACTTCCGGCGGTAGAGTCCGGCCCAGCACCTTTTGTTCGTCAGAGAACCAGAGCCGTCCGCCGCGCCACATCGGCCCTTCGGTAAGGACATAACCTCCGTGTACCGCCTCCGGCTCCGCGCCCGGGGCGATCAGTTCATCCAGCGCCGGGGAG
>JAKAQS010000163.1 GCA_021819585.1 Acidobacteriota bacterium
CGGGCGATTCCGCAGGAGACGCCACGGATTGAACGCATGCGCGACCGCCTGGAAGGCGAGATCCTGCGGCTTGTTCCCGGTTCCATGGTGGTGGGTGGTGAGAGCGATCGCCTGCCCAACACCCTCAACATGGCCTTCAAAGATGTAGAGGCGGACGTGGTGCTTTTGCTGCTGGAGCAAGCCCGCATCGCGGCTTCGTCAGGCTCCGCCTGCTCCTCCGGATCGATGGAGCCCTCGCATGTGCTGCGCGCCATGAAGGTTCCGTTCAGTCACCTGCGTGGGGCGATTCGTTTCTCCTTTTCCCGGGAGAACGTTGAGAAGGATGTGGATCGCGTGCTGCACGTCATGTCACAGATTGTGGAGAAACTGGAAGCTCATTCCTTGTCTATGGAGCCAGCCTATGAGTAGCCTTGCCAGGGTCATCATCAATGATTCCACGCTGAGAGATGGAGAACAGGCCTCCGGCGTAGCCTTTACGCTGGAAGAGAAGTTGTCCATTGCGCAGGCTTTGGATCGCGCCGGCGTGGACGAGATCGAGGCCGGCACACCCGCCATGGGCCGGCGTGAGGTGGAAGAGATTGCAGCCATCGGCAAGGTGCTGTCGAAGGCCGAGGCGATCGCCTGGTGCCGCATGACCCGCTCCGATGTCGATGCGGCGGTGGCTACCGGGCTCAAGCGTATCAACCTCTCCATTCCCGTCTCCGACATCCAGATGGGAGCCAAGCTCAAGGCGGATCGTTCGGAGGTGCTGCGCCGGATTCGCAGCGTGATTCCATACGCCATCGACTGCGGCCTGCGCGTGGCCATGGGCGGCGAGGACTCCAGCCGTGCTGACCGCGACTTCCTCCTGCTGGCGCTGGAAGCGGGCTCCGTGGCCGGCGCACACCGCTTCCGCTTTGCCGATACGCTGGGCTGCCTGGACCCCTTCTCCGTCTATGAGATCTTTCGCGAGTTGCGCGCAGCCACTGATATCGATCTGGAGTTTCATGGGCACGACGATCTGGGGATGGCCACAGCCAATACACTCGCGGCCATCCGTGGCGGAGCGTGCTGTGCCAGTGTCTGTGTCCTGGGGTTAGGGGAGCGCGCCGGGAATGCCGCCCTGGAAGAGGTGGTTGCCGGACTGGAGTTTCTATCCGCGGTAAAGGCGAAGGTCGACCTGCAGCAGCTTCAGGGCCTTGCCGGAATCGTCGCCGAGGCCTCCCACCGCCCGATCCCGGCCGGAAAGGCGATCGTCGGCGGGGCGGCATTCACGCATGAGTCTGGCATTCACGTCGACGGACTGATGAAGGATCCTATGACCTATGAGGCACTCTCGCCACAGGCCTTTGGGCGCCAGCGCCAGATCGTGTTGGGCAAGCACTCCGGGACCGCCTCTGTGGCCAGTGTGCTGCAATCCCTGGGGTTGACCGCGGACCGGAACCGAACGCAGTGGCTGCTGGCAAAGGTCCGGGAGCGTTCCATGCAGACCAAACGGGCTGTCAGCTCCGAAGAGCTTCTGGATTTTTACAGACTTGGAAGCGAGCTGCCAACGGCTCGTCCTGCCGCGATGGAGGTTCGCTATGACTGTGCTTGAACAGCTTTCGCAACTTTCTTCGGCAGAAGAGTTCTTCCGGTTCCTTGACGTTCCATTCAACCCTGCCGTGCTGCAGGTGGCGCGGCTGCACATCCTGCGGCGCATGGGAGACAATCTGCGCAAAGCCGCAGTCGAGTCCGACGAGAACAAGGCCCGAGCGTACTTTCGCGCCCACCTGGAACGAGCCTACCTGGATTTTGTGAACTCCTCGCCCATGCAGGAGCGCGTCTTCAAGGTTCATCAGGATGCGGTTCGCTCCCGCAGCGCCCGTCGTGTGCACCTCACCGGTATGAGCAGCGGCGAAGCGAAGTTATAAGGTAGACGTCGTCCGGAAGCAACGCGTCACGTCCCAGAGATCTTCCGGGCGGTCTGCCGAGAGCCGAATATTCCACTCCAAGAGAGACGCATGAACGAAAAGCATGCTCCACAGATGCAGCCCACCCTTGGCCTCACCGGGCTCACCAGCAACGCAATGGCCCTGATTGCTCCTGGCGCCTTTCTCTGGTTGACGTTTTATATCGAAGCAGCCACTGGCGTAACGGTGCCGGCCATGTGGTTTGGCGTTCTGACGGCCCTGGTGGTCTGCCTGGCCACGGCGGTAGCATACGCGGAGATATCCAGGCTTTATCCGGGCGCCGGTTCCAGTTATTACTACGCGGAACAGGCGCTGCTGTCGAACGATGAGTTCTTCCGATATGCCCGCCTGGTCAAGTTCATCGTCGGCTGGGGTTCGCATCTCTATTACTGGGTGTATCCCGGAGTGATGGTCGCTACGGCAGGCCTCTTCGTGGGCTATGTTGTCGGCTTTCTGTATCCCGGCATCATGAGCGGCTCCAATCCGGGACCTGTCTTCATGGCGCTGGTAGCCATTGTCTTCTCGCTCTTTGTCGGCTGGATCGCGCAACGGGGCGTGAGCGCTTCCACGTCCGTTCTGCTGGCCATCAATATCGTGCAGATCTCCGCGCTGATGCTCTTCAGCGTTCTGGCCATCAGTTACCGTGCGATGCATCCAACCGGATCACCCGCCTTTCAGTACGACGGCCGGACGCTGGCCACCTACACGTATCAGTTCGCCACAGACGAGCGTGGGTCGATCGTTCGCGATGCTCACGGCATCCCAGAGCCGTTGCTGGATTCGGCGGGAAAGCCGGTTCCGTTTCACATCGCTTATCCCGTGTCCGACGGAAGCGGCAACTTCCTCACGCATCCCTCCATCGCTTCGGTGGTTGCGCCGCACAAGATCAGCTTTGTTTTGATCCAGGCGACGGTGGCGATTCTCATCATGGTTGGATTCGAGTCCGTTACCGCCCTTGGCGGCGAAGCCAAGAATCCCACCCGGCATATTCCTATCGCGATCATCGCCTCGCTGCTGATCCAGGGTCTGGTGTGCTACCTGATCGAATACTTCGCAGCCAACTACTTTCTGAACTCCGGCTACACAATGCAGTCTGCAGCCAACTCCGCGGCGCCGATCGGCGACATGATGATCATCGTCGGAGACGGACTGCTTGGCCACGGCAACGGCAAGTACTTCATGATGGCGGAGGCGTTTACGGTCTTTCTGGCGCTGATTGGCACCACGCTGAGCTGCATGAACACCGGAGCGCGTGTTACTTATGCGATGGGACGGGATAAAGAGGCTCCGGAGCACTTTGGAATCCTGCATGACAGGTCGCTCACCCCGCGCCGCGCCATCTGGACGTTGGCTGTCATCTCCGCCATGATCGGGGTCGTCGCCGTGTCCATGGCCTTCGGGGATGCGGGTGCTCCCTCCGATGCCTCGATTGCAGCGCTGCCGCACGGTATACTTTCCAGCTTTGGTTACAGCACGCATGACAGGATGGCGGCACTGCCCAACACGCTGCTCACCCTCGCGCTTACCTCGAACTTCGGAACCTTCATGCTTTATGCCCTCAGTTGCTGGCTGTGCATCGTCGCCTACCACCGGCGTCATGATTTCAATCTCATCCGGCACCGCATCATTCCCGGCTTCGGTCTGCTGGCCAACCTGGTTTGCATGGCCTTCTACCTGATAAGCCCGGCTATGGGCCTGGGCACCTTCAAGGAACCGCTGATCGCATTGGCGATCTCCGCCGCCTGGGGAATCTACGGAGCCATTTATTTTCTTCGTTCTTCCAAGGCGAGAGGGAAACCAGTGCTGCTAACCCTTCGGCCGGTACCCAAAAACTGGCAGCCATAAACGCGGCGGCCATAAACCGCACTTCAAGGCACAGGTCTTCAAGCGATACGCATTGAAGGCAGAGGGGGATTCCTCCCGTTCGCTGGCCAACGCGCCGGAGTTCAGAGGATGCCAGGCTCCGCCGGACTGGGGGCTGTTGCACTCGCGGCGAATCTCATCGCGCTTTTCGGCGGGCAGGAACTTCGTCCTGCGTATCGCTGATGAGAGCAAAGGCGACGAGGGTAGGGCCGTGCAGGCCAGAACGCTCTTCGGAGGCTGCGATCAGCAGGTCCTCCTGGGTGCGCCAGCCCTGGTCCATCTCGCAACGCGCGACCTCCTCCGCCGGCGCATCCACAAAGCACAACTCGCATACGGTCAGATGGCCGTCCTCATCCTTCACCGGTGGTCCAAAGGTTCGGCAGGCAATCGGACGGGCGTCGTACAGATCGCAGGTCTGCGTGGCCGGATCGAGCAGGGGACAGGGCTCGTCGTTGGCAAACTCCTCAAAGGCCTGCTCGTGCTCGGGCTGGGTAAAGAGCAGTCCGCGGTTCGGGTCGCCGGGGAAGGTGGAGCGCAGCCTCTCCCGGGAGAGACGGGCGCGGTGCAGAATCCGCTCGGCCATTGCGGAGGGTGCATGGGCCAGTCCGGAGCGGAGCACCTCGGCGTCGAACTGGGTGATGGCGAAGGCGCCGACGCAGCACTGCGCGCAGCCGGGCCGGCAGGCCAGAGAGGCTCCGCCGCGCTCCACTGCGGAACGGAGCGCGGCATCGACCAGAGGGAGAATCGGGAACAGATCCGCCATACCATCCTCTTCCTGCCGGTGGAGTGCGGCGTCCGGGCCGTCGATCCAGAGAATCGCGGCAGGGAACGCGGTGGCTCCGCGAGACGGAGCGCCGGACCGGCTGGAGCGTTGCTCAGCCCTCCGCCAGGACCCGGGCGAAGATTGCGTCGATATTCTGGAGCTGGCGCCGGACATCGAAGGCGGCAGCGATCTTCTCCGCCGAGAGCCGCGCCTGAATCTCCGCATCGGCCTGGATGAGGGAGCGGAAGCTGAGGTCGTTGGTCCAGGCGTTCATGGCGTGCCCCTGGACCAGACGGTAGGCATCCTCCCGGCTCATGCCCGCAGCGGCAAGGTCGATGAGCAACTGGCCGCTGAAGACCAGGCCGTTGGTGGACTCGAGGTTCCTGAGCATCCGCTCAGGATAGACCAGAAGACGCTCGATGAGGGTGGCGGTGCGGTCGAGGAGGTAGTCGGCCAGCGTGGTGGTGTCGGGAAGGATGACGCGCTCGGCGGAGGAGTGGGAGATGTCCCGCTCGTGCCACAGGGCAACATCCTCCAGGGCCACTTGGGCGTTGCCGCGCATCACGCGGGCCAGGCCGCAGATGTTCTCGCAGGTGATGGGGTTGCGCTTGTGGGGCATGGCGCTGGAGCCCTTCTGCCCGGGCGAAAAGAACTCTTCTGCTTCGCGCACCTCGGTGCGTTGCAGGTGCCGGATCTCCAGCGCGATTTTGTCCAGGGTGGAGGCCAGAACGGCCAGCGTGGCGATGTAGGCCGCATGACGGTCCCGCTGCAGGACCTGGGTGGAGATCAGGGCGGGTTGCAGCCCCAGCTCCGCCAGGATGGCGGCCTCGTGCTCCGGGTTGAGCTTGCCAAAGGCGCCCACAGCGCCGGAGATCTTGCCCACGCGGAGGTCCTCGGCGGCGGCGTCAAAGCGCTTGAGGTTCCTCCCCATCTCGGCGTACCAGAGAAGAAGCTTCATGCCGAAGGTGGTGGGCTCGGCGTGGACGCCGTGGGTGCGGCCGATGGTGGGGGTGTGCTGGAACTCCACGGCGCGCCGGCGCAGAACCTGGCGCAGGCGGAGGATTCCTTCCCGAATCAGCGTCGATGCCTCTACCAGCGCCAGAGCCTGCGCGGTGTCTACCACGTCGGTGGAGGTGAGACCGTAGTGCAGCCAGCGGGCCTCTTCTCCCACGGACTCCGCGACTGCGGTGGTGAAGGCCAGTACATCGTGGCGCGTCTCCGCTTCGATCTCATGAATGCGTTCGACGGTGAAGGCGGCGCGCTGCTGGAGCGCGGTGACGGCTGAGGATGGAACCACACCGGCTCGGGCCAGGGCCGTGGCGGCGGCAATCTCCACCCGGAGCCAGTTCTCGTACTTGCGTTGTTCAGACCAGATGGCGGCCATCGCCGGCCGGGTATAACGGGCAATCATGCGGTAACTCCAAGGAAGGAGAGTTTGGGTTGAAGATGGTGCAGCGCCGCTCTCGTTACTTCAGCCTCATTTCAGGAAGCTTGTTGAACATCTTCAGTCTAAATGGAGGCTGGTTGCGGGCCGTTCCTGCCACGGCAAAGGCCTCAGCGTCGCCTCAACAGGCATATGCAGCACTGAGGATGCGCAGCCGGAATGTCCGCTGAGGGGCGAGAGTTCAGAGGGGTTTGCCCGCCCGGCGGCGAAGCAGCTCCTTACGTTTCACCTCGATGAGGAACTCATAGAAGCTGTGCAGGGTGCTGTACATCACCCCGGCGGGACCGTCCAGGATGGCGCCGCGAACAAACATCATGTAGCACCATTTGATCAGCGGCCGAGCGGGAAGCTCATAGAAGATGGCTTTTTGGGCGACTCGGCGCTCGTGGAAGTTGCGAGCGAACAGGGCCTGGATGAGAGAGGCCCCATGGGTTGCTTCTCCGCTGGCGAGCAGCTCGGCTTCCTTGCTGGAGTACATGTTGTGCTTGGACATCCAATGCGTGATGCCTTTGGAGAAGGCCAGATGATCGAAGGCTGCATGGAGTTGGCGGATCTCACCGCTGACCTGGACCACCTCGTTGATATCGCGGGTGTAATGTGCGTGTCCTACGCGCAGCAATCGCACGTAGTAAGGGGTCAGTTGAGCGTGTTTGAGCCACGTTCCCCAGAGATAGTCGCGGCGGCGGATGCGAAAGGCGGAGACGGAAGGGGGCGCGGCGGCGATGGCGGCCGGCATCTCCGCCACCAGCTCCGGAGTCGGCCGTTCATCGGCGTCGAGCACCAGAACCCATGGGTTACGGAAGGGGAGCTGCAAGCCGGCGTTGCGCTGCGCGGCGAAGCCGTCAAAGGTTCGCTCCGTGACCAGCGCTCCACACCGGCGCGCGACCGCGGCGGTGCGGTCCGTGCTGCCGGAGTCCAGCACATGGATGTCGTCGGACCAGGCCACGGCGTCCAGGCATCCGGGAAGATCCTGCTCCTCATTGTGGGTGAGGATGAGGACGGAGATCATGCCGGACCTCGGTCAAGGTCCGGCGGATGGGCCGCCGGCGGTTCGCTCGGGATCTCAATCGCACCCAAAGTTGTTTCCTCGTTTTCCTGCTGCGCTCCGTTTCCATCCATGCCTGGCCTGCGGCGCTGCATGCGGGCGACAGCCGGATTGCCACTGTAGACAGTCCAAGGCTTCAGGTCGCGCAGCGCCACGGCGCCCAGGCCAAGGACAGCGCCCTGTCCTACGCGAACGCCTGGCGCTACGGCGGCGCGGGCGCAGATCCAGGCATAGCCTTCGATGTGCATGCGATAGGCGATCAGGGGGAAGTCGGGGTGGTTGTAGTCATGGGTGGCGCCACACAGGTAACAGCCTTGTGAAAGGATGACGTGGCTATCGATCTGGATGAGCGAGGGGTTATAAATCTCGGCGCCGTCGGCCACCGCTACATGGTCCGCGCAGCTCAGGTTCCAGGGCGCCCAGATCCGGGAGGCTGGATAGAAGTGGCAGTCCGGCCCCAGCGTGGCGCCAAAGAGACGCAGCAGAGCCGCTCGCCAGCCGTGCAGAGGCCGAGGCGAAGGCCGGTAGAGCAGAAGCCAGCAAAGGTTCCACACCAGACGCCGCAGGCGGTTGCGCAGGGTGAACGCCGGGCGCGTGTATGCGTCAGCGTGGGTCTCGGCGGAGATGTGTTCGGCGGCATGATAATCCGCAAGACGGCCCATGGGTCAGTTTGCCTCTCGGTTCGCCTCAGGGGAACGGGGTTTCGGAGACTGCGCCTCAAGAGATTCAAAGGTGCGCAGGATGATGGCGCTGTTTCTGCGCATATCATAGCGCCTGGCAAAGGTATCTTTGCATCTTTGCCCCATCGCCAGCCGTTCCGCAAGGGGAAGCGCGAGCCAACGTTCCAACAAGCGGAGAATCCCCTCAAATGTGTCCGGCTCAACCAGGCCACAGCCGTCGGCCGCAATCTCGGGATGGATATTGATCTGGTTGGAGATCAAAACCGGCCGGGCGCAGGCCAGGGCTTCGGCGACCGCGATTCCGAAGTTTTCCTGGTGTGAGGGCAGCACAAAGGCCTCGCAGAGCGCAAAGGCTGCCCACTTGGCGTCGCCCTGCAGCATGCCGGGAAAGTGGACGCGATCCGCAACCCCGGCCTCTTGGGCGATCCTCTTCAGGTGGGGCTGCATCCCGGTTGGGTCGGGACCGGCCATGATCAGGTGCAACTCGGCGTGCGCGGGCGCTACCCTGGCGAAGGCTTGCAAGAGCAGATCGCAGCCCTTCTTGGGATGAATGCGGGAGAGAAAGAGCAGATAACGGCGGCTCGATTCCGCCGCGGCGAGATCGGGAAACTGGCGGTAGAGCGCAGGAATGAGTTCAGCGCCCTGCAGAGCGGGTGGATCGGCTCCACAGGAGACGACCATGGGATTCCAGCGCCAGAGCCAGAAGCTCTGGGTCGCCAAGTCGCGCTCCAACTCGGTGGTGAACATCACGCGGGAGGCGGCACGCAGGACCCAGTACTGCACCAGCACCCAATAGAACCATTTCTTGAGATGTTTGAGCGGGTAACGGCGCTTGAAATATGGATCAAGCATGCCATGAGTAAAGACGAGAAAGGGTTTGCGCCCGGCTACGGCGATGAGGACGGCCAGGCC
>JAKAQS010000164.1 GCA_021819585.1 Acidobacteriota bacterium
TCAGCGTCGTCTTGCCATGATCGATGTGCCCGATCGTCCCTACGTTGACATGCGGCTTGCTGCGATCAAATTTTTCCTTCGCCATGAGGACTCACTTTCTCCTGAATTTCAAATACTGCCTGCACTGCAAACTTCACTGCAAAATTGAATTGCCGGCTCGCCCGGCGCCGCGCGCCCTGTGCCGGCTGCGCGTCGAGCTTGCGGAGGCCCTTGGCCGGGAGCCGCCGTGCTGCCGGAGGCATGCGCTGGTTCTACGTGGATGGAGGCCGCTCGCCAAAAGCCGCCGCTGCTCTCCCGATTCGGGCCGCGGGCGCCCGTAAGACGGCTCTAGTAGTATGCGTAGATCTTGAAGTACTTGTCACGCAGGGGCATCTCCACCTTTTCCACCGAGGCCAGATACAACTCGCGAACCAGCCCCTGATCCGCGTCGCCGAGTTTGGCATACTCGGCAGCGGCTTCCGCGCCCAGTTTGCCTGCTTGCAAGACCTGCTCAAACTCGCGGATGCGCAGACCGGCGCGCTCCACCGAGCGCAGAAACTTCTCAACCTTGCCGGGAGCAAAGGCATCTTCAAGGGCCTGTTTCACCCGGTCAAAGCGGGCCTGATCCACGATGGTGATTGCCGGGCGCTCAAACAGGGCTGTGGTGCGGTCTACCTGAAACTGATTCTGAGCCTGGTTCTGAGCCATATACGTCGCGTCCGTCCTTGGCGGGTGCTGAAGATCTGGAGCGGGAGACGGGAATCGAACCCGCGACCAACAGCTTGGAAGGCTGTGACTCTACCACTGAGTTACTCCCGCCCGAATGACCGGGGACGGTTCCGGCAGGCCCTGCTGCGTGGCCTGCACAATCCCTCCCGAGCCTCTCCGGATCGCTCCGGATTCCACTGCGCCGCCGGGAAGATTCTCTCCCGCATCGCGCAGCGTTGCAACCTATGGAGCTGATGATGGGGCTTGAACCCATGACCTCTCCCTTACCAAGGGAGTGCTCTACCACTGAGCTACATCAGCCTCTCCGCCTCTTTGCTCTGCTCGAATCGAGCGCGCCGATTGGCGGTTACGATTCGCAGTCCAAAGAGACCTAAAAACAAGATCGGAAGCCAGCGAACCGGAACTTCACGATCGTCAAACCCCATGTACCGGTTGTTCAGCCCGTGTACATGAATCACGGCCGCCGGGTCAATGGTGAACCAGGCCAGCACTCCCAAGACTACCAGACCTGCGAGCGCGGCGAGCATCCGTCCCTGGCTGGCCGCCGGATCGAGTGACTTTGGCCGCGAATCGCTCATTGCACTCCCTCGCTTCAAGCAGACTGCCGCGCGCTCCAGGCCGGAAAGCAGGTCGGACGGCTGGCTTGCGCGGCGGCCAGCCGAAGCTGCTGGAGATCCCAACCGCGGCAGCCGAAGCTGCTGGAAAGATGGTGCACAGGGGAGGATTCGAACCTCCGTAACTCGAAGAGTGGCAGATTTACAGTCTGCTGCCATTAACCACTCGGCCACCTGTGCCCGTTTCGCTTCAAACACCTCGGCAGCGGCCCCCACCGCCCGAAGCCATCTCGCACTCAGGCAGAGGCAATCACGCCTCTGAACCACACACCCGAAGATGCGAGGTCTTTTGCCGGAGTTGTCGATGGCGAACGCTGCGCGAGGAGCAACCGGCAGGTATCCACATCCACTACATCATCCACGACATCCAACTTGTCACTTGCCGCCGGCTGCCGCGGAGATCTGGAGCTGGCGAAGGGATTTGAACCCCCGACCGCCTGATTACAAATCAGGTGCTCTACCAGCTGAGCTACGCCAGCCTGACAGCTCCCGGAACCCCGGCAGGCGCGAGCCGCCTGACAGGGCGCTAACAGCAAACGGCGCTCGTCAGAACGCCCGAGCGCAGCTTTCACTTTACCACATCCAGCCGCGAAGACGGCGGCACGCATGGGCTGCCGGGCATGGGGATGCACGCATGGATCGGGGGGTGCGTCCGGCTGAGGGCGTCGGGCTGAGGGCGCGCGCCAGAGCCACCGGAACTGCTCCCATAGCCTGTGACCTAAGTCATACCGGAGTTGACGGTTGCCGGCCTAGAGTGAATGGCAGAAGGTAGCCATGCCCACTGAGACCGTTCCACTCCCAACCACCCAAACCGCTCCCAGCAACCAGACTGCATCCAGCAAGAAGCCCTTCATCCGCCGCCATCTTCAGGACCGCTCCCAGCGCCTGCGCCACACGGTGCAGATCGTCTTTCTGGCGCTGAATGCCTGGCTCGGAGTCCAGTTCTATCTCTGGGTGCGCTACTTCGACACCTACGGAGAGAGCCCTTACGTCAGCCGGCCGGCCGGGGTCGAAGGCTGGTTGCCCATCGCCGGGCTGATGAACCTGAAGTACTTTCTGGTGACCCATCACGTCACGGCCATTCATCCGGCGGCGATGTTTCTGCTGGTGGCCTTCCTGCTCTCCAGCCTGTTGCTGAAGAAGGCCTTCTGCGCCTGGCTGTGCCCCGTGGGCACGATCTCTGAGGCGCTGTGGAATCTGGGCGAGCGTGGCCTGCGCCGCATGGGGCTGCGCCCACTCATCCTTCCCCGCGGGCTGGACATCCCGCTGCGCAGCCTGAAGTATCTGCTGCTGGCCTTCTTCGTCTACGTGGTGGTTAGCATGCCCGCCGCCGGGTTGGAGCAGTTTCTGGAGGCGCCGTTTGGGATCATCGCCGATGTGAAGATGCTGAACTTCTTCCGCGAGATGGGGGTGGTGGGAATCAGCGTTCTGCTGACGCTGGCGCTGCTCTCGCTGCTGATCAAGAACTTCTGGTGCCGCTTCCTGTGCCCTTACGGAGCGCTGATGGGGATCGTCTCCGCGCTCAGCCCGGTGAAGATCCGCCGCGATCCGGAGGCCTGCATCGACTGCAACAGGTGCAGCCATGCCTGCCCCTCCAACCTCCCGGTGGCGCAACTGGTGACGGTCCGCTCCCTGGAGTGCAGCAGTTGCCTGAGCTGCATTGCGGCCTGCCCGGCGGAGAATGCCCTGAACTACGCTCTGCCGCCGCGGCGCGCGCCCCAGATTCCACTGGCCACGGATGCCAGCCCGGCGGCCAGATCCCTGGCGCTCTCCAACGCGCGCTGGCGTCTGCGCAGCCTGCAGCCGCGCACGGTGGCGGCCCTTCTGGCGGTGATCTTCTTCGCCTTCGTCGCCGTGGCGCGCCTGACCCACCACTGGCGGACCGAGATTCCCAACTCCGTCTACCAGCAACTGGTGCCCAACGCCGACCAGTTCAACCATTAGAATTTGGGCGCGTTTTCCGCCGACGCTACCCCTTGTTCTTTTTCTCCTGGAAAGCTCGCTGCGCCTTCACGATCAACTGCCGCGCCGTGGCGGCGTCCATCCATCCTTTGGCCTCCACGCGCTTGCCCTCCAGGTCCTTGTAGATGGAGAAGAAGTGCTTGACGGCGCGCAGCGTATGCGGGTACACCTCGGTGTACTCGTTGACGTCCTTGTAGCGCGGATTGCCGGCGCCTACGGCCAGGATCTTCTCATCCGGCTGGCCCTGGTCGATCATCTCCAGCACGCCGATGGGCCTCACCTCCTGCAGGCATCCGGTGAAACTGGGCGCTTCCACCAGCACCAGAACATCCAGCGGATCTCCGTCTTCAGCCAGGGTGCTGGGGATAAAGCCATAGTCACCCGGATAATGGACGGGCGAGTACAGGTTGCGGTCCAGGCGGAAGACGTGCAGCTTCTTGTCGTACTCGTATTTGTTGATGCCGTCGAGTGGAATCTCAATGACGGCGTTGACCAGCTCCGGGGCGCGCTCACCGGCCGGCAGCTCCAAATAGTTCAGCATAGGCTTTGAAGTCTCTTCTTTTTCCTTGAATGAGTTGCTGATTCCAATGTCTCTTGAATGGGATGCTCTGCGCAATGCCCGGCGATGGGGCTGCCGTGAGTTGCTCTTCCAGCCCGGGAGCCGCATGGCCATGCCCGCTCACTCGGCAAGTGACCATAGACACGGTGCAAGGCCGCTTCCTTAGTCTATCGTCCGGCAGGGCTGTGGCTACGGCGGCCGCTTGGGCCGTCTGAACCGCGGGCCTTCCCCGACGCGCCTTGCCGCCGGCGCCCGCCCTGGAGCGGCTTGCGGATGCTAGGCTGGAAGGCGGGAGTCCTGATCGATCTTGAACGCATCTGAAGCAAAGTTATCCGCGTCTCCTGAACCCTCCGCACTGGCGGCGCCATCCGCATCTCCTGCGCCCAGCCATCATCCCAAGGGCAGCAGCCGTTTTGTGCGCGCCTGCCTGCGCGCGCCGGTGGACCGCACCCCGGTGTGGTTTCTGCGCCAGGCCGGGCGTTACATGCCGGAGTACATGGCCGTGCGCAAGCATCACTCCCTGCTGGAGATCTGCCGCACGCCGGAGATCGCCGCCGAGGTGACCATCACCGCCGCCGAGCGCCTGGGCGTGGACGCGGCCATCATCTTCGCCGACCTGCTGCTTCCCCTTACCCCCATGGGTCTGGACTTTGAGTTCCTGGCCGGCGAGGGCCCCCAGGTTCGCACCCCCATCCGCTCGCTGGAGCATGTGCAGGCGCTGCGTACGGACCGGGCCGGGGAGCTGGTCTACGTCGCCCAGGCCATCGAAAAGGTGGCCGCGCACTTCCGAGCTCCGCGGGCTGACGGCGACCAGCTAGGCATCATCGGCTTCTGCGGGGCGCCGTTCACCCTGGCCAGCTACATGATTGAGGGAGGCGGCTCGCGCAACTACGTTGAAGCCAAGAAGATGATGTACGCCTGCGACGGCGCCTGGCCCCTGCTGATGGACAAGCTGAACGCCGTTCTGGTGGCCTACGCGCAGCAGCAGGTGGAGGCCGGCGCCGACTGCATCCAGATCTTCGACTCCTGGGTGGGGGCGCTCTCGGTAACCGACTACCGCCAGTTCTGCCTGGCTCCCACCAAGGAGCTGGTGCGGCGCATCCAGGCCCTGGGCGTTCCCGTGATCTACTTCGGCGTGGAGACCGCCTCGCTGCTGCCCTCCATGGCGGAGACCGGGGCGGACGTGATCGGCCTGGACTGGCGGATTCCGCTGGACCAGGGCTGGCGAGCGGTGGGGCCGGGCTGCGGCGTGCAGGGCAATCTGGATCCCATCGCGCTGTTCGCTCCGCTGGAGGTTCTGGAGTCCCGGGTACGGGAGGTTCTGGCGCTGGCTACGGGCCGCCCCGGACACATCTTCAACCTGGGCCACGGCATTGTGCCGGGAACTCCGGTTGAAAGCGTCATCCAGGTGGCCGAATGGGTGCGCCGGTTCGGCGCCAACTCGCCGGCGGGCCAGGCCGATCCCCGAAGAGAGCACTTTGTCGGCCGGCCGGCCTCCTGATAAAGCATCCAAATCTTCCATGAACGCAGACTTTTTCTCCAGCACGCATCCCGCAGCGCAAACTCTGTCCAGCGCCAACCCGCCCGGTAAGGCGACGCTGCTGCTCGCCCACGGCACCCCGGACCGGTTGAGTGAGATGGCCGAGTATCTGCAGAAGGTGACCGGCGGCCGGCCGATGCCGCAGCACGTGATCCAGGAGTTGCAGCAGCGCTACGCCCAGATTGGCCTCACCGACTCCATGCCCGGCCAGGGCGAGGATGGTTTGCCCCTGGGGCCTCCGCTGACCCGGTGGACGCTGCTGCAGGCCCGGCTGCTGCAAGAACTCCTGCGCCAGACGCAGGGCGCGGACGCGCGCGTCTATGTGGCCATGCGCAACTGGCGGCCGTACATCGCCGAGGTGGTGGCGCGGATGAAGGCTGACGGCGTCCGGCACGCGCGCGCGCTGTGCCTGGCGCCCCAGAACTCCCGCACCTCCACGGGGCTCTATCGCCGCGCCCTGATGGCCGCGGTCGGCTCCAGCTTCAGCGTGGACTTTATCTCCGGCTGGGCGGATGAGCCGCTGTTGGCGCAGGCCTTCGCCGAGCGCATCTGGCCGGTGTGGGCTGAGGCCTGCGCCGTCACCGGCGCCCGCGTTCCCATCCTCTTCACGGCCCACGCCGTTCCCTGCCGGACCATCATGACGCCGGCCCCGGCGTCGGCCCAGCTTCTGAGCCAGCCCCCAGGCCAGCCCCGAGCGACCGTCTCCGCTGACGGCATGCAGGACTACGGCAACATCCAGACGCCGGACCCCTATCCGGTGGAGTGCAAGCAGACCGCGCTGGCCATCGCGGCTGCGCTGCGGCCAGTGGGTCTTACCGACGCGGACTGGTTCTTCGCCTTCCAGTCGCAGGGCATCGCCGGAGCTCCCTGGATCGGCCCCACCGTGCCGGACACGCTGCAGGCGCTGGCCGCCTCCGGCTATCAGGGCGTGGTGGTGCAGCCTGTGGGCTTCCTCTGCGACCACGTGGAGATCCTCTATGACATCGACATCGACTTCAAGCAGCAGGCCGCGGCTCTCGGCTTGCAGCTCTGGCGGCCTGAGAGCCTGAACGACTCTCCTACGCTGATTCGCGCCATCCAGGCGGCGCTGGATCGCCCGGCTGCGCGGCTCTCTGCGGAGAGCGAGTCTGCGCCCATGCAGAGCGCGGCTTACGGGCACGGGCGGCCATCCGGGACCAAGGCGTAAAATCTTTCTAAACATGGGAATCACTCGCCAGCAAGCCCTTGACTGCTTCGCCTCCGACGACCTGATCGGCCTTGGCATGGAGGCCGATGCGCTCCGCCGCCGGCTTCACCCCGAGGCGGTGGTCGGCTATACGATCACCCGGCCGCTGGACCTGTCCTCCCCGCAGGATGCGGCCCTGGCCGGCGTCCGCAAGAGCCTCGCGATGGGCGCCACCGGCCTGATTCTGCGGGCCGACGTGCAGCGGGAGCCCCATCTGGCCCACTACGAGAGGCTGCTCTCCGGGGTGAAGCGCCACTTCCCGGGCATCTGGCTGCACGGCCTGGCGGCCACGCAGATCCTCACCCTGGCCTCGGCGGCTGGAGTAAGCCTGCGCGACGCCCTGGCGCGTCTGCAGGCCGCCGGGCTGGACTCCATTGACAGCTACGCGGTGATCCTGGACGACGAGATCCGCAGCCATCTGGCGCCGGAGAACTCCTCGGCCGCGGCCTGGATCAGCGTCCACCGCGCCGCCCACCAGCTCGGCATCGGCAGCTCGGCCAGCATGGTCTTCGGCGTGGGCGAGACGCCCGAGCAGCGGGTGAACCACCTGGAGATTCTCCGCCAGCTCCAGCAGGACAGCGGCAGCTTCATCTCTTTCACTCCGCTGGCCTACCAGAGCAGCCTGGGCATCCCGGGGGTTCCGCCAGGCCCGGAGCCTACGGCGGTCGAGTATCTGACGACGCTGGCGGTCAGCCGGCTGTATCTGGACAACATCCCCCACATCCAGGGCTCCTGGCCCAACCAGGGGACCAAGGTGCTGCAGATGAGCCTGCGCTTCGGCAGTGACGATGTAGGCTCCGTCCAGCTCGAGGAGAACCTGGGCAAGCCGGGCGGCGCCAGCGAGGAGGAGCTGCGCCGCATCATCCGCGAGGCCGGCTTTCGGCCCGTCGAGCGCGACGTCCCCTACCACACCATGTTCCTGAACTGAGACCACAGCCAGGGAAGCGCATATCGAGGCTGCGGCCGCTCGCAAGCCGCCGCAGCCCTGCTCCCAAAGCCGTCCAGCCGTTCGCGTAAAAGGCCGTCCAGCCAGTCGCGTAAAATTGATCTGCGAACTTCTTTACACTGGAGAGCCCTCTGCTCAGCCAACTCAATGCGCTCGCCATGTTCGTCGTCTCGCACGGCTTCGGGCACTACTGGAAGACCCACTACGCCGACCATACCTTTCGCAACGTCTATCGCTGGAACGCCTTTGACGTCAGCCTGCTGGTTCCCTACTTCCTGGTGATGGTGATTCTGGCCTTCTACGGCATCCACCGCTACCAGTTGGTGTGGCTCTACTACCGCAACAAGCGCCATGAATCCCGGTCCAACCAGCCGCCGGCGCACTTTGCCGAAGAGGATCTGCCGTTTGTCACCCTCCAGTTGCCGATCTACAACGAGCAGTTCGTCATCGACCGTCTGCTGGAGGCCTGCTGCCGCCTGGACTACCCCCGGGACCGCTTCGAGATTCAGCTTCTGGACGACTCCACGGACGAGACGGTGGACGTCGCCTCCGCCATGGTGGCGCGCTTTGCCGCCGGAACCCAGGGACTGGCTCCGCAGCCGGTCTATTACCTGCACCGCACCAACCGCCACGGCTTCAAGGCCGGCGCGCTTGAAGAAGGGCTGCGCACGGCCAAGGGCGAGCTGATCGCCATCTTCGACGCGGACTTTGTTCCCCCGCCCGATTGGCTGCGCAAGGTGGTCCACCACTTTACCGAACCCGGCGTGGGCATGGTGCAGACCCGCTGGACGCACCTGAACCGCAACTACAGCTTCCTCACCCAGGTGGAGGCCATCCTGCTGGACGGCCACTTTGTGCTGGAGCACGGCGGCCGCTCCCGCGCCGGCGTCTTCTTCAACTTCAACGGCACGGCCGGAATGTGGCGCCGCCAGGCCATTGAGGAGGCCGGAGGCTGGCAGCACGACACCCTGACC
>JAKAQS010000009.1 GCA_021819585.1 Acidobacteriota bacterium
TTCGAAGAAAGGGGGTGCGAAGGCGGGTAGCGATAGCCGGCTCACCCGGGGAAGATCCACGTCAAGCCCAGGGCTCCGCACAATGCGAAGGCGGCGCGCCATGAGTAGGCAAGGGTGATGGCTTCGACCATCACCGGCGCCGGCACGGCGCCTGCTGACGATCCGGCGTTGAATAACCCCACGGCGACAGCGCGTTGAGAGGGTGGAAACCACTCTTGGACTGCTTTGACAGCCGTAGGCCAATTCGCAGCTTCTCCAACTCCCACCAGGAACAGACAAGCAGCCAACTCCCCAGGTCCGTTGGCAAAGGCAGCCAGGACGCCGGCCGTCGACCACCAGAGCATCGCGAGCGTCAGGCCCGATCGAGATCCGATCCGATCGACGACCCAGCCGGCCGGGATCTGCATGGCCGCATAGCCGAATAGAAATGAGCTCAGAAGGTGAGAGAATTCGGTTGCGGTCATCCTGAACCGGCTACGCAGCACAGGACTGACGAGAGAGAGAATCTGGTGGTCCAGATAGTTCAATAGCGTCGCAAAGAAGAGAAGCCAAGCTATGCGCCACGGACGGGTCATCCAGTTCCTCTTGGTTGGCGCCGCTAGAAGCCGATGCTGGCGCCACCATCGACGGGAAGCACAGTTCCATTGATAAAACCAGCCGCGTCCGAACACAGGAAGACCGCACACCAGCCGATATCTTCGGGCCTGCCAAAGCGATGTTGCGGCGTCCGCGAGAGGATCTTTTCTTTCCGTTCAGGATCTCCGCTCAGGGCCGCATCGAGCATCGAAGTCTGGATCCAGCCAGGTGCGATCGCATTGACGCGTATATTGTCGGCGCCAAGCTCGCTGGCGAGGGAGCGAACCATCCCAAGGTAAGCAGCCTTGGCGGCCGAGTACGCAACGATCTTGGGCATGCCGATGATGGCGCTCATGGAGGCGGTGAAGAGGACGGAGCCGCCGCCACTCCGTTTCATGGCGGGAACCACGGCCTGGGTCAAACTGAAAGCGCCCTCCACGTGCGTGTTCATGACTCCGCGAAACTCCGCCAGCGATGTGTCTTCGATAGTTTTTTTGATATGAGTGCCGGCATTGTTCACCAGGATATTGGCGGCGCCATACTTGGACTCGATCTTCCCTGCAAAGCCAGCCGCTGCGGACGAGCTGGTGACATCGAACGGTTCTGCAAAGGCGTTCCGCCCCAAACGCATCGCGGCTTCCTGCAGAACATCCAGGCGGCGCCCGGCGATGACGACTCGTGCGCCGGCCTTCAGAAAACAGGAAGCAATTGCAAAACCCAGACCGGTGCCACCGCCGGTGACGATGGCCAATCGGCCTTCCAACGAAAAGGGGAGATCCCCGGGGTTAAGCACGGCAACCCTCCAGCAACCCTGGTGTGTCCTGATGTTTGTATGGGATGAAGTACTCCCGGTGACCCAGTTTTTCCGGTTTTGACAACCCGCCGGACGCCACATTTCGCACGAGCGCGGCCAAAGAGAGCGCTGCCTGGTCCAGCGTCATCGTGCCGTCCAACACCGCTCCGGCATTGAAGTCCATATCGTCGCTCATCCGTTGGAAGGTTTTGGAGTTTCCCGTGATCTTTATAAGCGGAGATATGGGGGATCCGATCACGCTTCCTCTCCCGGTGACAAACAGGACGACCTGAGTGCCGGCAGAGATGAGATCGATGATGCCTTCCGTATCATTTGGGTTGGTATAGCCAAATTGCATAAAGTGCTGATCAGGGACGGAATCCATGAGCCAAAGACCAGGATGCGAGGGCGCTTCGGCAACCTTGATCACGCCCTGAATCGGTCGGCTGCCGCTCTTGGCGAATGCCCCGAGACTCTTTTCCTCTATGGTGGTGAGTCCACCGGCAAAGTTCCCGGGAGAGACGGAGTACTGACGCACGGCTCTGCAGTACTGCTCGGCTTTCTCATAAGTGAGTCCCAGGGCGATTCGCGCTGTCTCGCCGGCTGCTCTCGCCTCCAGCTCATGGCGAAGGCCGATCATCTCCACGACTTCCTCAAAGACAGCCGTTCCGCCTTGATCGACCAGCCAATCGAAGAACCGGCCGACGACAGGGTTTCCAGCCAGCCCCGAGGTGCCGTCGGAACCGCCGCACTCACAGCCAACCACGAGATCCGGCCAGGACATGGAGACTCGTGGAACTGCTTCCAGTTCCCGCTTGAGCGCGTTGAGCAAGCTCTTTCCGTAACGAATGCTGGATGCGGTTCCTCCATGCTCTTGAATGAAGAAGGATCTCGTCGGACGTCCAGACCTGCCGACCACCTCGGCAATCCGCGCTGGTTGCGTATATTCGCAGCCCAGACCAACCGCCAGGACAGCTCCAACGTTCGGATGCCTGCTCAGGGCCAGCAGGAGCCGAATGGCATATTCATTGTCATAGCAACCCGGGAAGCCGATGACGTGGGTATCGGGCTCGTCCTGCGCGATCTGGTGAGCGACAAATTCAGCGCACTGCACTGTATAAATGATCAACGCGGTGTTACGAACGCCTAGCTTTCCATCGGCTCGCAGATAGCCTTGCCATTGAGGATCATTCATATCGAGTCTCCGTTGGAACGCCAGAGTTCAGATCCAGAAGAGAGGATCTGGCGTCATATCGGCTCTTGCAGTTGTGCAGGTGGACCCATTCCCCGGGACGAATGGCTGCGGTAGCGATCCCAATCGCAACGCCATACTTGATGATCGAATCGCCCAAGGGAATGGGGCGGAGCGCTATCTTGTGTCCGGCCGCCGTCTCTTGCCATGCCTGGAGAAACATGTCCTGGCCCTCTCCGCGGTGTTCAAGGAGATCCCCTTGGCGAGCGTCATCCAGTAGAGTGGCGACGTTATCCTGTGCGTGAATCTGGAACAATACATGCTTGCCGCTCATAGGATTCCATACCGGTCGAAGACCGCTGTGCTGGACGCGCCCTCTTCGATTTCTCTGCGCACGCGCTTTTCTCCGGCGACCTTGTCGAGAGCTCTCTGAATGACACGCTGCTCGATTTCGCGTGGAATCACAACGACTCCGTCTCTATCCCCGAAGATCAGGTCGCCAGGTTCGACGAGCACGCCTCCCACCTCAATCGTGCAGCGGAAAGCAGAGACCACGGAACGAACTCCGGCGTCTTGGGCGAAGCTGCCCCTGCTGAAGACCGGCCAGTCTTGTTCGATGACCTTGGGCGTGTCGCGGTGGAACCCATCGATCACCGCTCCCGCGGCGCCGCGTGTCTTCGCGGTTGCGGTCATAATCTCTCCCCAGGCCGCGCAGTTCATGGCGCCTCCGCTCGCCAGGTAGATCTCACCCGGCTGGAGAGAGTCCAAGGCGTCGGTGAGCAGCCCGAAGGGTCGAGCCTGAGGCCCGGTAACCTCCGAGATTTGAACCGGCATGGCGCGGCCTACGAGCCGATGCTCGGGGCGTAGCGGCTTGATGGGCTGAGGGAGAAACTGATGCCATCTGCGCTCAAGGTCAAGGATGTCTCCCACAACAGGCGTGAAGAGATGCTCTCGAATGATTTCCATCCGCGGATCGGTGGGGTTCAAACTCATATCGACGCCACTTTATCACCGCGGCGCAAGATTCGGAAAATTCATAAAGATTGAATCTATAATCGTTTTTACCAATGGATCTGCAGCAGCTCAGGGTGTTTCGAGAGGCGGCGAAGTCAGGAGGGTTCACGCGAGCCGGCGCCGAGCTTCGTCTTTCGCAGTCGACCGTCAGCCTGCACATCAAGCGTCTGGAAGAAGAGCTTGGCTGCCTTCTGTTTCTGCGTGCGAGGAAGAGGGTCTATTTGAATGATGCCGGGCGGCAGCTGCTGGAGCATTCGGAGCGGATATTCAGTGCGCTGCGAGATGCTGAGATGGCCGTCGGCGAGCTTGCCAAGCAGCAGCGCGGAGTGATTCGCCTGGGCAGCGGCGCCACGACGCTCACCTATCTGCTGCCGCGTATTCTCGGCGCACAACAGAAGCGACATCCGGAGATCGAACTGGTCGTCACAACGGGCTCCAGCGAGATGCTTGCGCTTGCCGTGCATCAGCAGAAGCTGGATATGGCGGTCGTGATGCAGCCGGTGGATCCTTCGCTTGCGGTCGAGTGGCTCCCGTTGTTCCGCGAAGAATTGGTTTTCATCCTGAATGCCGGGCATGCCATCGCGGAAAAACGGTTCCTGGTGGCGGAAGACGTCAGGGAAGTTCCGTTTATCTCTTTTCATCAAGGGTCCGCGATGCGAACTCATGTTGACAGGGAGTTGGAGGCTCTACAGATCGTTCCCCGCATCACCATGGAGTTCGAGAACATTGAGGCGATCAAGGCGATGGTCCGCTCAGGGCTGGGAGCCGCCATCCTGCCGGCCTGCAGTGTGCAAGGAAACCAGTCAGCGATACGGGCGATGAGGTTCCGTGACCACCCGATGGGAAGAGATCTCCTGCTGGCGCTTCCGCGTTCTTCTTCCATCCCGCGGCCGATTGCCAACTTCGCCAACCGTCTTGCGAAGGGTCTGACGGGCAAGAATATTCAGCAACTTCGCGAAGTTTCGCGGGACGAAGGGTTGCGCCGGTAATGATGTCCTGCGACTTCATAGCTTGGAGGGAGCCGGTGAGGAGCTTTCTCTGTTGGCGGCGCCGATGAGGTTGTTCGATTAAATAGATCAATCACCGGGGATCCCAAGTGGTAGATTGGCGAACGATAGAGAAATTGTTTCAGACGGAGACAAGATTCATGTATGCAAAATCCTTCAGCGAAGGGGAGCCCTTTCGCTGTGCCGGAAATGACTTTGTCATGCTGTTGCCGAGGGACCACACCGGAGCCTGCGAGGCGGTGCTGCAGATGGTCGGTCCGGGAGGGACCACGCCCTCCAATAGCCATGAAACGTTTATGCAGATTTATCTGATATGGCGCGGCGAAGCGGAGATCTTCATTGGTCCGGAGGTAAAGCGCGTGGCGGCGCCGGCGATCGCTTTTGTCCCGCCGCGTACGGAGCACTGGGTGAGGAATCTCCTGGAAGATCGCGAGCTGCATTATCTCTACATCAGCGTGTGGCCCAATGGAATTCCGCAGGAAGAGTCCGAGGGCGGCTGGAAAGAGGTCTACGCGAAGATCATTGACAGTTATGCCGGTCGCGGTTTCCCGGCCGGGACAAAGAATTGATTGGAGGGCGGATCTGTGAAAATCAGCGACATCGCCATCAGCGTGATCGCCAATCCATATTCGGAGATGGTGAGCGCGGGAGTGAAGGGCGGCAAGGCCTCACACGATGTTGTCTTTCTGCAAGTGCGGACCGACGAAGGGATTGAAGGCCATGCCTTCGCGTGGGGCGGCCGAAGCGGCCAGGCCACCGCTCATCTGATCGCCGGTATTATTCGACCGCTGCTCATCGGCCAGGATCCGCTCGACCGCGAGTTGCTTTGGCAGCAGGTGCGGCGGATGGACCGGTGGTGGGGGTTTTTGCCGATCTATGCCCATGGGCCGGTCGATGTTGCGCTCTGGGACATTGGCGCCAAGGCAGCCGGGCTCCCGCTTTACCGCTTCCTGGGCGCGTATCGGACGAGGCTGCCGGCGTATGCAAGCTCCTTGATTCTGCCCACCACGCAGAGCTTTGTGGAACAGGCCAAGCAGTATCAGGCGACGGGATTTACGGCTTACAAGATTCATCCGTGGGGCGATCCCGGGCGCGACTTGGAGGCCTACCGCGCTTTGCGCTCCGAGTTGGGCGGCGACTTCGTGCTGATGTCCGATCCTGTGGCGGGATATACCCAGCAACAGGCGCTGCGCGTTGGGCGCGAGTTGGAAAGACTGAACTACCACTGGTTCGAGGAACCCCTGTCGGACTATGACCTCTATGGATATCAGGAGTTGTGCCGGGCCCTGGAGATTCCCATCGCCGGCGTGGAGTCCACACCCGGCGGCCTCTTCGGAACCACCCAGTACCTCACCCAGCGTGCCGTCGATATCGTGCGCAGCGATGTCTCCTGGAAAGGAGGGGTGACCGGGTTGATGAAGACCGCGGCGCTCTGCGAGGCCTTCGGCGTGAACTGTGAGGTTCACACGACGACCAATGCACTGTTGGATCTGGCCAATCTGCACGTGAGTTGCGCCATCCGGAACTGCGAATATTTCGAGATCCTGATTCCCCAGGAGCCGTTCAGTTTCGGAGTCAAAAATCCGATCCGGATCGATTCCGAGGGTTTTGTCAGCGCACCGGAGGGCATCGGCTTGGGCGCGGAGATCGACTTTGACCTTCTGGAGAACCACATCATCTGCCGCATCTGAGAGTTTGTTGAAAGACAAGGTTTCGGCACACCCCCTGCGCAGCCCATTGAGGGACTCGTTTGCCGCTCCAGCATCTGCCGCGTCCCGCTGAGGGCTTGGGCGTGTTTTGCAACAGACTCTCAAGGAGTCCGCATCCGTTTTGCGCCCTTCGTCGGGGTTGAAATCGCTGGCCCTCTGTCCCCCGCTCAGGAAGGCGATGCCGTTGAGCCGGTGCGCGCTTTTCATCGGTGCGGCTTTTCATCTTGATTCGGTGCAGTGCAAGCAGCATCGTTCCGCCGACAGGCCGCAGGGGGATGTTCCTCGCCGCAGCCGATTGCGGCAAAGACTCCTACAGGGAAGATATTTACTATACGAAACAACTTGATGCAGGGTATGATTACCCTCACGTCAGCCGTTTGGGCTTTGCAGGATGAATGGAATAGGGCAGCAGCAGGGAACTCCCGGATCACTCCAGGGATCTCTGCGGTGGCATTCCCCAGACGCGGCGTATGCGAGCGCAGTGAGAGGAATCAAAGAATGGCTTCTGCCCTGGCGGGTATTGGATGGCATATGGTGGGTGCGGCGGCGGCCGCGTCCTTTTATGCGCCCATCGAAAAAGTGAAGAGGTGGTCCTGGGAGACTACCTGGGTCGTGGCCGGCATCTTTTCCTGGGTGCTGCTCCCGCTTTTGATCAGCCGGATTCTGCTGGCGGATTTTTTCAGGTTTTACTCGAGCATCCCGGCTCATGTGCTGGTGCTGACGCTTCTCTTCGGCTGCATGTGGGGGGTGGGGAACGTGAGCTACGGGCTGACGATGCGCTATCTCGGTATGTCGCTGGGCATCGGCGTAGCCATCGGCGTTACGCTGGTGATTGGAACGCTGACTCCGCCCCTTGTGCATGGCCGGCTGGGATATCTGTTGGCCAGCCGCGCTGGACATTTCACCATCGCTGGAGTTGTGCTGGCGCTGCTCGGCATTGCGGTGGTCTCCTGGGCGGGTCACCAGAAGGAACAGCGCATGGGGATCCGGACGGAAGAGTTCAGCGTCGGCAAGGGGCTGCTGCTGGCCATTCTTTGCGGAATTTTTTCTTCCGGGATGTCGTTTGCGATGGATACCGCGCGTCCGATGGCGGTGGCGGCGCAGCAGGCCGGCGTGAAGCCGCTTTACGCGGCGTTACCCAGCTACGTGATCATCATGGGCGGGGGAGCGCTGATCAACTTCAGTTACTGCTTCTTCCGTCTGCTCTTCCGTCAAGAGCTTTCGCTGCGCCGCGATCTGGCTGAGCCGCGGCATGTTCTGCTAAGGAACGGAGGGATGGCGGCCTGTGGCGGGATCATGTGGTATCTCCAGTTCTTCTTTTACGCCTGGGGTCAGGCGAATATCCCTGTTCACCTCGCCTACATCAACTGGATGTTGCACATGAGCCTGTATGTGCTCTTCGGAGGACTGGTGGGGTTGGCGTTGGGCGAGTGGCGGGAGGCCCAAGGCCGGCCTGTGCGCCTGTTGTGGGTGGGCATGATGATGATCATTCTTGCGGCGAATCTGGTTGGCCTGGGCGCCGCTTCCTGATGGCTGATTTCTGTCTGCTCTACGGCCCGTGCCGCTGACGGATCCTGCGACGACAAGGGATAAGTTGCTCAGGGCCAAGCAGGCCGGCGCGAATCGTCATCGATTCTTGTCCATGGTTGTCCGGCGTTCGGAGGGGATGGTCTTCAGATTTGAAAGGCAGGTTGCTTGGAAGCCGCTGGGTTTGTGGGCTGTAAGCCGCCGTCTTCGGAGCGGGCCGCTGAGGAGTCCCTGGAAGCTCCCGCGTCGCAGTCGCGGCTTACGAGCTTCAGGGACATCCTCGGGTTGGGCGCAAACCTCTGCGTTCAAGGCTTGCACGCTTTCAGGACAGCAGTGCGCCAATTCACTTTGGCGGGCGACGGGCTGTATCCAAGTCTGTGAGCGCGAGGGCGCGAACCATCGGTCAGAAAGCCCGAATCGCGGCAGTGGCTGTCACTCACCCGCTGTTGGAGCCTTCTGGTGCTCGGCGAAGATGTGGGCTTGATGACAACTCACACACGTCTTGCCCTTCATGAATGGATCTGACTTCAATTGCGCAACCTGATCGCTATGGCAGGTGGCGCAGGTGCTCAGCGCCGGCATACCGGCGAAGTCCTCCGCGGTTGTCTCACCGTGGCACACCGTGCATTGGATACCATTTGCGCCATGGGGGCTAGCCTTCCATTGGTCATAGATCACCTTGTGGCAGGTAGCACAGGTGTCCCCGGCTGGAATCAAGCGATGGTGAACAATTGTGGGTTGATCCTGCTGTGCCGTGGCAGGCCGGACGGCGACTGCCAGAACGAGAAAAGCGAACAGCGAGAGACCAAAGATGCGCGCGGCAAAACGTTTCACAAACAGACCTCCTTTGTACGGTTTCCAAGTATTGAGCCGGCGATGTTTGTAATCAGTGATATACGTCACGTCTTGCCGGAATCGGCTCGGCGCGCTGACTTCAAAGCCTTTCGCCAAGCGAAGGCGAAAGAATCTTGGTCGGTGCCGCTAGGCTGCTGCGATCATGGGCTGATGGCGGAGTGGGCAGTTTCTCTCGTGGAAGGGACTGCGGGCGGGAGGCCGGCTGTTTCTGTCGCCTGCAAGCCAACGGCCGGAAATAGCGAGCGCAAGCGTCCAGGGCAGATCGTTTGAGAAACGACGTAGTGGAAAAGAAGGATCGCTCAATCGCCTATGAAGATCCAATGGAGCATTTCTCCCAGCGAACGCCGCTGGAATTTGATAGTGCCCGTTCCTGGAATCACCGGTTTCGAAATGTCACAGCATACTACCCCATACTCAATGGGCAACGAGAAGATGTCGTCAATGTCTTTGAGTGACCCGGCTTCCGGGAAATGGGCAAAGCCGTCGTCTCCTGTCTTTTTCCGAATGAATCTGCATTTCACTTTGGTCTTGATGCCCGTGCCGCTCGTTGCGCAATCATAGCGGAGAGTGATCGGAATTCCCTTCAAGGGCCCTCCGCTTTTTGCATCGATTGCGCGGACTGAGTACTCTTGCCCGGTCATTTTGTGCGGCAAGGCCGGCAGACAAAAGAGTGCGGCCGCAAAGCACGCGAATTGGAGGGCGGATTTCATTCCGTTGCAGGTTGCTGCCAAGTATACCGGCGCAAATGTCCGCGTGCGCTCACCAATAGGCGCTTGAGATCAAGCGAGACCGCGCCGGCGAGTTGCGGAGATTCCCTGACCGGAGCTCAGTTTGCGTCTGACGGGCGGCCAGGTCAGTAACTCTGCGCTGCTGGTAACGTTGCTGAGAGAGCGCGTTGCGCTGACTGCTGCCTGTGCGCCACAGCCGCGGTCGACCCACCCGGCGCGAGCGCCCCTTCTCCTTCGCCATGCGGTGAATGCTCTTTGCACAGCCGCTTCGCGCCGCGACTTCAAGCGCATGGTTCACAGAAGCATCGTCGGCCACATGAGCACCGGAATCGAAATGGCAAGATCGGGCGCGTCCGCGACGAGTCCAGGGAGACATGAAGGTGCGTGCGAAGACCTGGCTGGGCAGACCTGTTTGAGACAGGCCGTATCCTGCGACTTTCTTCCACGCTATGCCCAGCCACGGATTTCTTGTTGAGGGAGGAGATTGGAGGCGCGGGCCGGGATCGAACCGGCGCATAAAGGTTTTGCAGACCTCTCCCTTACCACTTGGGTACCGCGCCCTTCCCTCAAAGACCAAGCTCAACCACCATACGTTCCGGCGCCAGGCGCCAAATCGCCTAGATACCCTGGGCACAGTTTCTGTCTTTACCAGCGGTGAGCGGCAGAGATGGAGGTTTTTGGAGCGGGAGACCGGGGTCGAACCGGCGACATCTTCCTTGGCAAGGAAGCACTCTACCACTGAGCTACTCCCGCCCTGCCTTGCTAAGTATAGCGAGGCCCCTACCCTTTTGCAACGCAACCCGGCCAGCCCAAGGCCAGTTACGAAAGCCCGCATGCGCGGACCCGGCGCCGGGTCTCGGCTTACGGATGCGGGCTCGTTCGCGGGGCTCCGGGAGGGCCTGCGGCAGGCGGCGCGGAGCCGGCGGCGGCAGGACTCCTCGGTCGCAGGCCGGCGGCCAGGCCGCTGCCTTCCACGCCTCCTTCGCTGCCGGTGCTGTGGTTGTTTACGGTTTCGAGCCGCCGGCTTACAATCCGCAGCCTTCCTTCACGCACAATATGGGGAGTGATGGTGATCAGAATCTCGGTGGACTGTTTGCTTAAGTCCTGATTGGTGCCCTGAAAACCGGGCAGTTCACTCAACCCCGGCAGGCCGGTGAGGTCTTTGATCTCCTGGGTGCTGACGAGCGTCGCCAGCATCGCCGTATATCCCTCGGGGACGATCACCGTGGAACTCAGGGAGCGGTTATTGAGCACCGGAATGCCATCCAGGCTTCCGGCGCCGAGAGCTTCATCCTTGAGACTCAAGACCAGAGAGACTTCGTTGTCATGCAGAACCTGCGGCGTGAGCTTGAGGGTGATACCGAGATCTTCATATTGAATCTCGGGGATGGTCTGCGTATTGCTCCCCAGATACTGATTCAACAGAGCGGAGATGCTGGAACCACTGGTGGAGAGTCCGGAAAGGGCGCCTGAGGCCGAAGTTCCGAGGCCGGTGCTGAACGTGCCGGTTGTCACCGGATAGCGAGAGCCGACGCGAAACTCCGAGGCCGCGCCGCTGTCCCCCAGGATCCGGGTCGAATCGAGCACGCTCACGTCGCTCGAGTTCAACGCGAGTTCAAAGCTGGGAGTAGAGCCAAGATAGAGCCCGGCAAGCCCTAAACCGCCGCCGAAGATTCCCAGCAGATTGGTATATTGCGACGCGGTCACGGTTCCGGAGGCCACCAGGAACTCGACCTCTGTGATGAGGTTTTGGAGTGAATTTCCATTCAGGGTGATGAGTCCAGCGGCGACGGCCTCATCGATGATGGATACATTGGAGGTAACCAGCGATTGCGCTTCGGAGGCCACGCTGAACACGCCGGCTGCGTTGGGAGGAATCGTGCCGATATTGTTCTCGATGCTGTGGTCGATCTCGTAGAGCGATACGTCGAAGAGCAGTTCCGGGGCGCCGCCCAGCAGGTCGTCAAAGACTGCGTTGACTTCACGCAAGACCTGCTCCTGGCCACGCATGAGGATAAAGCCTCCGGTGGGACTTGCCGTTACCCCTTTCACGTTGAAGATGGTGCGGGCCACATTGCCGAGTTCCTGCATCTCTTTCTCAGAGTGACCTGGCACGTAGATGGTCTCTTCAAACTCAGGCATCAGGTCTTCGCGATTTTCCCGAGTATCCCTGGCCAGCATGACCATCTTCGGTTGCAGGGGCACGGCGAAGACGTTGGCGACCAGGCCGAGCGCGCGCGTGGCGCCCGCAAAGTCCACGTTGTTCATGTCCAGGTCAATCGGCGGGCCGTATCCATTGAGCGAAGGATGAAGGCTTGCCTTGATGCCGAACATGCCATAGAGAGTGGTGGCGACCATCTGCAGGGTGCCGTGGAGATGTATGTCTTTCTTCCCTTTGAGGGGGGCCAGTTCCACCGGGCCTTGAAGAGTTGAAGCAATGTCCTGAGCGGGAAATTTGGAAGGGTCAATACTGCCATAGAACGGTCCGGGCCACTTTGGCTTGCCAGCCGAAGCCTCGGCCAGGGAGGCTTGTTTGATTCCGTCCATGGCAAAGTGTTGAGCGACCACAGGATTATCGGGGTCGATCGAATGCGCCTGGGCCAGTAACTTGTCGGCCTCCGCGGGCTTGCCGGCGGCTCGAGCCCGGGCCGCATGTTCCACCAGCTCCGTGACGTAGTTTTCGCGGGTAACAATCAGCGCCAAAGAGTAATCGCGATTCTTTGGATTGAGGCGGACAGCGCGCGCGAAGTTGCGGATGGCGGCAGACAGATCCTGGCGTTCAACGTCTTTGGCCCCAGCCAGATAAGCGTCGTCAGCCGCCTGCGCCTGGCGGGGAGATACGGTGATCGGAGAGGGCGGCGTCCGAGGCTTCTGGGCAGGCTTGGCGGGCAGCTCGGGCGTTGCACCGGCGGGGCTGATGGCTGGGCTGTCGGCCGGGTTGGTGGCCGGAGTGGGCGACTGAGTGGCCTGGGCCTCTGCCGGAGCCGCTCCGGTCGGCGCGCCGGCGGCGCCGCCGAGTAGGATTCCCCAGCAGAGACAGACCAGCAGCCTGACAGCCGAACGGGGTCTGCCGCCAGACCGGCGGCCGGCGGGCAGGCGCGTCCCGCGGGTTGGGGTTGAGCGGAGCATTCTGTGTTGAATTAGACGCACCAAGCTGGCGATGGCACTCCCGTGCTGATATATGGCCAGGAAGATGCGCGCAGGGCCTCTTCCCTTTGCGAAGGCGCCCGTAGAGGCCGGGCGTTGCTCACTCCTTCCTTGAAGTTGCTATCGTCCGCTGGAAACAACCTGCAAGCCGGGTCTCGACCCTCGCGCGGGGCGTACAGAGGCCGGTGGGCGTCGAATTCCCTGTCGGATCTCCGCCGAATCCAGTCCGAGCTCGGTTAGGGTGCGGCTGAGGGTGTTGCGATGCATCCCCAGCTCTTCCGCCGCTTTGCACTGGTTGCCACGGTGTCGCGCAAGCACCTCCAGGATGTATTGCTTCTTGAACTCACGCACGGCGTCAGCATAGGGAATGCCTGCACTGCGCATCTGGAGGATGAGGTTGGCAAGTTCGCGTTTCACTCGCGGAGTCTTCCTTTTCTGGGAGATGCTTCGGGCCCAAAACAGATTTCAGCCGTCATCAGGCTGCATCAACACACTCTCTTAGTGTGCGGCCAAAGATCTCATTTGATCCAGCCCGGCGTGATGTGCTTGAGACGATTCATGCCATCCAGCAGCCGCTGACTGAGTTCCGTTGGCATGAGGAAGGATACAGCATGAACCGCTCGAAGAAAATACGGCGCCAACCGAGAATTTTTCATCCACGGAGCGGCCGGCCGGAAAGCGGCCAGGGCCGGCAGCAAAGCGAAGCAAAGAATCGCCCCCCGGCAGAGACCCAGCAGCGCACCCAGGATCCGATCCACAAAGCCCAATCCCATCAGGGAAACCGTGTGGCGCATCAGTCTGCCCAGCAGGCCGGATAGGATAAGAATGCCGAACAGCAGCAGCAAAAAGGCGGCGAGCTGTGCGGCGGCGGGCGAGGGGATGAGGCTTCCCAGTGAGGGCGCCAAGCTCCGGTAGAACCAGCAGGCGCAGAGGAAGCCGAGAATCAAGCCGGCCAGAGACAACGCCTCCTGGAAGAAGCCGCGCATCGTTGCCCGCACAATCGAGTACGCAATCAGAAGGACGATGAGCCAATCAAGAGCATTCATAGAGCGTATCGGCTGATCCTTCGCCGTGTTGCTTGTCGCATGCAGGTGTCGCCTGCGGCCGCAGCCTTCATGGGCGTCTTTTCCAACCTTCGAGATCCCGGCAGGCTTGCCGACAGGGGTATCCTGAGGACGCTCCGAGCAAACCCATATCGGGAGCCCTATCGATCCGAAAAAGCTATGGCGCGCAGACCGGACCGCATCCTCGGGCCTCGGAGCGGGCCTGGGGCAAAAGCCGTCGACGGTATGCACACGTCTTTTTCTTCCAGGTTGGGTAGAGCGCTGTTATGCCTACCCAACGCTCTGGGGCGGAGCCGGGTGCGGAGCGCGCGGAACGATCTCAGGCCGCACTGCGGGCCTCACGCCCTTTGCTTCGGCCGCTGAGAGAGACGCTGACGATCTTGGAGACGCCTGGCTCCTGCATGGTGACTCCGTACATGACGTCAGCCTGCTCCATGGTTCGTTTGGTGTGGGTAATGATGATCACCTGCGTATTGGTGGAGACCTCGGAGAGAAGGTTGGCAAACCGTCCGACGTTGGTCTCATCCAGCGGAGCATCCACCTCATCGAGCATGCAGAACGGAGCGGGCTGGAACTGGAAGATGCCGACCAGCAAGGAAAGGGCGGTAAGAGCCTTTTCGCCGCCGGAGAGAAGCAACACATTCTGCAGCTTCTTGCCGGGCGGCGAGGCGATGATGTCGATGCCGTTCAGATCGGAGCCCTTGCTTCCTTCCGCCTCCAGATCGGTAAGCCTCATGAATGCCTGGCCACCGCCAAACAGCTTGGTGAAGGTGGCTGCGAAATTTTCGTTGATGATCTTGAAGGCATCGTAGAACTTGACCCGAGAGAGATCATCGATCTCCTTGATGGAAGACTGCGTGTTCTCAATCGAATCGAGCAAGTCCTTGCGCTGGGTCTCCAGGAAGGCGTGCCGCTGGGAGGTCTCCTGAAACTCTTCGAGCGCCATCATGTTCACCGGTCCCATGGCCTCCAGCCGCTGCTTGAGGGCGCGCGCGGCCTCATCTTCCGCGGCAAGCGCCTCGGTCTCGATCCGCTGGATGGTCTCGTCCAGGCGCAAGTTGGAAGCTTCGACGGAGAGATCATTGAGGCAGGTCTGCTCGATATGCTCCAGGTCAGCGGCGAGCCGTGCGGCCCGGGCGCCGCGCTCAGAGCGCTGTTCCCGCAGCGCTTCGGTCTCATGACGCAGGCTGCGGAGACGGGTGTCGAGATCGGTCATGGCCAGGCGCAAGCCAGAAGCCTCGGCAGAGAGCGTCTCTCCTTCAGTCATGGCCTGGGCTCGGGTCTCTGTGAGTTCGATCTGCTTGGCCGCCAGGCTGGAGGTCTCGGCTTCGCGCTGCTGCTTTTCGGCAGCCGCTGCGGCGCACTGCGACTCCAACTGGGCGATCCGCTGCGACTGACTCTCGTAAATCCGGTGGGTCCGCTCGAAGTTGGCATGGGCGTTGCGTCTGCGCTCTTCCAGACCGGCCAGAGCGGCGGCCGCGGCAGAGGCTGCCTCCTGCATCTCTTCGCGGCGAAGGCGCAGGGAGAGAATCTTCTCCGACAGGTCGGAAACCTGCTGTTCCAGCGTTGCGCGCTCGGACTCAAACCCTTCTGACTCCTGCCGCTTGCGAGCGATGAAATCCAGACGCTGCTGCCGCTGGCCGCGATTTCGATCAGCGGCGATCCGCCACTGTTGCAGACGGCTTTCGATGCGGGAGACTTCCTGATCCATCTGCCGCAGTGCGGCGCCGGCGTTTGCGCTTTCGCGCTCCGTGTCTCTGCGCTCGTGATTTTTGGTGTCGAGCGCTGTGGTGAGGTCCGCGATCTCACGGGCGAGAGCTGCGGTCGCCAGCTCATTTTCGCCCAACTCGGCTTCGATGCCGCTGAGTCTGTCTTGCAGCTCCGCCAACTCGCGTTTGAGGGCGAGGGGCCCCTGCTCGCGCGGTTTACCCCCGGTCACGGTGCGGTTATGGAAGGACTCGCCGGTGGGGGAGAGGAAGTAGGAATGCGGATATTCGTGCGCAAGCCTCCGGGCCGTTTCGCTGTCGGGTGTCACGAAGCCGTTGCGCAACTTGGGAAGGAACGCCTCCAGGGAACGCCCAAATCCGTTGAGGATCCGAATGCAGTCTCGTAAGGCGACTACGCCGCCGCCGGGGTTCTCCAGTTCGGCCGCCTGCTGCATCGCCATGCCTGGGTCTGTGCTGTCGGGATGCACCAGAAAAGTGGCGCGGCCGGCTACATCGGTTTGGAGAAGACGCACGCCCGCGTCCGCGGCATCCCAATTGGAGACGACGATGTAGTTGAGTTCATCGCGCAGGTACTCGTCGACCACACTCTCGTAACGCCCGTCGACTTCCAGGAAGTCGGCCAGCGTGCCAAGAGGCGCCGCGCCACCCGGCAACTTCGATTGGGCTCGGAAGATGTTACGCACCGTATCGGTGGAGTAGCTGTGCTCCCGGATGAGGGCCTCCAGCGAGGTGCGGCGCCCGTTCAGCGTGGCGGCCTGAGCGCGCAGCTCGTCCCCTCTGCGGCGAGACCTGGTCTCTTCCAGGCGCTTTGTCTCCAGCGTGTGGCGAAGTTCGACGATCTCGGCCTCCAGCGTTTTGAGGCTTTCGGTAAGGGTCTCAAAGGAGAGGCGAGAGGCGCTGCGCCGCGCTTGGAGGGACTCGAGATCAGCACTAGAGGCCAGCGACTCGGTCTCCAGCCGCTCCTGTTCGCGATCCAGGCCAGAGAGCGCGGCCTCGGCCTGAGCGATCTCATTGTTGGCCTGCGCCGCCCTCTGCATGGACTGCATGGCGCTGCGGCGTTGCGTTTCCGCCAGAGCCTCGGCGGCAAGCACGCTGCGCGTCGCTTCCTGAGCCTGGGCCTGCTGCGCTGCGGCGGACTCTCGCGAACTAGCGGACTCCGCAGTGGCGTTTTCAAGAAAACTGCGATGCTGCTCCAGTTCGCCCGCGAGGGCTTCCAGTTGCGATCGAGCCTGGGCGAGTTCCCGATCTCCGTTTTGCAGGCGCTCGGTGAGGTCCGCAATTCGATCGGAGTTGGTGGAGGCGCGCGCTGCAATCCGTTCGATCTCGACGGCGCAGGCGTTGACGCGGCTGCCGGCGGCGCGAATCTGATCGTCCAGGTCATAGCCACGCTGTACGCCCTGGGAGTGCTCGGAATCCATCGCTTCGAGTTGCTGAGAGCGGCTCTCGATGAGATCGCCGAGGCGCGCGATCTCGGCGGAGAGGGATGCCTGTTCAGCGTCCATCTGGGTCAGACGGCTGGCCAGCACCACGCGGAGCTTGCCGCGCAGATCGTCGCGCAGGGCGGCGTAGCGCTCGGCCTTGGCTGCCTGGCGCTTGAGGACGGCCATCTGGCGCGTGACCTCTTCAAAGATGTCATTGACGCGAGAGAGATTCTGTTTTGCTGATTCAAGACGCAGTTCAGCCAGTCGTTTCTTGGTCTTGAAACGGGTGATTCCGGCAGCTTCTTCGATGATGGCGCGGCGATCCAGCGGCTTGGCCGAGAGGATGCTTCCAATGCGCTCCTGGCTGATCATCGCATAGCTCTCCCCGCCCAGGCCGGTCCCCATAAAGATGTCCTGGATATCGCGCAAGCGGCAGATCTTCCCGTTCAGAAGGTACTCGGAGTCTCCGGAGCGAAAGAGCCGGCGGGTGACGGTGATCTCGCCGGCGCGAATCGGAGCGCGGCCAAACTTTCGGCGGCGGATCTTGAGCACCACATTATTCGCCGGAGCCTGTCCGGCGCCAGGTTCGGAGGAGCCGGCGTCTTGGGAGTCTCCAGCCTTTTTGTGCGGCGCCTCGGCTTCATAGGTGGCGCCTGGCTGGGCCTCGGCCACCGCCTCTTCAGTCTCCAGCGCGGCCTCTTCCCGCAGAGCCGCCTCGTCCCAGTCGCCCAGCGAGTCGATGCTGGTGATATGGTCCTTGAGATCGGCCCCAGGAGCGGCAGAATCTCGGTCAGAACTCCCGCTCTGATCCGGCCCGAGAACCTCGGGCTGGCCCTCGGTCAGCGCGTTGCCATCGTAGATGTCGGGATCGACCAAGGTGAGGGAGACTTCGGCCATACCTGTGGGTTTCCGTTCGCGGGTACCGGCAAAGATGACATCTTCCATCTTGATTCCGCGCAAGCTCTTGGCGGACTGTTCCCCCAGAACCCAGTTGATGGCGTCAGAGATATTCGACTTTCCGCAGCCATTGGGGCCGACGATCGCGGCGATGCCCTGGCCGGACAACTGGACCTCGGTGCGGTCACAAAAGGATTTGAAGCCGAGAATCTGAACTTTTTTGAGCTTGAGCAAGGATCAAAACCTCATCAACCGCTGGGTTTGTTGGCAGGCATGCCCAACCCGGCTTGGCCGTGCGGGAGGCCGCTGCAGAGGTTCCCGGTTCGACCAGTTCCGCCCATGATTGCGCCAAGTGGCTCGTTGCTGGAACAGAATCCGGCTTAGAGCGGAATGGCGAATTACCGGCGGCGATGGCCGTTCTGGAAACCGCTACAGGTCGAATCGTAAGCGGGGAAAGGGTCAGAATCAACGCGAATTCGAGTCCCGGAGAAAGGATGTTGTGGATAAGCGCGGCCCAATCCGATTTCTTGTTGCTGCTGTGGCATGGCTTGGCCGTGGGCCCGTCTCCGGGGAGCGCAGCTCCACGGTTTGGGCCGCTGGACTTTAGCCCGGGCAAACCGGAATTTCGAGGTACGGGTTGCGCAGAAGCATCTCCATTTTTATAATGCGCATCATCTCCCTGATCCTGATGATTGGGGAAGGATTTTCTTCCATACCCGCAACTTTGCGCTAATCTTGACTTACTGGCTCAGATCCCGAAGTATCTCTGCCGAGGAGATTCTCTTTATGAAGAAGGTCGTACTTGCTTCGCTGCTGGCGGTGGCCGGCGCGGTTCTCTCAGCGTCCCTGACGCACGCCCAGCAGTCGTCGTCCGGAGGCATTCAGATGTCGCAGGCCGAGTACGCGGCCTACAACAAAGCCAGTACGCAGACGACCCCGGCAGGGAAGGTGGCTGCCTATGAGGCCTATCTGAAGGCTTACCCGAAGTCTGCGGTAAAAGCCGATGTGCTGAATCAGATCTTGTTCCTGGACAGCCAGTTAGGGGACCAGGCGGCCACACTCAATACAGCCGACCGGATACTTGCGATGGATCCCAACAATCTCCGCGCGCTGACCTTCGAGGTGTACTACCGCCGCGCCGACGCCGACAAGCTGACCGATCCGGCGGCAAAGCAGGCCGCGCTCGATAAGGTTGCCACCTACGCCCAGGAGGGCTTGAACGCCAAGAAGCCCGATGGCATGTCCGATGCCGATTTTGCCACCCTGAAGTCCAAGACGGATCCCACCTTCCTGAGCGCGATTGCCGACGACGATATGGCCAAGAAGGACAATGCGGACGCCATCAAGGTCTTGAAGCAGGAGATCAATGGGGACGCGGATGACACCACCAAGCCTAGCCAGACACTGCAGGATGTTTATATCCTGGCTCAGGCCTATTACACCGAGACTCCCCCGGACTACCTCAACTGCGCCTGGTATGCAACGCGGGCGGCGGCCTACGCTCCAGCAGCCTACAAGACCACCATTGAGCCGTTGGCCGAGTACTGCTACAAGAAGTTTCACGGCGTCATCGATGGCTATGCCGACATGCAGACGGCGGCACAGGCGAACCTGAATCCTCCGGCGGGCTTCACGGTGACGCCCGCGCCCAAGCCGGAAGATGTGATTACCAACCTGATCAACACCACGCCCGACCTGGCGACGCTGGCGATCAGCGACCGCGAGTTTGTGCTGCAGTATGGAACGCCCGCGGATGCGGACAAGGTCTTTGATGCGGTGAAGGGTAAAGAGGTGCAACTGCCCGGAGTCACGGTGATTTCGGCGACGCCGGATGCGATTCAGGTCGCCGTCTCCGACGATGCGGTGCAGAGCAAGACGGCTGACTTCACCTTCAATATGAAGCAGCCGTTGAAGACGCTTCCCAGCGTGGGAGACACCATCACCATCAACGGTACCTATGATTCCTATACACAGAAGCCGTTGATGATCACCATGTCGAACGCCTATATCCAGCTTCCGAAGCCGGTACACCATTATCGCCGTCGCACGAATTAACCGGGGCGAATGAGATAGCAGACAAGGCGGCCTCCTTCGGGAGGCCGTCTCTTTCTCTGCTTGGAATTCGGCTTTGGCAATCGGGCCATAGCGCTTTGAGTGCCGCCGGGAATCCCGTGACGGGAGCGCAATGGCGATTCCATTCCGCCCCAGCAGACAAGCCTGCCGATGACCCCGGAGTTTGGGAAAACGCCCATGAAGGTTCAGGTTCCGGGATGCGCCTGTTGGGAAGGATTTTTACCGGCCGGGAGGGGTAATCAGGTTGACGTAGAGCCGGAAGGCTCCGGGAACTGCTTCGGGGAGCTGGCGGTAGAGAGCGTAGGCGCAGTAGGTCCAGCGTCCCTGGCCGACGGTAGCCGTAATGAGCCCGCCACGCTGGCCTGTCTGTGGGGCGACTCCATCGCCGCCCGGGTCATGGGTCTCCGTGAGAGCCGTGTAGCGCGGATCCCAGGTTTCCAGAAACCCATGACCGCGCTCCTCCACCCACTGGCCGAAGTCAGCAGAGGTGATCTGGTTGGGCGCGGTGAGGAGAGGGTTGGAAGGCGCCAGAAGCTGGACCGGATCCGTCTCCACAACCACCTTTTCGGCGTGGCCGAGCGAGAGCGGGTAGGGAGCGTCGGCGGAGGTGAAGTCGGAGGTTTGGTACTGGACCAGAACGTTCCCTCCATTGCGAGCAAACTGCAACAGAGCCTGAGTGGGAGCGCCATGCAGTTCAGCATGGGCGGTATAGGCGCGGACGCCCAGGATTACCGTGTCGAAGCCGGCCAGTTTGACCGGAGTGAGATCGCTGACGCCGATGAGGGTGGGAGCAAGGCCGATGGAGGCCAGGGCCTGAGGAACAGAGTCGCCCGTTCCGGGCAGATAGGCGATGCGCAGGTGCGTGGGAAGCTTGAGATCGACCGGCACGACGCGGGTGGTGGCCGGCGTGTAGAGATTGGTGTAGATCAGGCCACGGTAGCCCACGGACCGGTACCCTTCGCTGTAAGTTTCGCCGTCAGGGGTCCGCGCAGTGAGGCGCATCAGAGCCGGCTGATGGAAAGACGCCGTGGGATGGAGCAGGAACTCTGTGGAATGCGTGTCGGCAGAGGCGGGAGCCGGGACAGCCCTGGCCTGGATCGACCAATTCTTTGGAGATTGCAGGTTGATATTGGCTGAGGTGGCGTAGGCGGTGCGGAGCGTTGCGGTGAGTTGCGCCGCGGATTGGCCTGATGGAAGGACCATCGCCGACGGGGCGCTGGCGATGGACACCGATGGCACGATCGAGACCGGTTGCGGACCGTGATGCACGACGCGGCCAAGGCTAATCTCTGCGCCATGGTCATCCAGAAAAGCCCACGCGGTCAAGGGCGCCGGCGTCTGTGGCGCATTGCGCAGTTCCGGGTTGCGGAGCTTGTAGACGGACTGCTCGATGTTGTCCCGGTAGAAGTAGGGTTGAGTGATCTGCTCCAGATGGCTGGCGGGGATCTGCCCGTCATTCTTCACGGGCATGCCGGGAGCAAGCGGCTGCGCTGGAAGGCCGCCGAGGGGCTGAACCTGATTGGGTTCGGCGCCGGCGATGATGATCTGGCTGAGGGTGACGGGGATAGTGGAGGACTCGGAGAGTGCGGTCTGGACCTTCGGAGAGGAGCCCTCCACCAGGTTGCTGGAGGCGGCGACGGCATCCAGATGGAGGCCCAGGGCGATAACTAGGGCGTCGTTGATTTGGACGCGCTTGATGCGCAGCTCGTGCAAGAGATCCGCCTTGTGCTTTTGGTCCATGGCCGCGCTGGAGAGCAGCCGGAGCATCGCGTTGGCCGTCTTCAGCGCGCGGGTCAACGGCGGTACGACCTTCTCGGGAGCCTGAGGGTCAAACTCGGCCGCGGCTGTTTGAATCTCCTGGGCCAGGTCATCCAACTGGCGGTTGAGGAGAGGTGGGGCATCGGGCGCCAGGGTCGTCATGCCCTGGATGGAGGTGTCGATGCCGGTGAAGAAGTTGGTTTGCGTGGTGAGATCGCTGGGGACGCCGGCCAGATTCTGCACGTTGGAAGCTGGGTTCGGTGACGCGGCCGTTGTGGGGATGCAGGGGGAGGAAGGATTCTGACCCTGGATGCCAGCCGCTGGCGTTGGCGAGTTCCGGAGCGAGACGCGGACATCCGCGGCCGCGCCACAAAGGACAGAGCCGTAGAGGTGATATGGGGAGTCGAAACGGCCGGGGCCGGGCACGCGCATGGTCCGGCTGATCTGCGTTCGCTGGCGCGCCAGGCCCATGCGGGCGAACTGGACATAGCTCATCGGCTGGTTCGCCGCCGGGCTGGAGGGCAAGCCGGCGGCGGTATCGGTCAGGATGGGATCGGTGTCACCCTCGGGAACGAGGACATCCGCGCTGGGCTTGGAGGTGGTGACGGTTCCGGTGACGTAGTTGGTGAAGCGGGCGGGAACGTACTGGTTGGTGGCGTAGTCATAGACGCCCTGGCTGGTGAGACGCGCCCACGGGACGCGAGCATAGACCTTCAGCGCCTGCCAGGGAAGGATGCCTTGCCGGATCATGTCGGGGAAGACGTTGGGGTCGGCGGCGGCCTTGAATGCCTCCTGGGCGATCTCCCCGGAGACCTGGTGCTGGCCGTGGCCGTCCGTGACATTGCCGACGAAGACGGCGGCGATGACCAGCGGACGATAGATGCGGATGGCGCGGACGACATCGTAGAGCACTCGCTCGCGGTTCCATTGCTGGAAGGACTCTTGCATGGACTTGGAGAACCCGAAGTCGACCTCCGTGCCAAACATCTGGTTTACGTCGAAGTAGCGATCGGCGCTGAGCAACTCCTGGGTGCGAATGAGGCCGAGAGCGTCTTCAAAGTCGCTGGTGACGAAGTTCTGGCCGCCTTCCCCACGGTTGAGTGTGAGCGTGGCGACGCGCGCTCCCAGGCCGCGGGAGTAAAGGGTGAGCATGCCGCCGTCCTCGTCGTCCGGATGGGCGGTGATCAGCAGCAGAGAGGCTCGGGTGTTGAGCTTGCGCAGGAGTTGGGCAAGACCGCTCGCGCCCTGGTCGATAGGAAGCTCGTGACCGTTGGAGGCGGAGACGCGCTCACCGCCCAGGTTGGCGGGGTCAGTGAAAGGAGTCGTGGATCCGCGTGAGGGTGCTTGCTGAGCGAAGGCGGTGCTGGAAACTGTGAGGCAGAGCGCTAGAAGGAAAGGCGCAAAGAGCTTCATGTTGACTAGGGTCTCACAGTCGAGCCGTCCTGCGCGGGCGATGAGGAGCGGGGCAAAACGAGCCGGAGGTGCGGCCCCAGGGTGGTCATGATGAGGGTCGTCTTCGAGGTCAGATGGTTTGTGGAGAGAATTTCCGCGGCTTTGCTTAGACTGGCCAGATGAGGCATGACGGAGAGACTCTGGAGCGGTCGCTGACCCTGCCCGGGGCTGTGACGCTGAACCTGCTGGACATGATTGGGGTGGGCCCCTTCCTGACCCTGCCGCTGCTGCTGGCGGCGATGGGCGGGCCGCAAGCCATGGCCGGATGGGTGCTGGGCGCGCTCTTGGCGGTCTGCGACGGTCTGGTGTGGGCGGAGTTGGGTTCGGCGATGCCCGAGGCTGGAGGAACCTACCATTACCTGGCGGAGATGTTTCCGGGCAGATGGGGGAGGTGGCTGAGCTTTTTATTCGTCTTTCAGATCTGCTTTTCCGCGCCGTTGAGCGTGGCCAGCGGATGCATCGGTCTGGCGCAGTATGCGGGATTCCTCCATCCCGGTTGGGCGACGCAGGGTGCGGCGCATCTCCTGCGCATGGGATCCTACAGCTTTGGGGTCACGGCGGGGCGGTCCACAGCGCTGGCGATCGCGGCGCTGGGCGTGGTGGTGTTGTTGCTCTACCGTGGACTGGAGCGGATGCGCAGGCTGGCGGCGGCGATGTTGGCTGTGGTGCTTGGAACGATCCTGTGGGCGATGCTCACCGGACTGTTTTATGGCCATTGGTCGCGCGTCGTTGCGCTTCCGGCAGGGGCGTGGAAGCTTGACCATGGGTTCTTCGCAGGGCTGGGATCGGCCATGTTGATCGCCACCTACGACTATTGGGGCTACTACAACGTGACATTTCTGGGAGGGGAGACGCGTGAGCCGGAGCGGACGATTCCCCGGGCCGTGCTGCTCTCGATCGGATTGGTGGCGTTGTTGTATCTGGGGCTGAATGCGAGTGTGCTTGCCGTGCTGGGTTCGCCCGCCATTCTGGCCGCTCAGGGTCTGGAGGCGCGGCGAGCATTGCTGAGTGAGATGATGCGGGTTGCGTATTCGCCTGGCTGGGGCGCGACGACGGGGATGTGGCTGGGTCGCCTGGCGGCGGTGCTGGTGATGGCGACGGCCTTTGCCAGCGTCTTCTCGCTGCTCCTGGGCTACTCGCGGATTCCCTACGCGGCGGCGCGGGATGACAACTTTCCCAGGATCTTTGCGCGGCTGCATCCGCAGGGAAGATTTCCGTATGTTTCACTGCTGGTGCTCTCCGCGGCGGCGTGTGTGTTCTGCTTCTTCTCTCTGGCGGATGTGATTGCGGCGCTGGTGGTGTTGCGGATTGTATTGCAGTTCGGGCTGCAGCAGGTGGGGGTGGTGCTGCTACGCCTGCGGCGTCCAGAGATGCACAGGCCCTTCAGGATGTGGCTGTATCCCTTGCCGCCGCTGCTGGCGCTGGCGGGTTTTGCGTACATTGTGATCTCGCGTCCTGGCTTCCATCGCGAGTTGATCCTGGCCGGCGCGGTGGCGATCATCGGAACCATCGTGTTCGGCAGCAGGTCCATTTTTGCAAGCGCCGCTTTGACCAGCTCTCAAGGGACAAAAAAAGGTTGTAACCGGTAAGCGCACCGGAACGTCCTATGGAAGAAGAGGCGGCGCTCCGAAGGCTGTGCGCTAGCTTGCCACAGACAAGGTGATCTCCGGCTGCGGCAAGGAGCTTGTCGAGTGGTGCGGAACCACGCAAGGACGGATCAAGGCTGGACCAAGAGAATGAGGTGCCGGGATGTTACTGTTGACGCGCCGTGAGACAGAGATTCCATCGTCGGAGATCACGCCCAAGGAGACCTATGAGGCCTTTGAACTCAACCGCAGGCAGTTGATGAAGGGGTTGGGCGCTGCGGGAGTGGCTATGGCGCTAACGCGGAAGGCGCGGGCGGAACTAAAGATCGATGACCTTGTGGCGACGCGGTATACGGCGCCGGATCGAGCCACCACGCCGGAACAGATGGCGAAGAGTTACAACAATTTCTATGAGTTTGGCGAAGAAAAGAGCGATCCCGCCAAAAATGCGCACACGCTGGTGACCTATCCGTGGAATGTGAAGGTAGAGGGGCTGGTGGCCAAGCCGCGCACGTTTGAGTTTGGAGAGCTGTTTCACTTGCAGCCCATGCAGCAAAGGGTATACCGGTTTCGTTGCGTGGAAGCGTGGTCGATGGTGATTCCGTGGGACGGGTTTCCTCTCTCGGAGCTGATCAAATTGGTAGAGCCGCTGCCCAAGGCCAAGTTTGTGCAGTTTCTCTCGCTGGAGAACCGCAAGGAAGAGATCCTGCCCTACGGGATTCCATGGCCCTACTCGGAGGGGTTGCGCATGGATGAGGCGATGAATCCGCTGACGCTGCTGACGTTTGGAAGCTATGGAGAGACGCTGGCGAATCAGCAAGGAGCCCCGGTACGGGTGATCGTGCCCTGGAAGTATGGCTTCAAGTCGCCGAAGTCGATTGTGAAGATAAAGTTTGTCGAGCATATGCCGCCGACGACGTGGAACGAACTGGCTCCCAATGAGTATGGTTTTTATTCCAATGTCAATCCCCAGGTGGACCATCCGCGCTGGTCCCAGGCCCATGAGCGGCTGCTGAACGCGTACACCCTCTTCCCGAAGGTGGTGCCTACCCTGATGTTCAATGGATACGGCGATCAGGTGGCCTCCATGTATGCAGGAATGAACTTGCGCAAGGACTTTTGATTGCGGGCCGATACGGGGAATAGAGCCTCCGTGAGAGCCCGCAAGTGCAGCTCTTCTATTTGCACTGCTGATTCTGCTCCTGCATGGAGCACCGGTGAAGAGCAGTCGATGGGGGAGAACCGGCCAAGAGAGACAGGCGCCAGCCAGGGGCGGTTACGAAGAAGTGCCAGGGGGAGTATGACGGAGCGACAGATTCTGATCGGCAAGACTGTGGCCCATGTCCTCTGCCTGATGCCGGCGCTCGATCTGGTGCGGATATACCGCAACGGCTCGCTGGTTGCGCAGGCTGATCCGGTGAATTTCATCACCCACTTTACGGGCGACTGGGCTCTCTGGCTTCTGCTCGCCGGCCTGGCCATCACCCCGTTGCGCCGGTTGTCCCAAGGGGTAGGATGGCAGGGTCTGAATGGCCTGGTCCGATTCCGGCGGATGGTTGGCCTCTATGCCTTTTTCTACGCTACCCTGCATCTGCTGACTTACGTGTTGCTGTTCAGCGGCTACAATGTTCCGGCTGCGTTTGCTGGTCTGGAAGCCGGGCGCCTGCTGGAGCCGTGGCGTCAGTTGCAGATCATCTGGCCGGCTATTCTGGATGACGTGCGGAAGCGGCGGTTTATCCAGGTAGGATTCGCAGCCTGGTTGATTCTGTTGACGCTGGCTGCTACCTCTCCCCGCGGAGTGCTGCAGGCGATCGGGGGAAGGAACTGGCAGCGGCTGCACAGGCTTGTCTACCTCGCCGGCGCACTGGCCTGCGTGCATTACTGGTGGCTGGTAAAGACAGGGGTACGCACGCCGTGGAAGGTGACCGCCGTGCTGACCGTGCTGCTAGGCGTCAGGGTGGCGTTTGGGATGAGAAAGCGGAACAGCATTCCGCCTGAAAGGCGGAAAAAGGGGAATCGAGAGGCGACCGGAGTGCTGACATAGCAACCGGAATCTTCCGGTTCAAGCGCTATAGGTATCTCCGCGCGGTCACCCAGGTTGCTCCACCCGGTTCGGCTCCTCTCCACGGCGGGAGGGTGAGCGCCAAACCGGCTTTCCAGGATTCGGCAGGGATGGCGGGTAAGGGACGCAGACGCTGGGGGCAGCCGGTTCTGAACATGCCTCGGCCCTCCGGCATCGGCTCTTACTCAGTTACGCCCTCGAACATCTCCGTGGATTGCATCGCCGGCTGAGGAATCACAGTGGCCGCCAGGAGGTATCGTTCCTCACCGCCATGCTTGTCGAAAATGGGACGAGCGCGCTCCATGAGCGGAGCCTGCGTGGTGTGGGCTTGCATGGCCTGGAGCTTGCTCGGCAGAACCGAGCTGACGTCCACGGTCAGCGTCCACGGCGCGGGGATGTGGCGATGACGGCCTTCGACGAAGAAGTTCATCGTCAGGTAGTAGAGACGCTGTGGGGTGTAAAGTTCGCCCAGGTCAGGGAAGCGTTTGGGCGAGCCGGCCCAATGAAAGGCCGCCGTCGCAGCAGCCGACGCTACGGTGTGGTCGGCGTGGGTGTTCAGGCCTCCGTCTCCGCCGAAGGTGATGATGACATGGGGGCGGAGGATGCGAATTCGTTGGACGAGATCCGCGGCCAGTTTGGAGAGGGGCTGGTGCTCAAGCCGGCCGTCCTGGTAGTCCAGAACCTCATGATGGCGCACGCCCAGGATCTGGCAGGAGGCGGCGAACTCCGCACGGCGGATCTGGCCGAGTTCTTGCGCCGAGGAGGCGGCGCCGCGGAAGGAGCCGGCGCTGCCATCGGTGAGGCAGACAATGGAGGTTTCAACCTGGCGCAGGGAGGCCAGTGCAAGCGCTCCGCCGAAGGCGAAACACTCGTCGTCGGGGTGCGCGGTTATGCAGAGAAGTCTCAGTCCCACGTCGTAGCTTCCTTTTCTCCAGCGGCTCCGCGATGGTGGGTAGCGGCCGGGTTGAGGCGCGGAGATCCGCGCTTTGCTGCTTTGGCGCCCTGCAGGGGCAGGGTGGAATCGGCTTCGGCCTGGTCGAAGAGGCTGCCGGAAGACGCCTTGAGGTCAAGTGCGGCTTTGGGGCCTGCGGCGGGTCTGGCGGCAGATGTGGCGGCGCAGGTGGCGGCCAATACTGGGGCGAAGCTTTTGCGGTGGAGAGGGGTGGGGCCATACTCCAGCAGCGCCCTGCGGTGCTTGCTTGTTGCGTAGCCCTTATGCGAAGCCAGACCGTACTGGGGGTGCAGGGTGTCCAGAGATCGCATCAGGGCGTCGCGATGGACTTTGGCAATGACGGAGGCTGCGGCGATGGAAAAGGAGAGCGCGTCGCCGTAGACCAAGCTCGTCTGCGCACAGGGGTGGGTAAGCTGGGCTAGATCCAGATGCAGGGCATCGATGAGCAGATGGTCGGGAGCGGCGGTAAGTTGCTGGACGGCCCGCAGCATCGCCAGGCGCGAGGCTTGGTAAATGTTGATCTGGTCGATGGTTTCGGCGTCGACTTCGGCAATGGCGAGATCCACGGCAACCTCGCGGATTTTGCCGTCGAGTTCTTCCCGCTGCCGGCAGGTGAGCTGCTTGGAGTCGGTGAGCCCCAGGCGGCCTAGGATCGTTGGGTTGGGAGGAAGGATCACCGCGGCGGCGACCACGGGGCCGAACAGGGCGCCTCGGCCTACTTCGTCAACCCCGGCGATGGTGTGGAAACCGTGCTGACGGAGGGACTGCTCCGGCGCGTCCGAGCAGACCAGCTTGCGCAACATCTGTTGCTTGGCAGTGGATTTGCTGACGCCGCCCATCGGAGGGAGGGAAAGCCTTGGAGCCATGGAGGGGATTGCCGGTGCGGATGGGATGCCCCGCTCGAGTCTCTTCGGTCGCACTCCTCGAGTGTAGATCATGCTGTGGAAGCAGGTTTTCGGGGACGGGGTTTGCGTCCGCACTTCTCTCAGGCTTGCACCTGGGAGCGCACGGACGTTCTGAGGGCTCTCCCGAGGGGGAAAGGAAGCCTCTGCCGGCCTGCCGGAAGTTCGCATGGCCGGGGTAGAGGATCCTCTGCTAGCGCCACCCGAGTGTGAATTCGCTCGGAGAGCGGGGGATTCAGCGTGGAAGGTCCAGGCAATGGGGTACGCCCGGAGGTACTAGTGAAGGACTCGGGCTTTGCCCTATGCTGACGTCAAGAGCGCATTCCTGGCAGCAAGCTGTTGAATAAGGGAGTCTTCCCGGGGAGATTTGGACCTATGCGAGCGGAAGCGGTTTGGAGATTGCTGCTCATCGGATTTCCGTTGTGTCTGGCAGTTCGCGGACAAGCCCAGAGTGGATCTTCCGCGGCAAGTTCTGCCCCGCAGGCGGCTGCTGTTCAGCCGGCCCAACCCAGTGCGAGAACCGAGAATGCCAATGCAGCCGAGGCAAAGCAGGCGGAGAAAGCCAAGGCAAAGCAGGAAAAGATGGCCAGGAAGGCCGCCGAGGCCAGGAGCAAGGCCTACACCGGCCCAAACACGATCATCGTGCTGCCACCCAAACCGATTCTGGACGAAGAGGGCCGGCAGCGGCTTGATCCGGACGGAAAACCCATGTTCTTTCCTCCGGTGAACCAGCAGCGGGACAAGCACGGGCATCCGCTGTTTGACGCCCAGGGGAAGCCGGTGTTTCAGACAGCGACCGACCTCGGTTATGACCAGCATGGCAAGAAGATTCGGGCGCGCAAGGTGCGCCCACCCAAGACGACGCCGATCACCATCAGCCGGGGAACATTGACTGTGGACGGAATGATCGGCAAGGCGGAGATGAACTACGAGATCGCCGACTTCAAGTACCTGTACCTGTATGCGCCGGGGATCGGGACATTGGTGGTGTCCAACGAGCCTTTTACCGGAGGCAAGCAAGAGAAGGGAGCTTTCAACAGGAATGCCCTGACGGTGACCACCAGCGGACATGTCTTACAGCTCGCTTCCGACCAGTGGTTACTGGGAAAGAAACAGAAGGTGGCGCCGGCGTATGTCATGGTGGATAGGAACTTCAACCTGCCCTCCTCGTTCCCTGTGGTGGGATATGGGGCGACGCTGAAACAGCCCTATGCGTGGCCGGGGAGCCACGAAAATGCCCCGCTGAAGGGAGCGTTTGTTCAGCCTCCTCCGGTCCCTGTGGATCTGCGGCCAGTGATGTTGCTCAAACCGTGCCCGGCCGGAGAGATGCGCAAACCGGCTACACAGGCTCTTCCCGGGCAGAAGCCGGCCGCGCAGCCCTGCGTGCCGATTCCAAATGCAAACGTGACGATGGCGAAGCCTTCGACAGGAAATGGATCGGCGGCGTCGAAAAACGCCACGCCGGCCACCGCGTCTGCTTCAGACTAGGGAAGGCTGAGTTGGGGAAGAGAAGCGAACAGCGGCGACCCTGAAGGGTCGCCGCTGTTGTTGGAAGCCAATGTTCGTACGAGCCGCAACCCAGTCGGCTATGCGCTGCGCTCCACTTCGCGAAGGCGTGCAGCTTTGCCGCGCAGCCCGCGGAGGTAGAAGAGTTTTGACCGGCGAACGCGGTAAGAGCGAACTTTTTCCACTTTGTCGACTACCTTGGAGTTGTAGGGGAAGATGCGCTCAACACCCTGACCAAAGCTCATTTTGCGGACAGTAAATGATCCCTGGGGGCCCTTTTTGCAGGCGATGACCATGCCTTCGAAGGCCTGGAGGCGCTCTTTGTCGCCCTCTTTGATCTTCACCTGCACACGGACGGTGTCGCCAGGAGCGAAGTCGGGAAGGTCGGTGCGCTGGAGCTTCGTGGCCAGCTTTTGCATGATGGGATGAATAGACATGATGAATTCCTTACGTAGAGTCGCAGGCCTCAGTTTACACCAGGCACGCCGGATCCTAAAGCATTTTCCGCAGGGCAATCTCCTGCGTTCGCAACGCTGTAGCCGGCACTGAGGGTTCTGCGCGGAGCCGTTGCGCTTTCCTCTGCTGGAGAGAGTGAAAGTGTTAGTCCCTTGGCATTACGCCCTCGCCTCCACGCTTTCCGCGCCGGCAAAAGTGCTTGAATCAGCGTAAGATCCTGAGCACGATGGAAAACCCTTTGCCTCAGGTAAGCGTCCATCCCTACATGAAGCAACTCGCTCTAGTTGCGTTGGCGGTTGCGGTATTCGCTCTCCCGGCCTGGGCGCAGCGGGTTGGCGGGATTTCCGGCGGCGCGGCGGGCGGAGGTCATGGAGGGGGTGGGAGTTTCCATGCGGCCTTTGCCGGTCGGGGTGCGTTTTCCTCCAGGAGCAATGGCGTTGCCGGACGTGGAGCAGCGTCGCAATTGGAGGGACGGAGGACAGGGAGGGCTTGGCCGTCTTCCTACAACAACCACCATCCCGGATCGGGGGCTTATCCCCGGAGGTGGCGGCAGGGCCGGTATGGAATCCCATACAACTATCGGGGTGGGTATGGTTACGGCTATCCGGGAGGATATGGCTACGGTGGGCTAGGCTTCGGCTGGCCGCTGGCCTCTGGGTGGGTGGATACCAACGACCCAGGGTACGATGACGATGACCAGTCTTACGATGATGACTCGTCGAGCGATACTTCTGCCGACGGGGGCGATGGGACGGCATCCTCCCAGCCTGACGTGCCCTACGGACCCGGCGACGACGGACCGGACAACTACTACGGCCCAGGCGCGTACGGACCCATCCCCTACGGCCCCAGCACCTACGGCTCCAGCCCCGAGGGTTCGGGCCAAGGGGTCGGTGGAGAGTATTACCCCTACCCTCCGGTACCCTACTTGAGCCTGCCGACGAGGATGGTAGGACCCGAGGGGCGGAGCTTGGCGTCGAGCCCGATGCAACCGGCGATCTCCCGGGTACCCTCGCTCTATGATTCCTCCGCGGTCACGCTGGTCTTCAAGGACGGACGTCCTCCGGAGAAGATTTACAACTACGCTCTGACTCGGACCATGCTGTACGTCGCTGACGGGAAGCACCAGCAGATCCCTATCTCGGAGTTGAATCTGGCCGCTACCCAAAAAGTGAACCAGCAAAACGGCGTGAGCTTCCAACTGCCGCAGTAGAGGGGGCTTTCACTCTCCGAGATGCAGAGTCTGGACAGTGAGGAAGCTGTCCCGGCAGAGTGCCGCCGGCTCGGATCGGCTGCTGCCGGACTTCAATGCCGAAAGCTCCGCTCCTCAGTTGTGCGAGCCGTGGTTGCTTGAGGACGGCGGCTGCGAGGCCGGTGAGGGCTGGGCAAGCCAGGGGGCGATGGCTTTCGTTGTCCTGGTGAGGAAGTGGCCCTTCGCGGCGGGAGTGCAGTCGATCTCACTGGAAGCGTGCGGGTGTGCGGACTTGAGATCGCGCTCCGTAAAGTTGTAGCTGCGCAAGGTGAAGCAAGGAGAGCGGCTCTGCGCCGCGCTCGCCTGCTCGGTACGCAATGCGGAGAGGTTGTTCGCGGCTGTGAGAGTGTTGAAGCGCTGTGGGGCGGATTCGATGGTTGCGGCGGAAAACGGTTGGTCATGGGACGCGCTGAACGGTGCAGTGGGCGCGCCGGAGGCCGCCAGCGGAGGAAGACCGGATGGGGTCAGGTACTGTGCTTCAGCGGTCAGGACGAACCCAAATGCGAGCAAGACCGAGGCGAGAAGCCGAGGCTTTGGCATGACAAGTCCCTCTGGATTGCAGTCTAGACCCCGGAGGGGTCTTCCGGCACTCCGAATTGGTTTGTCTTTAACCTGACGCCGAGCGGCTGGGGAGCGCGCAGCGGGGCGTCCCTGCTCTACGCGGGCGGAGTGTATCCCAGGCCGGCGAGGTACTTGCGATCATCGTCCGAGAGCTCGGCGGTTTGCAGCAGGTCAGGGCGGTTGGCCAGGGTCTTGGCCAGTGCGGCCTGGCGGCGCCAGCGGCGGATGGCCAGATGGTCGCCGCTGGAGAGCACCTCGGGGACCGTGAGGCCGAGAAACTTCGCAGGGCGGGTGTAGTGGGGGTAGTCGAGGATGCCGCTGGAGGCGTGGGTGGATCGGGGAACGGCCGGACGAGGCTCCGGGTCGGCTTCCCGCCCTGCTGCATCATCAGCGGGGGAAGCTACGGCGTCCACGGGGGCCGCGGGCGGGGTCTCGCTTGAGGTGGTTTCACCTTCTCCAAAGCTCTCGTAGCGGCTGGAGTCCGCGTGGCCTAGGGCTCCGGGAAGAAGGCGGACGGTGGCATCGAGCAGGACCGCGGCGGCCAGCTCGCCGCCGGAAAGGACGTAGTCTCCTATGGAGAGCTCCTCGTCGCAGAGCAGCTCTGCAACGCGCTCATCCACGCCCTCGTAGCGGCCGCAGAGGAAAACGGCGCGATGGAGTGTGGCCAGCCGGCGGGCAGTGGATTGGTTGAAACGTTTTCCCTGGGCAGAGAGCAGGATCACGGTTTCGCCCGCGCCGGGGCGCTGCGGCCTGGGGAGAAGGTGGAGCGAATTGAGGGCTTCATAGATGGGTTGGGGCTTGAGCACCATGCCCTCGCCACCACCAAAGGGACGGTCGTCCACGCTGCGGTGACGGTCGTGAGTAAAGTTGCGAAGATCGTGAATTTGGACGCTTGCGAGTCCGCTGCGCAGGGCTCGCGAGACCACGCCGTGGCCCACAATGCCTTGGTTTGGCAGGGCGCCAAAGAACTCAGGGAAGATGGTGAGGATGTCAAAGCGCATGGTGGCTCGGAAAAATCGGAGGACGGTAAGCGGTGGATTCGGGCCAAGCTAGGTGTACGGCTTCAGAATCAGCCCCAGATCGCAGTTTAGGGCAGACGCTGGAATGCTGTGAGGAGTCAGGATCAGCCAAGACATGTGGGCTAAAGATTTTTCCGAGCAGGCTCATCCCTGAGCCTCGGCCTTTATGGGTGTTTCCCCCAATGAAAGCACCGGGGCAAGCCTGCTTCGGGATGCCCGTCTTCAGGAAAAGGCCATAGGCAGCTACGACGATGTCTTGGTGGGGGGAAGAAGGCCCTCCGGCAGGTGCATGATGATGCGCCGTGCCGGGATGTCGACCGCGTCGATCCAGGCCAGGACAAAGGGGATGAGAATGGGATCGGCGCCGGCTTGGCCCTCAACTGAGAGCAAGGGTGCTGCGTCTTGCAGGCGGGTGCGGCCGTCTGGCGCGGTGATGAACTCAACGCCGATTACGGTTCCGACCGGACGGGGAGGCGCGAAGGAACCGGAGGCGGCAGAGTCCCATAAAGTGCATCCCGTCAAGTCGCCCACAAAGAAGGCGCCGGGATCGAGTGGGGGAAGATCTTTGCCGTCGATGAGCAGGGTACGGCCGGCCAAGGCCTCGGCTGCGGAGATTGAGCCGCACCCGGAGAGCCTGAGAACGATTCGCCCGGCATTCTTCCCCGAGGGGAACCAGTGGTCTTCGATGCGCAGGGGTGCGGTTCCGGGCAACGGCAGAGAAGCGTCAACCGCAGCCAGGAAGACTTCGCGGTGGGCCGTGAAGATTCCTGGGAGGTCGCTGAGCGGTTCGGCAAGAACTTCACCACGGCGTCCCTGCGGGCGCAGCAGACGGGCAATGGGAAACCAAGGCGCGTCCGAAAGGCTACCCGGCATCGATAACCCCCAGGAGTTGGCCGCACAACAGAGAGTTGGCCAAGAAGCTACCCAATCGATTGCATACCTCTTGCTTGCCTCCTCACGAGCCGGTTGCGCCTCGAACCGCCACGCCCTGGGTGATTTTTGGGCGCTGCTTCGGCATGTTTCGAACCAAACCCTCGGACGGGATGGGGCCAAGGTTCCTCATAGCGAACCCTTTTGGGGCTCGATCTCGGAAGGCTCGCATCCACCGAGCAGGAAGGAGCAGCCCGGTGGAAGAGAGATAGGAAGTTGGGCTCCAAGGAAGTCGATGCCGCCTGGGGAGACCCTTCGCTGGACGATTGACCCCCAAAGACCCTATGTCTGAGGGCGAGCAAGTCACCGAGCGAGACCCGAACGCAACCCCGAACGCGGAGCAAGATCCAAGAGAGCTAAACCCAAGATTGGAGGCTCAGTCGTGATGAGCGCCGCACCGCCCCCTAAATCTGGGCGTCGTGGTCAGCTTCGACGATATCCAGCGAAAAACGGCGCTGGAGTTTCATGCTGGCGGCGCCCAGGATGGTTCGCAGAGAGCGTGCCGTCCGCCCCTGCTTGCCGATCACCTTGCCAATGTCGTTGTTGGCGACATGAAGGCGCAGAACGACGGAGTTCTGATCGCTGATAACCTCCACCCGAACCGCGTCGACATCGTCGACCAGGGCTCGTGTGATCTCAGTCATCAGAGTTTGCATCTCCGAGACAGCTAGTTTGTTGTCTTGAAGTGGATCTGAAGATGACACTCTTACACCTCTAAAGAGAAATACGCTAGCACCACAGCACCAGCCGCTTCTCCAGGGTGGAAGGGTCCCGTCGGTTGCCGCTTTGAGGTGTGGCGCAGAACACAACGGTGCGGACCAAACCCAACAATCCAGTCAGAAAGTCTTATGTTTGAAACATCTAAACGGCGGTGTTCACTTGAGCGAGTCTACTGTAAGTGAGGCAGGTTAAACGATAATCTTTAGATCCGCGAAAGCGTCACGAAAGTTATCCTTGGGATGATTACCTAGACTGCGGGAGTTGCCTCTGGTATTGCAGGAGTAACCTCTGGCTCAGAAGGGCTGGAAACCGCAGGCTGCTTGGCCAGAATTTTGCTGACAGTCTCGGAGAGCTGGGCGCCCTTGGCTGTCCAGTAATCAATGCGGTCACGCTTCAGGTTTACAGTGGCCGTGCTGGTCCGGGGGTTGTAGGTTCCAACGACTTCCACCGAACGGCCGTTGCGTGCGCGGTCCTTTTCAATAACAACGACGCGGTAGTGGGGCTGCTTGCGGGCGCCAACGCGCGCCAGGCGAATCATCAACACAGGGAAAATCCTCTCAAAAAGCAGTGGTCTTGGTATCGGGGGGTCGCGGCCGGCGGGTTGAGGGAAGAAGCCCGATCTGGGTAGTTGACCTGGAGGAATACGCGATCCACCCAGGCCGGTCCATAGGGCAGACCAGAGCAACCGGCCGAAGCAAAAGTCCGAACACCTAAGTATCGCGGATTTCATCAGGTTTCGCAATGAAAAAAAAGGATTGAAAAGAAGGAGCTGGGCTGCGATGCCGGCGCTTCTCTTCTCCCAGAGAAGGGGTTATACGGTAAGGACCGATC
>JAKAQS010000165.1 GCA_021819585.1 Acidobacteriota bacterium
CCAGATTGTTGCGGTAGCCCTCCAACCCCGCACTGCGAAGGCACTATTGGCAAAGTAGGGTTTATCCCACACTGCAGGGTCAGGCATCAGGCAGGAGTCGGATTCGCACCAGCCATGCAGAAGGCCATATCCGGCGTCGTCCGAAGGAAGCTGCAAACTTTCGTCATGCAGCTCCGCAAGCAACGTCGCCACCGCTTCGATCTTTTCTCGATGGCGCAGCAGCAGGGCCGTGTCTCCGGTCAACTGGGCATAGCGGGCCACAAGAAACAGGGTCAGCCCAAACTGCGCCGTCTCCGGGCCGCGCATGTTGATCATGCCGAGGTCATTGGTAAACGAGGTAAAGTAATTGTCCAAGACCTCGCGAGCCTGCGTGAAGCGGCCGCACTCCAGATTTGCATAGAGCGACATCGTGAAGGTGTCCTGAAACCCGTCATACTCTGATCCGTAGTAGTCCCGGTCCACGGCTCCGTACTTGGGGTAGATGCCCCCTGGACGAACCATCTGTTCCTTGACGAATGCGTACCGGACCATGTCCGTCCAGCTCACGTCGGGTAACACCATGGATGCAAGGTCTTGTGTCAGCCGCTCCCAATACTCGGCGAACTCCAACATTCCGCGATAAAAGTCACCAGGCTCCGGAGGCTGCCGCCGCCGGGTATATGCCGGATAGCTATAGCCGTATTGCACCCCGAGGATCGCTCCATCGCGCAGGTGCGCGGTCCGATGCCATGTCTGCACGATGAAGCGGTCATGCGCGGCAACATCGCCAAACACAACAACTTCAAAGTAGCTCCCATCGCTGTCTGGAATCACCTTGCGCACCGCCGGCATCCAGCCGCCGACCAGGCCTTCATAACGCCGATTCGCATTCTGCTGCGTGATCTCCCGGAAGTACTGCTGCGGATGATAGGTGCGCGTATTGCCTGCCGGATAGACGGGCATGGTGTCGCTGCACTCTCTGGTTCCAACAATCGTATTCCATCCTGGCCGAAACTCCGGATGCCTTTCATGGCTGTGGTCAGAGTTCATGGGCGGGGCAGCGCGGCGCACCTCCTGTTCATCTGGGTCGCCATGAGCCAAAAGCCTGTCCGCCAGCAGGTCGGCGTCAGCCATCCCGATATCCTTGAGATCCAGACCAAGATGCTGCGGACCCTCTTCTGCGAAGGTCGCCTCAGCGGTCTTGCGGAGCACGCGGGCCGAACCGTCCGAGCAGACAAAGGTGATCACCCCATCGCGCACCCGCAGGTCCTCGTAAACGGTCCAGCGCACCCCATCGCGGGCGAAGGCCGTCAGCCGAGTGTGGCCGTCAATCGGCGCCGCGTGAGCTGCAATCAGGCCGCGATCCTGCCTCGCCGCTTCGGTGGAACTTGCCTGGGTCACCAGGGTATGCAACGCTGCCGTACCCGCCGTGATGGTTTTGATAAAGTTACGCCTGTCCATCGTTTCGTCCCCCTTTCCAGATCAGCGAGCCGCGGCTTCTCCGCGCACGGGCCCCAAGGGTCTATGCAGAGAAGCAGCGCATTTCGCCCGGAACATTTTCCCAACCAGAGGCAAAACCCGGATCCTGCAGCCTGCTCCATAACTTTTGCACAGCCGCACCGTTCACCTCCTTGCCCGGCGCAGCACGACCGTGGTCTGGCCGGAGGCCAGCGGAATCACATAAGCGCCCGCATCCAGCCTGGCGTTGTGCGTCGGGGTCCAAGCAGGGCCGGGCTTCTCCGCTGTCTGCGCCAGACGCAACCGGGCCGTGCGAACAAATTCGTTGGCCGCGGCCAAATGCAGCGTAACCGTGGCCCGGCGCGGGTCGAAGTCTGCCGAGACCATCTTGCCGGCGTCCAGCGTCACCCACAGGCCAAGCGGCGCAAGAAACAGCCGCCGGCGAGACGAGTCAAGCACCGTCGTATGCACGATGCCATGATGTTCTTCGACATCTCCTCCAAAGCAGAGCCAACCCATCTCTTTGTCGAAGGTAACGTAGGTTCCGGTATTGATCGCGTGGCCAAAGAAGTTTGGCCCATAGTCGCCGCTATAGGGGTCGTACCTCATCAGGTCGGGAAAGGAGTGAAAAGCTGCGGAGGCGAAGCCCTTCTGATCGATGTTCGCCAGCGCACCCATCACGCCGCCGTAACCCACTCGCAGCAGGTAGAGATCATCCGGATGCAGGCGATACTCGGCCAGCAGGGGAATTGCATTGATCCCCGAACCGTAGTGGTGCAGTTGCCGCTCGATGCGAGCATATTTTGGGTAGCCTCCATAGATAAAGTCCCAATACCTACGAGCGCTTCCGTTGTATCCCCAGCTAGGAATCGTCGGGTCATATGCCAGGATGGCGTTAATCGTGACCTCCGCCTTTTCATCGTCATGGAAGTAGCGCGTCCAGTCGTACACCTCTTCCTGACCGGTCGAATCCCAAGGCATCTCGCTTCCGAAGGGATAGGCTTCCGTCTTCCACAGGTCGGCGCGAGCATGCATCAACGCCTCCAGTTTGTTTGCTTTTTCGGTCCAACCCTCGGCTTTCATGTCATCCAGCAGGCGCACAAAGACAGTGCCCTCCATCTGGCCAAACCGCGTGTAGTACGGCGCTTCTCTGCACATGGCGACGGTCGTCTCATACGCCTGGTTCAGATACCACTGCCAATCGTGGTGCGTCACCAGGCCTTGCGTATTGCGCGCCGTTCGGTAAAGCGACCAATAGGCAGCCACAACATGCGGATAATTGTAGGAACGGCCAACATCCTCTGCTCCTTCCTTGTTCCAGCTAGTCCAACTGGTCCAGTTCAGCTTAGGATCATAGGGAAAGCCCGGCACAAGCGCCGGCTGGTAGAAGAACAGGCTCTTATGCACTCCATAAGGATGGGGCCCGCCATTGTTCTGCAGATGTCCCCAAAGGGCGCCGTCGACAAACTGCTCCAGCTTGGCGATCTCCTCCGGATTCGGCTCAAGATACTCCTTCATCGCGGCAGCCAGCCAGGAGCCGGCGCCGGCCTCATCGCTCAGTCCGGCTATCCACACCCGTGAGTCCTGCGTAACTTGCCGGCCAGCCTCATCGTTGTAGCTGATGATCGAAGGAGCACGATGAAACGGGTCATCTCGTTGATCGAACCATTGTTGATGAAAGAGAAAATGCCCCATGTCGGCGATCGCTTCAGTCTCCGGCTTGATGGTGCGGTAGCCAATAGTTTGCACCGTGCCGTCCGCGTATGTGATCACCAGGCGGAACCTGCCCCATTGTTTGCCGCGAAGCGAATAAACATGCAGACCGGCCCTATTCTTGCCTTCGTCGCGGATCTCCACGGCGGCTGCAGGCCGGCTCATGATCGAGCGCACGGGGTAGCCATAGCGTAGAAACAGGTGCGCCTGCATATCCTGCGGCAGGATGTAGCCTGGAACTCCAATCGCAACCGGCCTTCGATGTTGGACCAGAGTGGCCTCAATGTGCCGGACATCCGGCGCCACCAGAAAGCGGACGGCATAGGTCACGCTTTGGCCGGCGGCCAACGTTGCCGAGGTTGGTTGATTCCACTCGTCCACACCCTTCCATTCCGTATCCGCATAGCCTTTGCTGTGGACCATCCAGTCAAAGGATCCCTCAAACGTAGTGCCTCGCGGCGTAGGATCGTTATCCAGCAAACCCTCTCCGGTCTGCCAGTTGCGATGGTCGAGGATGGGTTTCCATGCCTCCAGCGGCGTATGACCCTCGGGCGCCACAAGCAAGACCGGTCCGGTCCCGCGGAGTTGGATGACTTGCACGTAGCCGGCATCTTCGCCGATGTATGGATCGTAAAAGGAGCAGACACTATAGGCTTGTTCCAGTGTGCGGCCATTCATGATGTTGTTGAACACCATGGCAATACCCAGCCCGCCAATCTCGACCGGCGTGTTGGATGTATTCGTCAGCGTGAAGCGAAGCGCCAGCGTTCCACTCCGGGTCGACCATGTCCGTACCACCTTCAGCGGTGTGCCAGCGGGAAAGCTCGATGTAACGTCGCCGCTGAAATGATGCTTGCCGGTTGACACCTCGCTCACCGGGCTGCGCCTATATGCCGTTGACACGTCTGTCCAGGCTGAAGCTCCCAAACTGCGGTATCGAATATCCAAATCGCCAAGGTGATAAAACGTGTTCGCCGAGCGCTGCCGCAAAAGGTCACCTGGCGTATAGTCCAACCCTGGATCGGCGTTGGGCGACAGTGAAGCAACCGTGCCCGAATAGCGCAGAAGCCTCACACTCAGGTCTGACGTGCTCAACATAACCTGGCCCCCGTCCAGCATTGGACCTGGCCCCAGCGCCGCCGGTCTCTTCCAGCGCCTTGCCTGCGCCACCAGGGTTGGAACAACGAACAGCGGCAGCACCTGTGCGGCCAGAAGCAGCCCGGTCAAGGCCCAGTCAGGCCGCAGCAGGTTAGAAGCGAGAGCTTTGCGGGCCTTGCAGCCCTTGGTCCGAAGGGACATTCGGCACAACCTTTCCGGCGAATTGCTTGCCGTCATGCATTCCACGTTGCTTTGCATAAGACTCCAACGCAGCCTGCGCCGCGCAGTCTGTCGCTCGGCAGAGTACTTGAGCCGAAGCGTTCTCGCAGAGCCTTGAGAACAGCGCAAGCTCACCGGCGGTCTCCCAGCACATTGCACTCTGCCCCTCATTTTTCCGCTCATACACTTGCATGCGGCAGCCATGCGATAGCCGCTTGCTAGCCGGCCAATGCTGCGTCCGTACTCTCCTTACGCATCTCCGAACCTCTGCGGAGCAACCCATAGACCGGCACTCCGCTGATTACAATGATGAGCCCTGGCCAAGTGGTTGCCGTACGGTAGGCAAACAGCACCACCAGCACGAAAGACGCACCGGCAATATACATCGCCGGCAGCCAGGGATAGCCCCAGCAGCGATAGGGCCGGGCGGCATCGGGCCGTGTACGGCGCAGACGGAAGAGCCCGGCGACCGTGAGGATGTAAAAGATCAGTGCCGCGGAGATGACGTAGTCCAGCAGGTTGCTGTAAAGATCTCCGTAAGTCTGTAGCCGCGGGTTATAGGTGCGCGGCAATACCAGCAGCAAAGCCCAGACGCACTGCAGTGCGAGCGCCCATCCGGGTACTCCTTGCCGGTTAAGAACCCCGGCGCGGCGGAAGAAGAGACCGTCCTTCGCCATCGCATAGCAGGCGCGGCTCCCGGCCAACGTAAGAGCGTTGACGGTGCCGAAGGTGGAGACCATAATCATGCAGCCCATAGCAAGGCTGCCGATGCCGGGCAGAACAGTGTCCACTACCAGCGTGGCTACGCGATCCCCGGCGGCGGTCTGGATGGAGTGTATCGGCGTCACCGCCAGATAGCAGAGATTGCAGAGCAGATACAGCAGGATCACCAGGGAAGCGCCCAAGCCAAGCGCCAGCGGAAGATTCCGTTGTGGATGGCGGACTTCGCCGGCAACAAACGTAATTTCGTGCCAGGAGTTCGCAGCGAATAGCGATCCAGTCTGCGACACGCACAGCGCGACGATCATCCCCGCCGCCGTCATCGCGCTCAATCCGCCGGTCCTGGAGACATTTTGCGGATGCCATGGCTGGGCAAAGTTGAGGCGCAGCACGGAGGGGTTGCGCAGGAGGGCATAGGCCCCCAGGCCGAGTAGCAGGACCATGCCCAAGAGCTTCGCCGGTGTAAAGACATTTTGCACCAGCTTTCCCCAGCGGAGGCCACGGATATTGATCAGGCACGCGGCGAGGATGATCGCCAACGCGAGGCACTGCGTCGTTGAGAGCGAAATAGCGTATCCGGATAAGAACCTCCTGGGGGCAAGGAGGTAGTGCGTATCGCTGACCGACGGAAACAGGACGCCGCTGAACCGTGCAAAGGCGATCGCCACCGCGGCAATGGAACCGGTTTGAATCACGGTCATCAGCGTCCAGCCGTAAAGAAATCCGACGAATGGCGAGAAGGCCTCCCGCAGATAGACATACATGCCGCCGGCGATCGGCATCATGGCGGCCAGCTCGCCGTAACTGATCGCGCCAGAGACGGTGAGGAAGCCGGTGATGCCCCAGGCAACCAACAGCCAGCCGGCAGCGCCGACCTGCCGTGAAATTTCCGCGCTGACGATGAAGATGCCGGAGCCGACCATGATGCCGGCGACGATCATCACCGAATCGAATAGTCCCAACGCCTTGCGGAACTCGCTCCTGGACATGCTCTAGGCCACGCCTTCGTTGCGGACATACACCGAGTAACGTTCGTCAAAGATGCGATTGAGCGGCGCCAGCGTGTGGATCGGGCCCCTTCCCTTGCTGCGGAATTGAAGAGGATACTCCCTGCTGCCTTCGATGCGTTCAAACCAGATCGCGTCGTCGCCGGTCTTGTTCTCTGCGTCAGCAAGCTTGACAGTTGGCATTGGATAACCATCGTCTGAGCGCCAGGGGCCGTTGTCACCATAGATCATCCGGTTTGTCAGGCCTTCCGTTCCCTGCCGCACTGCAAGTACAAGGGGCCCATACATTGCGGCTTGCACCTGCTTGTCGTCCGGGGCCTGATCCAGGTGCAGCGGCATCGGCAAGTCTATCGTGATCACGTCACCGGCCTTCCAGTCGTGATGCAACGCAACGTAGGTGGAAGGAGTGGCCTCCACGGCTACCGGCTGGCCGTTGATGGCGGCCGTGACGCCCTTCGTCGCCCAGTAGGGTATACGAACCTTGAGCGCGGTCGCCTGGGAGGGAGCGGCAACCACGGTCAGAACCGTGCGCTCCTCGTCAGGGAACTTTGTGGTCTGGCTGAGCTGCAGACCGCGTTCCTTCCAGTCAAGGCTGGAGGGGATAAAGAGATTGACATAGACCGAGTCCGCATCGTGGAAGTAGATGGAGTCATTCAGCTTGACGTACTCTTCTGAGCCAGTGCCGGTGCAGCACCAGAAAGAATTGAACTGCGTGCCGAAGGTCTTGTAGAGCCCCGGCTTCAGCGAGACATAGTACATCAGCATTCCGTTGTGGTCCTGTGTGCCGTTGCGCACATTGAACAGCACGCGCTCATAGTAGTCGAAGTATCTGGCGTTCACCTCTTGTCCGAAGAGATGGCGTGAAAGTTTCAACATGTTATAGGAGCAGCAGCACTCTTCGGCCGCGGGCCCCAATTGGGAAGCGATCGCGTCCGGCTTGTGCCAGAACTCTCCGTTGCTTGTACCGCCTGTGCAGTAGGCGTGGCGCTCCGTGACAAAGCGATAAAAGTTCCGGCTAATGGTCAGATAACGCTGGTCGCCCGTCAGCTCATAGCCGCGGATCGCTCCAATCACCTTTGGAATGTTCGTGTTGGCATGGTTCCCGGCGAGCATATCCTGATTGGCTGCCAATGGATCAAAGATCTTCTTGTGCTCGAACCGGTAGGCGAGATCTTTATACCTGACATTGCCCGTAATGGCGTAGAGGTTGAAGGCCGCCTCGTTCATGCCGCCCTGCTCGACAAGCAACATGCGTTGCCATTCATCTTCTGGAATCGGCCGGCTGTAGTTGTCCGCCCAGTTGCCCATCCCGATCGCGACTTGAAGGGCCTGCTGGTTACCGGTGTGCTCGTACATGTCGATCATGCCGGCAAGGATCTTGTGAAAGGTATAAAACGGAGCCCAGATCTGCTCGTGGTTGCGGAGTTTGCCGAAGAACGTTACGGGAAAAGCGCTCAGGTAGCCGTCCTTCGCCTGGCATCCGGCCAGGATGGCAACGAGATCATCGGCTTTGGCCTTGATGGGCACGTCGCCGGTGCTGGCGTGGAGTAGAGCGCTGGCGGAAAGATAGTGGCCCACGTAGTGGCCCCGAAGCTCGCAGTCGGGAGCTTCCCATCCGCCCAGAGGATCGGCGTCAGTGGCAATCCCCGCATTCACGCGGAAGTTGTAGGCCAGGCGATCGTTCGGCAGAGAGTACAGGTAGCTTCGATCCAGCTCCATCATGTTCTTCCAGAAGCTTGGGAGCACGCGCACCTCCGTCATGGAAAACGGTTCGGCCTTCCACTTTACCTTGGCGACGGAAGCGTGGGTCAGGTCCGCAATGGCTATGTCGGAACCGCCTCCGGCAGAATGACTCTTTGCCGTGGCGGCGGCCTCTTGCGCCGCGGCAGGTAGAAGTGTGGAAGCGCCGGCGGCGACCGTTCCGCCCAGAAAATGCCTTCGCGTGAGTTTCGGGTTCATCATTTCTTCCCTCCTGGCAGCATGCAGACTGCTCCGGCCCTCCATGCGGCGGCCAAACAATATGCGTTGCTGTTCCTCTTCCTTTTTCATAGAGATAACGTTATCTCATCCAAGCCGATGTGGCTAGAACTACTGCGGTCTCTCCTCTTTAGTCAGCGGTGATGCGAAGCATGACCACGCCATGGGTTGGAACCGTGGTTGTGTACCTGTCCTTGTGAATGGAGACGCCGCCATGCCGCCAGAGATCGCGTACGCTGACCTGCTTGCCCTGAAAACCGGCGGGCAGGCTGGCCAGCCGAAATGTTCCGGCCGCGGGAACCGAACCGCGATTAAAGATG
>JAKAQS010000010.1 GCA_021819585.1 Acidobacteriota bacterium
ACCGGTCTAAAGCGAACTCTCCTGGGCGGCGGGATGTTCAAGGCGAATCTTTCCAGCGGAGATCTCAACCAGCCTCTGGCCGAAGTTCTAGACTGGAAGAGGCCGATGGACCTCCACGAAAAGATTCGCACACTGCCTGCCGGCGCCGGCTGTTACCTCTATAAAAACGCCGAGGGAGAGGTAATCTACGTCGGCAAGGCGAAGAACCTGCGCGCGCGGGTCCGCTCGTACTTTCTCGACGCAGCGCAAGCCAACGCCAAGACCGGCTCGCTCATGCGCGAAGCCGTTGACCTGGAGTACATTCTGGTGGCCAACGAGCAGGAAGCGCTGGCGCTGGAGAACAACCTCATCAAGCAGCGCAAGCCCCGCTTCAACATCCTTCTGCGCGATGACAAGACCTACCCCTACATCAAGCTGACGCTGGCCGATCGTCATCCCAAGGTCTTTGTCACCCGGCGCGTTCGCAAGGACGGCAGCGCGTACTTTGGCCCCTATTTTCCAGGCAGCCTAGCCTCCCGCCTGGTCGATCTCATCCACCGGAACTTTCTCATTCCTAGCTGCAAGGTGGACCTCAACCGTTACCATCCCCGCGCCTGCCTACAGTACTACATCCACCGCTGTCTAGGCCCCTGCGTGGAGGGCCTGGTGTCTTCGGAGGCATATGCCCAGGCGGTCCGCGACGCGCAGCTTTTTCTGGAGGGCAAGTCCGGCGAACTGGAGGCCCGGCTCACCGAGCGCATGCGGAAGGCCGCGGAGGAGATGCAGTTCGAGCTGGCGGCCAAGCTGCGCGATCAGATCTCGACTCTCCACCAGGCACAGCACCGGCAGCGAATCGCCTCTGCTGAAGAGGAGGATGTGGACGTCTTCGGCTTCCATCTGGAAAACGGCATGCTCGCGCTGAACCTCTTCCATATGCGCTCGGGCAAGATCGTAGACCGGCGCGAGATGTTCTGGGAAGAACTGCCGGAGATCGCCTTCGCCGAAGCTCTCGATGCCCCGGAGCCGGGCTCGGAACAAAATCTGGAACCGGATCCAGACCTCAGCTCCGAAGCTGCTCTGGCAGAGGCGGACACCGCAACTTCCGGTGTACCAACAGCGCATTCGCCGCGGGACGATGCTCAGCCACTCGCCTTCTCCGCGGCGGCCTTTCTCTCCGCCCTGCTCAAGCAGCTCTACCTTGACCAGACCTATGTTCCAAGAAACATCTATGTACCGGTCGACTTTCCCGACCGTCTGCTGCTGGCCGAAGCGCTGAGCCAGCGCCTTGGCCGCAAGATCGAGATCAGCGCCCCGCAGCGCGGCGAAAAGCGCTCTCTGCTGGATCTGGCCGGCCAGAACGCCAAGCAGTCCTTCGACCAGCGCTTCCGGGTGCTGCAACCGGGCCTCGAGGCCATCCAGGGCGCCTTGCAGGACGCCCTTTTGCTCCCCGAGCCACCGCAGCGGATTGAATGCTTCGACATCTCCCACATTCAGGGCGCCGAGACCGTGGCCTCCATGGTGGTCTGGGAGAAGGGAGCAATGAAGAACTCTTCCTACCGCAAATTCCAGGTCAAGACCGTCTCCGGCGTGGACGACTTCGCCTCCATGCGCGAGGTGGTTCATCGCCGTTACAGCCGCCTGCAGCAGGAGGGCAAGCCGATGCCCTCGCTGGTGCTCATCGACGGCGGACTGGGACAGTTGCACGCCGCAGCGGCCGCGCTTGAAGCGCTTGGCTTGGTGACCCAGCCGCTAGCCTCCATCGCCAAACGCGAGGAGATCCTCTACCTGCACGGCCAGGAGGACGAACCGGTGGTCCTGGAGCGCCGATCTCCTGTGCTGCACCTGATCCAGAAGATCCGCGACGAGAGCCACAGGTTCGCCGTCACCTACCATCGCAAGCGGCGTCAGATGCGCGACCGGGCCAGCGAGCTGGACGAGATTCCAGGTGTGGGCCCCATCACCCGCCGTCGTCTGCTGGAGCATTTTGGCAGCATCCAGGCCCTCCAGCAAACAGCTCAGAAGGATCCCGAGGCTCTTACCGCGGTCGTCAACAAACCAACCGCCGAAAAGATCCGCCAGTTCTTCGCTGCCGGCCAGGATGCAGCCACACCGGGCGATCTGGTGAGGATCACCCCTCACTGATCCAACTCTGAGGGAAGATCCCCCTTCAGAAAGAGCAAGAGATTCTGCTCGACAAAGCGGAGAGCGCGCTTTGACCTTGTCCTGAAGAGTCTTTGGGCGCTCGCTCAAGCCGGCCTCTGCGCTCTCTCCATCCTGGAAGCCCGCAAGGGAGTCAGGAGCCCCCCTCGGGCTTCAAAAAAGTACCCGCATTGAGCTCCTCAAACGCACGTCGAAGTTGCTCCTGGGTATTCATGACGATTGGTCCGTACCAGGCTACCGGCTCCTCGAGCGGCTTGCCTGAGACCAGCAGGAAACGGATTCCCTCATCGCCTGCCTGAACAACAACTTCGTCGCCGCGATCAAAGAGCACCAGGGAGCGGTTGTCTGCCTGCGCCGGAGGGGTCTTGTCCCACCAACCCACCGGCTCTGTCGGCACCGCCAGCGGACCAGATGCATTGCAGAACTTTCCCGAACCCGCAAAGACGTACGCAAAGGCATGGCGGGTTGTTTCCACCGGAAGCGTCTTTCTCCTGCCCGGCGGAACAGATACGTCCAGATAGATGGGATCGGCGGCGATCCCATCCACTGGGCCCTTCTTGCCCCAGAAGCTCCCGCATACGATTCGGACTCCGGTTCCATCGTCATCCTTGACCAAAGGGATCTCCGGCGACTTCACCTCCTGATAGCGTGGCGCTGTCATCTTCAGCGACGCCGGCAGATTCGCCCAGAGCTGAAATCCATGCATCCTTCCATCCTGATCTCCCTTGGGCATCTCCTGATGAATGATTCCCCTTCCCGCCGTCATCCATTGCACATCGCCGGCGGCTATGGCCCCGTGGTTGCCCATGCTGTCTCCGTGCTCCACGGTCCCAGCCAGAACATAAGTGATTGTTTCTATGCCGCGATGAGGATGCCAGGGAAAGCCGGCCAGATAATCTTCAGGAATGTCGTTGCGAAAATCGTCGAGGAGAAGGAAGGGGTCGAACTCCGATGTCTTTCCAAAACCGAATGCACGCCGCAGGCGCACACCGGCGCCCTCCAGTGTCGGCTTCGATACGATAAGTTGTTTGACGGGCCGAATGGACATGGTTGCCTCCCATAAAAAGCTTGCGGTTGATTCGATGCAATACTACGCCTGCCTCTCAACGGGATGCACATGGACATGCTCGCCAATGCGCAGCAAGCCCTCGTCTACCCAGCTCAGAGGGAAAACGCTAAGCAGGCACTCGCGGCGGCGCAGGAGCATAGCCGTTCGCCACATACCAGGAACAGGCGGCGCGTAACGCTTCCTCGATGCTGCCCACCCGCAGTCCCAACTCCCGCTCCGCCTTGGCCGAACTGGCGAACATCTTCTTTCGCCCCATCTTCACCGCCTCCACCGTCGCCCGAGGCTCCTTGCCCAGCAGCCTGCCCGTCACCATCTCATCGAAGAACGCAAACACCATCGCCAGCGCATGCGGCGCCTTCATCGCCGGAGACTTCAGCCCTGTTATCTCTGCAAGCCGGTCCAAAATCTGCTTCAGCGTCAGATTCTCTCCGCCCAGAATGTACCGCTCCCCCACCCTGCCGCGCTCCAGCGCCACCAGGTGAATCCGGGCGACCTCATCCACATCCACCAGGTTCAACCCTGTATCCACATAGGCCGGAAACTTTCGGTTCAAAAAGTCCACCACGATCCTACCGGTCGGCGTCGGCTTGGCATCCATCGAACCGATCGGCGTGGTAGGGTTCAGCACCATCACCTCCTGCCCAGCGCCGGCCGCCTCCAGCGCCACGCGCTCGGCCATCCACTTGGAGCGCTTGTAGTGGCCAATCATATCGGCCTCGCTCACTGGCGTCTCTTCATCCACCACCGTGCCATCGGTCTTGAAGCCCATGGTGGCCACGCTGCTGGTGTACACCACGCGCCGCACGCCCGCCTGCCGCGCCAGCAGCAGCAGGTTCCGCGTCCCCTCCACGTTGGTCTGGTACATCTCGACCGCGTCCGGCGCCCACAGCCGGTAGTCCGCCGCAACATGGATCAGCGCGTCACAGTCGCTCAGCGCCTGGGCAAACCCCTCCGGGGCGCGCAGATCCCCGACCACCAGCTCCGCACCCTTCGGCAGCCGGGAGGTGTTCGAACTCACCCGAGTCAGCAGCCGCAGCCTGGCCCCTTGCGCCTCGGCCATCTGGGCCACATGCGCCCCCACAAACCCTGTAGCGCCGGTAAGAAATATCCGCATAGGTTCCTGTAAGCAACGCCCCGAGAATCTCTTCCAAGCTCTCCACCTGGCCAAGAGACGAACTCTGCCGCGCCCGCGGCTATTTGTTCTTTTGGTTGCGTCTAGCTCTTTGCTTCAGTCGGCCCTTCAATAAACCGCTAGTCGAGCGCCTCTGGTTCAATGCGAATGTTCGTCTCGCCCGCAGCCTTTTTCTCCCAGTAGTTCTTCACCCAAGCCTCAAAGGTCTTGCCCGCCGCCGTATCCCGCCCGCTAAACTGCAGGGCTGCCACATCGGCATAGCGGATGGTGACTCGCCTCACGGCTGCGCCCGGCTCTGGCTTCGGAATCAATCGGATCAGGGAATCCTCCAGCGTTGTACCGCTGCGGCGATCATACAGATAGCCCTCCACCGTTGTTCCGTCCTTGCAAGTGACCGTGACGTCGCCGCGGTAGTCAAAGGCTTTTTCCAGCGCCTCTCGCACCTCTGACTCGGTCGCCAGCTCTGGAATCCATCCCTCCAGATTCTCTCGCTCTCTCCCGGCCACAACCTCCAGGTCATCCGCAGCGGCATGCTGCAGTTGCTCGATCTTCAGGTGTTCCTGTTCCGCTGTCGCCATCTTCGCTCTCCGTCTGCCACTCGCAGCCTTCTTGCCGCCGGTAAAGTGCCGCTCTCCTGCGTTGCTAAACTCTCTTACCCAGGAACATCGCTCCAGAGTCCGGCTGAAGGATCAACCTTCGGTGAAGAATCCACCCAATGGAATGCTTATCTCGGTTTGCGTCTCCATAGACTGGCGCGCCTCGTTCGCCGCATGGGCGCGATCTCTGACCTAGCTACCCGCCACGCCGGACATCTCATCCACGGACTCTGAGGTCGTCACCACCACCTGATCAACCTTCGGGCCAATCTGCACCAGCGGCCCATGGTTAGCAACAGGCCACTGGTTCAGCAGTCTCTGCGCATCCTCATCCTCATACATGGAGGGAAACATATACTTCTTCGCCGTCTCCCAGAATCCCTTCAAAGAGCTGAAGTTATAATCCACAGCCGATGCTTCATGGCCGGAGTGAACCATACAATTAGCGCACTGTGGATTACCGCTCTTGGCTCCGTACTTGGCCCACTCCACGGTCTCCATCAGCTCCTGGAAGCTGTCCGCATAGCCGTCCTGCAAGAGGTAGCAAGGCTTCTGCCAGCCAAAGATCGAGTAAGTCGGCATACCCCACGGAGTACATTCAAAGTCGCGCTTGCCCATCAGATACTCCGCAAACAGAGGATGCGTATTGAACTGCCAGCTCTTCTTCCGGTTGGAGAGAATGGCGCGAAACAGCTTGCGCGACCGCGCTTTGCCAAGGAAGTGGTTTTGGTCCGGGGCCTTGTCGTAGGTGTAGCCCGGCGAGACCATCATGCTCTCGACTCCGGCGGCCATCAACTCATCAAAATGCGCTCGCACGGAGTTGGGATCGGCTCCATCGAACAGCGTCGTGTTCGTCGTCACCCGAAATCCAGCCGCTACGGCAGCACGAATTCCTTCCATCGCAATCTCGTGCCCGCCCTCCCGGCACACGGACATGTCATGATGTTCCTTTTGTCCGTCCACATGCACCGAAAAGCTCAGGTACTTGGAAGGCTTGAAGAGATGCAGCTTCTCCTTGAGCAGCAGCGCATTGGTGCATAGATAGATATACTTCTTCCGTTCTACCAACCCAGCCACAATCTCGGGCATCTGCGCATGAAGCAGCGGTTCTCCGCCCGGGATCGACACCATCGGCGCACCACACTCCTCCACCGCCCGAAAGCACTCCTCAGGCGTCAACTGCGCCTTTAGAATATGCGCCGGATACTGAATCTTGCCGCAGCCGGCGCAAGCCAGGTTGCAGCGAAAAAGCGGCTCCAGCATCAGTACCAGCGGATACCGCTTCCGTCCCGCCAACTTCTGCTTCAGAACATAAGTGGTAACGGTCAACATCTGTGAGATGGGGATACCCATGCTGAATCGCTCCTTCTAGCCGTGCTTGCGGCACGCATTCACTTCTTGCGGCAACCTTGCGCTGCTTGCTGCAACCAGCGCGGCCAACCGCTCAACTTCCGTCACATCCCTGGCTTTCCCGCCGCTCTGCCCTGCCCTGCGCGCAGCACCCTTCAACCCGATTCGCATTCTACCCGCTCCATCGCCTTGCGGTAGGTCGTCAGCGCCAGCAGCGGAAAGTACTGCTTATAAAAGTGGTAACCCAAGTAAAACACCTTCGGGAATCCCGTTCCAGTGTAGTAGCTTTCCCCATTGCGTCCCGGCATCAGCTCACTCCAGGAACCATCCTTCTGCTGCCGTTCAATCAGCCAACGAACACCCTTGGCCACCGAATCCGAGCGCGTATCGTTGGCTGCCAACAAACCCAGCAGCGCCCAAGCCGTCTGGCTAGGCGTGGAAGGTCCAACCCCGCGCTGGCTGGGATCGTCATAGGTTCCGGCAGTCTCCCCCCATCCGCCATCGGGATTCTGCACCATTCGAATCCACTCGGCTGCCTGCTGCACGGCCGGCTCCAGGTAGCTCACCTCCATCGCCTGCAGGCCACGCAGCACCAGGAAGGTGCCATAGAGATAGTTCACGCCCCAGCGCCCGAACCACGCTCCATCCGGCTCTTGCTCCTTGAAGATGAACTGAATCGCCTTCTCCACCCGCTTGTCACGGCGCGTGTAACCGTAACTGGCCAGCATCTCCAGGATGCGGCCGGTAATGTCCACCGTGGGCGGATCGATCATCGCATTGTGATCCGCGAACGGAATCGACTCGAAGATCTTTTTGGTATTGTCCTTGTCGAAGGACGCCCAGCCACCGCTCTTGCACTGCATGGCGAAGACCCACTGAATCGCCCTTCGCGTCACCTCATGTTGATAACGCTCGCGAGGATTATCCACGGCCTTTAGCGCCAGCAGCACCTCTCCGGTATCGTCCACATCCGGTTGATGGTCATTGTTGAAGAAGAAACACCAGCAGCTCGGCTCGGCAACCTTCACGTTGTGTGACCAATCACCCTTGGAACGTATCTCCTTGGAGAGCAGCCAGTCGGCCGCCTTCACCAACCGCGGATCATTCCTGGCAAGCCCTACCTCACCCAAGGTTGAGAGCACCTGCGCCGTATCCCATACCGGCGAAAAGCAAGGCTGCATCCGGAAGGTGGGAACAGGATAAGCCGGCGTGCCCTCCGGGCAATCGATTCCCAGGCGCTCAAACTCGTCCAGGGCGCGAATTAACTGTGGATCATCCTTGGAGTAGCCCAGATACACCAAAGCGACAATCGCGTTCAGCATCGCCGGATAGATGGCGCCAAGGCCATCGGAACGCTCGAAGTGATCCAAAATCCAGTGCTCGGCCTTCTTCAAGGCCACCTTTCGCAATGGCCGGATATGCACCCGCTCCGACCAGTGCATCAACCGGTCGGTGAACAAAAAGAAGTTGCGCCATGAGAGCAACCGCTTCCGATCAAAACGAAGGTGCAGATTCGCACCCTCGCGTCCGCCGACAAACAGTTCGTCGATCGTCTGCTCGGAAGCCAGCTTCTTGAACGGCTTCTTGGCGTAGATGATCGACAGCGGCACCAGAATCGCCCGCGACCAGGCACTGATCTCGTAGATGTTGAAGTAGAACCACTTCGGGAAAAGAATGATCTCGGGCGGGACCGCCGGTACGGCGTCATAGTCATATTGGCCCATGGCGCAGAGATAGATCTTGGTGAAGGTATTGCACTCCACCACGCCGCCCAGTTCGAGCACTTTCTTGCGCGCCTTCACCATCAGTGGATGATCCGCTTTCCAGCCCATCAACTTCAGCGCCAAATAGCACTTCACGCCGTAGTTCACATTGCTGGGCCCACCTGGGTACAAACTCCATCCGCCGTCTTCATTCTGGTGGCGCAGAATCTCATTCACCGCGCGTTCCATCCGGCCTCGGTCTCCCGTGCCCAGCAGCGTGTGCATGAAGATGTAGTCGGACTCCAGCATCGAGTCGGCTTCCAACTCCGCGCACCAGTATCCAAGCTCGTGCTGCCGGCCCAAGAGCCAGTTGGTTGCAGCTTCAATCCCTTCGCTGATCCGCTCGATTGCGAGGTCCATCCGCCCGAATCGCGGCTGCGCTGTCGTCTGCGGATTGGGTCGTTGTGTACTCATAAACTCATGAGACAAATACAGCTCCTTCTCTCATCTCGGCCGCGCTCAGCGGAAATCTCTCCGGCAGGCGCCCTCTTCCCCGCTCCAACCAAAAAGTGCGCAGCCGAAATCGATGCGGGCTTCTGCCCAGCACCCAGATATTGCCCGTAACCATCCTCCGCAACCATCCTCAAAGAGACGCGCCGGAGGCGAGCGCGGGCGCCGACGCAATCGCAGAGACGATCTCCTCGGGCAACCCGAACCTGACGTTCTCCGGCATCACTTCGACCTCTTCCACGGAGCCGTATCCCTTGCTCTGCAGATAGGCAATCACCTCCTGCACCAGAATCTCGGGTGCTGACGCGCCTGCCGTAATAGCAACGGTCTCCACGCCCTCAAGCCAAACCGGCTGAATATCATCCGCCTTGTCGATCAGATAGGACTGGGTCCCAATCTTCTGCGAAACTTCCACCAGCCGATTGGAGTTGGAACTGTTCCGTCACCCCACCACCAGCACCAGATCCGCCTCATGGGCCACATTCTTCACCGCCGACTGGCGATTCTCGGTCGCATAGCAGATGTCCTGGGCATGGGGGCCCACAATCTGGGGAAACCTCTTCTTCAGCGCCTCGATCATGTACCGCGCCTCGTCGAGCGAAAGTGTCGTCTGGGTCAGGTAGGCGACCTTCTCCGGATCCTCCACCACTAACTCCTCGACTTCCTTCACGGTTGAGACCACCTGGGTTACATCTGGAGCTTCCCCCTGCGTGCCCTGAATCTCCTCATGATCGCGATGCCCCACCAACACCAGCGAGTACCCCTGCTTGGCAAACTTGACTGCCTCCAGATGCACCTTGGTAACCAAAGGGCACGTCGCGTCGATCACCTTCAGATGCCGCTGCCGAGCTCCATCCCGAACGGCCGGGCTCACACCATGGGCGGAGTAAATCACCCGCGCCCCTTCCGGCACCTCATCCAGCTCATTGACGAAGATGGCGCCCTTTTGGGCTAGATCGTTCACCACATAGCTGTTATGTACGATCTCTTTACGCACATAGATCGGCGCTCCAAAGGTATCAAGCGCAATCTGGACGATGTCGATCGCGCGCACCACCCCGGCGCAGAAGCCTCGTGGCTTCAGCAACAGGACTCTTTTGATGGCAGTTTCGCCTTGGTTCGCACGGACGCTCTCGGCAGGCAGGGTAGGTTGACTCACCGGTTAAGTATACCTTCTTCACCCCTCCCATGGGCCGATTTACCCTCTATCCTTGGGGAAGAATCAACTCGGCGTACCTCACCCAGATCCTTATTTTCGCCGGCCCTTGCAGAGACAGCGAGATCGGCTGAGGATTCTCGCCAAAAGAATTCCTTATACCCCCAAGATCTCACCGGTCCCGCGCCGCCCCCCTCGTCAGACCGCACGACTGGCTCGCAGCATCTGCTCCGCATGGCGCAGACTGGTCTCCGTCAGGCTCGCTCCCGAGAGCATACGCGCAATCTCCTCCACCCTCTCCTCCGGCGTCATCAGCCGAATCCCGGTATGCGTTCTTCCTGCTCGCTCCGTCTTCTCAATCAAAAAGTGCTGGTCCGCAAATGCCGCAATCTGTGGAAGATGGGTAATACAGATCACCTGTTGCGACCGCGATAGCGTCTTCAGCTTCCGCCCTACCGCCTCGGCCGCTCGTCCGCCGATCCCAATATCGATCTCGTCAAAGATCAGGGTTCTGGGCAGCGCTGTCTTTCCCAGCCGCAAACCGGCGCCCCCACCCGTCTCGACACTGACCTTCAGAGCCAACATCACCCGGCTCATCTCACCGCCGGAGGCGATCTCGGTCAGGGGCTTCAAGGGCTCTCCCGGATTGGTAGCAATCCGGTACTCCACCCGGTCCCATCCAGACGCCGTCCACCCCTGTGGATCCTCCCGGCCGACATCCACCACGTCAACCTCAAACCGTGCTTGCATGGCCAGATCGTTGATCTGTCTCTGGGCAGCCTTGGCCAGCCTTGCCGCCGCCGCTCTCCTGTCAGCCGTGAGCCTCTCGGCCGCATCCCTGTACCTCGCCGCGGATGCCGTCAACTCCCGCTCAAGCTCCGCCAGCCGCGCATCCCTGCTCTCCACCTCTTCCAGCTTCGCCGCCAGATCCTCTGCAAATTCCATCACCTCGGCCAAGGTGCTGCCGTATTTTCTCTTCAATCGCTCCAGCACCGCCAGTCGGTCTTCGATCTCCACCAAACGCTCCGGCGACGCCGCCACTCTGCCGGCAAAATCCCGAAGAGCCGCGGCAGCATCCTCCACACTCGCCTTGGCAGCGGCCAACTGTTGCGCCGTCTCCTGAAACGGCTCGTCGAACCGCGCCAGATCCTCCACATGGCGCAGCGCCCCACCCAACAGCGTCTCAACAGATACCTCGGCCTCGTAGAGCAACTCGCGCGCTGCAACCGCCGATGTATATAACCGCTCCGAGTTCGCCAGCACTCTCTTTTCAGCCTCCAGGCGTTGATCCTCTTCCGCGTCCTGAATCTCCGCCATGGCAATCTCCCGGGACTGAAAGCTCCATAAATCCATGAGCCGCAAACGATCTTGCTCCTGCCCACGCAGGGCCTGGATCTTCTCCTGCCGATCCCGCCATTGCGCATAGGCTGCCCCCACACCCTCGCTGCTGATTCCCTCAAAACGGTCCAGCAACATCCGCTGTTGTGCTCCATCGAAGGCCACCAGCGTCTCAGACTGGGCATGCACCAATGCCAACTCCGGAGCCAGCAACCGCAGCACCCCCACCGTCGCCGGTTGGGTATTCACAAACACTCGCCCTTTACCGCTGCTGGAGATCTCGCGCCGCAGAAGAATCTCATCCCCCTCCGGATCAATCCCGTTAGCCTCCAGAATCTCCTCCGCCCCCGGCGTACTCTCAAAGACGCAGCCCAGCACCGCCCGTTCGGCGCCAAACCGAACCACGTCACTGGAAGCTTTGCCGCCCAGCAGCAGCGCCAGCGCATCGATCAAGATCGACTTGCCGGCCCCCGTCTCGCCCGTCAGTAGGTTTAACCCAGGCCCAAAGACCGCCACGGCATGGTCCATCACGGCATAGTTCTCGGCGCGCAGCTCTAACAGCATGTTTGGTCTCTTTCACGCAAGAGCATAGCAGGAGCCGTCCCCTGCATACGCCGGTCTCGGAAACTTTTGCGCCACCAACGGGCGGGACCGATCCGTTTCTATCCGGCATGTCCCTAAAATATCGTAGGCCGAGAATCTTTTTAGATTCTCCTTTCCTCACTTCATGGCCAATTACACTGGGTATTGACGCCTATGACACTGCTCGCCTTCGCTCTCCTCCAGCAAGATATCAATCAGGCCTCCACCGCCTCCCCCCTCGGACCCGCTCCTGTCGGCCAGTCCTCCAGCGCTCTGGTTGAGATCCTTCATAACAGCGGTATCACTGCCGATGTGGTGCTGCTGATCCTGCTCATCATGAGCATCCTCTCCTGGGCGGTGATGCTCTCCAAGTGGAGAACCTTCAAGGCCGCTGACCAGCAAAACCGCCGCTTTCTGCGCGCCTTCCGCAAGTCCGGCAGGCTCAGCGAAATCGCCGCCATCTCCGAGCAGTTCAAACCGAGTCCCCTGGTAGCTGTGTTCAACGAGATCCATGACGAGTACCAGCGCCAGAGCGGGGGGCGCGGCACCCCTCCCAATCCCCAGGGCCTGGAGCGCGCCGCCCAAACTGCCTCCAGCGAGGCTCTCACCCTCATGGAGCGGCGTATGAGCTGGCTGGGCACCATCGCCCAGACCGGCCCCTTTGTAGGCCTCTTTGGCACCGTCATGGGCATCATCGACGCCTTCCACGGGCTCGGAACGGAGGGAGCCGCCACCCTGCGCGCCGTCGCCCCAGGCATCTCGGAGGCTCTGGTCACCACCGCGGCCGGCCTGATCGTCGCCATCCCCGCGGTCATGGGCTACAACCAGCTCACCAGCCGACTGCGCGAGTTCGCGGCGCGTATGGATGACTTTGGTCGCGAACTGCTCAACGCCATTGAGAACGCCGCGCTGTACCAGCCCGGTTCTCCATCGCCATCCTCAGATGATCCCCGACGGAGGTCTTAGCCATGGCTTTCAGCGCCAACGGAAAGACCCAGACCGCCATGGCCGACATCAATATCACGCCCCTGGTCGACGTGGTGTTGGTTCTGCTGCTCATCTTCATGCTGACCGCGCCGGTGTTACAGAGCGGCATTCAGGTCGCTGTCCCGCATACCCGCATGGTCAAACAGCTTACTGAGGTTCATCTGGTCGTCACCATCGACAAAGACCAGAATGTCTACCTCCAGGATAAGCCCGTAAATATCCACGATCTGCCAGGCTTGCTGGCGTCAAACCCAAAGGATCAAAAAAAGGTGATCTACGTCCGTGCTGACCAGTCCGTTCCCTTCGGCGCCTTCGCCTCGGTGATGGACGCGGTCAAGCAGGCAGGCATCATGAACATCAGCATCGTCACGCAGCCGTTACGGCAGTAGCCCGTCGCAAGCCGGGGCGGATCGGTCCAAGGGAGTGCCCCGGACCGATCCGCCCCGGCACTCTCAGCCGAGTCACCGTGCAGATTCCGCTTGGCGCCGGCCTTATCGGCGCCCACTACCAGTAAGAACCGATCAGGACCAAGACGACCATGAGCATGCAAGCCCTATCACGCGACCTGCCGGACGATCGAATCGGCAGCGGCCTGGCCGGCGCCGTCGTCTTGCATCTGCTGATCGCGGCAGCCTTGCTCGGCCTGGGCTTTTACCTCAACGAATCGACGAACAACTTTGGCGAGAACACTTCTTCGGTAGGAGCCATCCAGGCATCCATGGTCTCCGCTCTCCCTTTGCCCCAGAAGTTCAAGCCGGTAGAGAACCAGGTTCTGGCGCCCCAGCAAGCCAGTGCGGCCCCGCTGCCCCCTCCCAAGGCAGAGGCGGCTCCGCCGCCGCGCGAGACTGACATCGAGATCAAGCGTAAGACCTTGCCCAAGAAAGTTGCACCCGTCTATACGCCGGCGCCGCCCAAACATCCCCAGCCCACGCCTCCCAGCCCCAAGGCCCAGACCGGGGAGAGCGCCATGCAGCTTCCCGAAGCCACCCTGCAAACGGTCAACGGAACGGCCACCGTCACCGTCCAGAGCCAAACCCTGGGTGAGCGTTACGGTTGGTACATCCAGATCATCAGTCAAAAGGTCCAGCAGTACTATTCACAGCAATATCCCGACCCACGCAGCTCCGCGGGTAGAAGTGTCACGGTCACGTTTTACGTGGACGACAGCGGCGTTCCAACCCGCGTTCGCATCCAAGCCCCTAGCGGCTCGCCCACTCTGGATAGCGCCGGTCTGCGAGCAGTCGAGGAGGTAGACACCTTCGGCCCCAACCCGGCCAACCAGCCGATTCCCATCGAGTTCACCTTCAACTATCACAAATGACCAACGAGGCTCCCATCTCAAGCCGTTCTTCCTCATCCCGAACCGGCAATCCTCTTTACCGGCAGCTTCCGGCGCCCAAAGGTGACCGGCATCCAAACCGTCTTGGCCCACGGATCCCCGCTTCCAGCCCTATCGAGCCTTCGCCCAGCCTGAACCAGAATTGATCTATTCCTGCATCGTTTTGGAGTGATGATGATGTCCTTTCAAATGATCCATCCTGCGCCAATCTCCCGCCGCCATGGCCTGCTCGGGCTTATGGCCACGCTTCTCCCAATCCTCTCTCTACCTTGGGCCGGCCCTTTGTGCGCGCAGGATTGGGTTCATCTCACCGCCGGCAATAACAACTCTGAGATTCGTCTGGCCGCGGCCAACTTCGAACCCATCGCGGGCGACCCCGCCACCCTCGTAGACAAGCAGACCTTTGACAAGGTGCTCTTCTCCGATCTGTCCAACGCCGGCATCTTCGCAATGGTCCCCAAGAGCCTGGCCCCACAACCTACCCCCGGCTCGCCCTCGGAGATCAACCTGGGGCTGTGGGCTCAGGCCCCCGCCAGCGCCGCCATGGTGGCCTTCGGCAATATCAGCATCCAGAACGGCAACCTGGTGGCCAACGGCTTTCTGGATGACACCCGGAACGCCCAGTATCCGCAGGTCTTCGCCAAACAGTATGTCGCCCCGGCCAGTGACCAGTCCGCTCGCGAGCTCGCCCACCAGTTCGCCGACGACATCATCTTTCGCCTCGGCGGCGGCATCCCCGGCATCGCCGAATCCAAGATCTTCTACGCGCAACGCACGAGCAGCGGCAACAAGGAGATCTGGATGATGGACTACGACGGCGCCAACCAAGTCCAGCTCACCCATCTAGGCCAAGACTCGATCTCCCCGGCCGTCTCGCCAGACAACTCCCTGGTCGCATTCAGCACCCTTACCCACGATGGCTTTGAGCTGAGCATGTACTCCTTGTTGCTGGGCCGGCTCGTCCACTTCACCGATATCGGCAGCGCCAATGTATCCCCGGCCTGGGCTCCAAACGGCCAGCAGCTTGCTTTTTCCTCCTCGCGCTCCGGAAGTTCGGAGATCTGGATCTCCGATCCCCAAGGATCTCTCTCGCGTCGAATCACAAACTACGGCGGACTGGACGTCTCCCCCTCCTGGAACCCCAGAACCGGCACTCAGATCGCCTTCATCAGCGGCCGGACCGGCCTGCCCCAGCTCTACATCATGGATGCGGACGGCTCGGGCGTCACGCGCATGACTGACGGCGGCTACGCCACCTCCCCATCCTGGTCCCCCAACGGCCAGTTCATCGCCTTTGCCTGGGATCGCCACTACGGCCCCGGCGCTCCGGGAGGCCAGGACATCTACGTCATGGAGGTTGCCACCAAACGCTGGATTCAACTCACCCATGACATCGGCCGGTGCGACTTCCCCACCTGGAGCCCGGATGGCCGTCACATCGCCTTTGCCAACTCTCCCGATGGCCACGACAACCACACCCGCATCGTGTCCATGCTCGCCGACGGCACCCAACAGCAGAAACTCACCAGCTTCGGAGCCGACATGCCCAACTGGAGCTGGAAGTAAAGCAATCTCAATGTAGCCTAAAGCAGTTTCAGTGTAGGTGCTCCCAATGCCTCGGCTTCTATGGGCGTTTTCCCCAATGGAAACGTCACTGTAAACCCTCTTCGGGGAACCCATCAACACTGAAAATGCTATAGAAGCCCCTGCCGGTCGGCCGAGGTTCTTGGAGCCAGACCGAGAAACCAACCGTGACGCAAGCCACAGCGCCCTGCGCCGGGAGGCATACGATCTGAGAGTGCCGCTGCGGAGTTATAACGAGGCTCCTTGATCGTGAATCGCGATCAACCTGACGAGATTTGCACAGCTAATCGCGTCACGATACATATGGTTTAATACAGTACAACTTCTGATTTAATAGAATTACTTCACTCCAAGCAGCACTATGCCTGTACCACACGAATAGAAGAGGACTTTTATGATTGCTCATCGCACGTCATTCCGGAAGAAAACCGCACTGGTCGCAACCCTCGCCATGCTGGCGGCAGCCGGTTGCCACAAGAAACAGGCTGCGCCCCCGCCCCCCGCGGCCATGGCTCCCCAAACCGTAGCTCCGCCCACCGCTTCGATCACTGCGGATCCCATGTCGATTGATCTTGGTCAATCCGTCGTACTCAACTGGCGCACCACCAACGCTACCAGTGTGAGCATCGACGGCATCGGTCAGGTTCCTGTCAATGGAACCCAGACGGTCTCCCCTTCGAGCTCCACAAACTTTCACCTCGTCGCCACCAACTCAGGTGGAACTACAGAGGCCAATGTTCGTGTGACCGTTCGTGTACCGGAAGTTCCCGCGGCGCCGTCCAACAACGTGAGCTCTGAGGCTGACTTCCACGATCACGTGCGCGATATCTTCTTCGCCTACGACAGCTACGATCTCTCTTCGGACGCCAAAGCATCCATCTCCGACGCCGCCACCTACCTCAACGCCCATCCTGACATCAAAATCCTGATCGGCGGCTACTGCGACGATCGCGGCTCGGCTGAATACAATATCACCCTCGGCGAGAACCGCGCCAACGCCGCCAAGACAGCACTGGTTGCCGCCGGAGTGGATGGCAGCCGCATCCGCGTCGTCAGCTATGGCAAGGAGAAGCAGTTCTGCACGGAAGATACAGAGAGCTGCTGGCAACAAAACCGCCGCGACCAGTTCTCCATCGATCAGTAGAGCTTTTCGTGGATGTATAGAACGACGCTGCGACTTCCAAGAGCATGTTCCCTCCTTCCACCCCGGCAGGCTCGCCCGCTGGGGTGGAAGGAGAATGCCGCTTCAAGCAGGTTTCGGGGGCATCAGCACCGAAGACGTTACAAGCCTGCCTTCTTTGGGACCGCGCCACATCTCACGTAACGCGTGAGCGGAGGCGTGGTCCTTCTTGCTTTTCGTCCCGACTCTCATCCCTCCAACTTGCCCATCTTTTCACTCAGCGGCGAGAGATTGAATTCGCTGTTGGAAGCTTCTTGCGATCTTCGCACGGCCCATTGGGTCAGCGATGATCGCTCCTCGTCCCCCGGTACGGACACAAAACGGCGGCCATCACCCTCGTCAACCTCCTAAATGGGAGCAGCCCCGTTGATCACCGTCACCCCCGGAGGCGGAGTGAAGGTGAAATCGCTCTGCGGCGCCGGCGCATTCTCTCGGATGTCCGAGAAGGTGAACGTCGTCTCCGCCCCATCGGCATCTACAATCCGCAGCGCGTGAATCTGCCCCTGCGCGTCCGCTGTAATTTCCATCGACTGTACCGTCTTCTCCATTCCGCGAGGTACGCCGGAGAGAGTGTATCCTCCCTGGACAAGCGTCAGCGTAAGTCCCTTCAGCTCCTTGGCTATCTCCGTGTGCCCCAGCAGGAAGCGAAGGGGCGAGCGAAGATCGTCCAGATCTTTGGCGGGCGTTCGTTCAGCCTCAGCATCGCCCGGCGTGTAACTGATGGCGAATTTTCCGTTCAGGACAAAGATCTTTCCCGAGGGAGCATCATAGGCCCAGCGCATCTTGCCCGGCCTGCTCAGGGTCAACGTTCCCGTCTCGGAGCGATCAATCCCCATGCCGCGATAGCGCTCGGTAAATCGCGCGGTAAGGGAGTGGAGATGGTTATAGTGCGTATCCACCCGATGCGCCAACTGGACTGCCGACAGGACTGGCGCAGCCCCAAAGGCCGTAGCGACCCCGGCAATCATGGCTGTTACCGTGGCGAATACCGGTAGAAACTTTCTCGATGCCAAAGTCAAAATCCAATCGAAGAGATTCCAGAGAAGCGACGAAACGTGGCGCCGTTCACGAGCGAACTCTGCTCTCTCCATTTTAAAACCAGCGAACTCAGGGACTTCCTAAGACCGAAGTTCTGAGCGATTCGCCTGCTGTACCATCTCCACCAGCATCTGACGAGTCTGCTGAGTGTCGGCAACCTCACGGGGAAAGTTGATCCGCTGCCCTTTGATTCCTTCCGGCGTCTTCAGGCGCAGGGTAAAGCCCAAGCGGTCCACCGAGGTCATCGCAGCTTCGCTCGCCTCAATCCCTGCGCAGGCGCGCGCCAGCCGCAGCATCGAGTCAACATGATCGGAGTTCATATGCGCCAGAATGGCGGGAGCCGATTGCATGAGCGGATCCGCAGAGGCGCGCTCGTATTCGGCTGGGTCAACCCAGCCCATCACGCCAAACCCGCCCACATAGTAAAGATCCACCGGTTCCAGGCGAAAGAAACGGAAGTCCGCGAATTCTACCCAATGGCGACTGTTGGGGTGCCGGGTAAGATAATCCTCGCGCACCGCTGCTCTTTGCTCCCCGGTTAGCATGGCGGCTCTGCCCAGCAAGGTAGCCCGCGCAGCTCCCAGGGGGTCTCCGTCCTCCGCCGGTTGGGTCACAAACAGGCTACAACGCGGATCGTCGTGCAGATTCTGAGTATGCATGGCCATGCTGCTGATCAAAATCACCGGCCTGCCCTTGACATCGAGCGCAAACGGCATCAAGGATCCAAAGGGAAACCCCGTGTGCTTGCGCGAGACCGTGGAGAGCATTCCTACACTCACGAGAGAGAGCAGCGTGCGGCTGCGCTCGGCGTAGCTGGGCTCAGGGGGCTGCGGTCTGGCGGGCTCGGAGGAAGCATGCTGACGTGGTGCGGAGTCATGGGCAGACGGCATATCAACATCCTCTCACTGCTGTAGGGTTGGAATCCAGCGTTATGCCGCCGGTGCTTCCACCGTTGCGGCCATACATGGAGGCGCACCCGCCTTGAGACCGGCTTTGACTCGGCTGCCAAGCACCTCGGCCTCGAACTCCACGACGAAACAAAGCTCGCCCGAGACTTCACAGAGCGGCGCTTATCCCTCAGCCGCAGGCCCCTTGCAAATTGCACCGGAGTCCGTAAGACTTGAGGAGAACACCTGATTTCAGCCATCCCGGTATCGCGTCTTTCGGCAGCCATGGAGGGTGTATCATCGCTGATCGAGGATCAGCGCCGGAAGCTGTAAAGTCCCCGTCGTCTAGAGGCCCAGGACGACATCACACTCATGGTGTAAACACGCGGTTCGAATCCCGTCGGGGACGCCATATCCGAGCTGACCTTGTCCGCTCCACCAGTATCTCCAGACCGGCTACCGGAAGCTTGATCTCCGGCCAGGCCCTTGCTCAAAGGCCGGCGCCGTCAAGATCCAGCCCAGGAATAAGATCGATTCCACCGCCCGCAGATCCACATGCAACAAAGGAAGAACACTTCCCGGTCTGTCGCAAACAGCTTGATGCCGGTCAGGTGGAGCAAGTCACAACCGGCAGCTCAAGGCCGGCGCCGCACAGGTTCCAACCATGCTCAGTGCCCTCCAAATGCCGTTTCGCCCGATCGCGATTGATTTTTCGAGCTGCCGGCGGATGCAGCGCTGCCAAAACTGACATACCGGTCAGAAAAATCTGACTTCACCATCTTCGGCTGGATCACGACTCCGTTATAGAGCGTCCCCGCCAACAGATGGTCACCGATCGGCCGTGCAAAGCGCAGCTTCCAACCGGTGTCCCAGTAGCGAACCGTAAAGCCGGGAAGCTGAACCGCAAAAACCATCGAGGAAGTAGCCGTGGTCAGGAGGATACGGTTTTCCTGGCGGTCAAAGTACAACCCATCCACCTGAGGCGTATCCAGGCTATAGACGATCTTCCACTTTAAACCATCATCGGTGGAGTAGAAGACGCCTTCGCGGCCGCCCACCCACAGATCGTTATTGCCATCGATCGCGACCGCGGAGATCTGCGACAGTGTCGACGGAAGGCCAATCGTCTTCCACTGCGCGCCTCCGTCCGCGGAGAAGTACATTTGCCTCAGACCGGCGGCGAGCAACTGGTTCTTCTCCACGGCAACGAAGCGCACATCGTCCAGCGGCAGAGAAGTTACCGGGGTCCATGCAATGCCATCATCATCGCTCTTCAACAGCCCCTCCGAGGTGCCCGCATAGCTGATCAAGCTTCGATCCGAGACCAGGGCATACACCACGGCATCAATCATCGGCTGCTTGGAAGAAAGCCGCTCAGCTCGCAACGCGTCAACCTCCTCAAGGCCCGTGGATCGCCGGCCATGTCCCGTCTGACGGAGCCATCGGCCAGAGTTGACCCAGACGTCATCCTGGCTGCGGAAGATTCCATGCGGCGTTCCCGCCAGCAAAGTTCCCGCCGGCGTCATCGCCAGGCTGTAAATATCCCGTCCATCCAGGCCAACGCTGTCTTCCCTCCAGTGCGCGCCACCATCGATGCTCTGGAATACGCCTCCATCCTGTTTATCGTTGACCACCCCCGCATATACCGTGGCGGGGTGCATCGGATCGGCCGCATACGCCATCACCTGGCGGGAGGAGAATCCGCTATTCGATGCCACAAAACTGGCGGCGAAGTCTTCGCTGCGCAGCACCCCACCACGCTCGGTCGCCAGCAGAACGTGACCGGAGTCATGCGGATCCACATAGACGTCATTCACCACCAGATCCGGCGCCGTCAGGCGCTGCCAATCCTTGCCACCATCCAGGGTTCGGTATAGCCCCTCCGTGGTGCCTGCATACACCGTATCCAGGTGCTCGGGATCCTGTTCCAGCTTGCGGGTTCGGCGCGCCTCAGAGGGAATGCCCTGCACCTTGTGGAAGAGAATCCCAGCATCCAGACTCTTGTAGATGCCCGAGCAGGCGCTCGCATAGACCACCTGCGGCAGGTTGGGATCGATCAGGATGGAGAAAACATCCGAGTCGTCAATGATGCCATGCTTGATGCTCTCCCAGTGCTGACCTCCATCGACCGTCTTCCATGGCAGGTGCCATGTACCCGCATAGATTACCTGGGGGTTTCGCGGGTCGATCGCCACTGATTGCACCTCATGAATTTCTTTGCTATCGATCGGGCTGATCTGCGTCCAATGCAGGCCGTCGTCCATGCTGCGAAAGACGCCCTGGAGCGTACCCGCAACCATCATCTCCGGATCGAAGGACGAGCGCGTCAACGAGCGGATGGACTGCCCCCGCATCTCCGGGTCGCTCCACCAGGTCTTGCCTCCATCTTCACTGATAAAGAGTCCCCCATCGGGATGATCGACGATCCACGCTCCCACCACCAGCCGTTGTGGATTCCTGGCATCGGTAAGAATGTGATCGATGATAAGATCGCTGCGTTTCCCCACCTCTCCTAAACGTCTCCAGGTGACGCCACCATCCTGGGAGTCATACACCCAGCCATTGGCCGTGCCCAGGTAGAGATGCTTGGAATTGTTGGGATCGGCGGCAAAGCTGCGCGCATCTCCGCCGTATGGCCCAAGAGGAAACCATCGCAAAGCATGTATCGGAATGGTACACGCCGTACAACCGAATACCAGAACGGAAAACAGACGCCAGGGCAGGGATCTCAGACGCTTCAATAAAAACTCCTCTTCTGTATCAGGCTAACGCATAGGGAGGGGCAATAGAACTCGCCAGGCGATCCCTGGGGGCGCCTTGAGGAAAGTCGGTGAGAGTGCTTCTTCGGCGCAGAAGGAACCATGGCTTTTTCAGACCGATCTTAGCTGGCAGACTTCGGCAGGGAGAGCCCAATCACTGTCATTTCCAGCGGCGGAGTCTCTGCCCATGGGGAAAGACTCGGCATCGGCCGCACCCGGGACAAGGACTATAGCGTTTTTCATGTGGATGGGTCTCTTGAAGCGGGATTGCTGCCCTTTTTATGGGAAAAATGGCCATAAAGGTCGAGGTCCGGGGTACACCTGCATGGAAAAATCTTGAGAGAAGACCAAAAAGCTGCGAGTCAACAGCAACGGCCGGTCGGGATCTCTCCCAGCCGGCCGTTGCGGTTGCGAACACAGAGTTAGTTGGAGCTGGTTGAGGCGGTCGAGCTGCTGGCCGCCTTCTTGTGGTGGTGATGAGCATGCCGCACGCCCAAAGGCTTGCGCGGGATGGGTTTCACCTCAGTCTCATCCACGGGCGTCAGCCCGTTCGTATCCAGGTTTGCACCGGTTGGGATCAGGACAGTCTGGTCAGAGTTGGTGCCGTCTTGGCCGGTGTAGACCTCGATGCTCGACGGGTCCAGCCCCTTCTCCGTCACCAGGTAGTCCTTCTCGTTGACGGCGCGCAGAGCCGCATTGTGGAGCGTCTCCTTCTCCGCCAGCGCCTGTTTGCGCTGTGTGGAGCGGCCGCGGACCTTCACCGGCGCGGAGTTGCCGACAATGGCCAACTTCGCTCCGCTGTTCTGCTGCTCCGTCAGGGCGATGTCATCCAGGCAAGCCTTGGCTTCGTTATCGACACGCGTCGGACGGCGCTTGTCGCGATCGAAGGTGATGGTGCATAGATTCTTGGTGACCACAGGAGCCGGCGGCGGTGGCGGATTCAAGTTCACCGTCGTCTGCGCTGAAGCCGTCTGGCCTTGGTCATCGACTACGTTACAAGTCACGGTAATCGTCGAACCCGGCGCCGCGCCCGTGGTGGACAGGGTGGCCGCGGAGGTGTTGCCGCTGATGGTGCCCGCTGTGGCGCTGTAGCTGTAGGTCAAAGGACGGTTCTGCGGGCTGGATCCAACCGCCGTGATGGCAACCGGATCACCCGAATTGACCGTGGTGGGGTTCGCCGAGCAGCCAATGGTGGGCGGCTGGAACTGGGTCACGGTGAACTGGGTGGTGCAGTCTGCGGACTCACCAGGCTTGTTGGCCTTGCCCTGCGCCACATGGCCTTTGACGGTATAGGCGCCCGGCGCCAGACCCTTGGTGTCGATGGCCGCTACGCTGGAGTTACCCGAGACGGCGCCACCGCTGCTGGACCACTGATAATGCACAGGCTGCTTGGCGCGCAAGTCGGTCGCCGTGCCGGTGACCGTCACTGGATCACCTGGATAGATGGTGCCCGTGGGCGCCGTCACCGAGCAAGCGTACTTGACGGGTGGCGGAGGCGTGAGGCTGCCAAAGTGGAAGAGCAGACCGGAGCTCAACTCGGCTCCATTCAAATTGGCTCGCCCGCCCTGGAGGTAGATCGCCGGGACCGCGGGGCCAAAGTCGATGTGGGTATAACGGTAATCCGCCTCGAAGAGACGCAGTCCAAGGCGATAATGGAAGAACGGCAGTTGGTAGTCCATGCCGCCGCCGGCCATCAGTCCGGTACCCCAAGTATAGGGATTGTACCCAACGCCGCCCGGATTATTGGGCCCAACGCCTCGCACGGCGCCCACCAAGCCGTGCGCGAACAGCGTATAGTTCTGCATTGGCCAGCGCACGATCGGTCCGACGTAATAGCCATAGAAGCCATCGCCCTGACCATTCGGGTTTGCCGTCATATTGAACTCTCCGCCAAGATACTTGGTGAAGTAGTAAGCGCCGCTGCCCATCGCGCCCTCATTGACGGAACCAAATTGTTCACCCGATGGATTGATATCACTATTCAAACCGTAGTACGAGTACCCCGTAAACACGTCCACACGCGAGGGACTTGGAGCGTTCGGCAAGGTACTCTGCGCGCTGATGCTGGCTACTCCAAAGCTGACCGCGCACGCGGCCAGAACGAAGCTGCCTAGATTACGAAATGGACGATAAGACATTCGACGATCCTCCCGATCAATCTGCTAAGTTGAAGGTTTCCAGGTACTCTTGATCACTTGCCTTTGGGGAATACCGATAACCGTTCTCGCAACGAGTGTGAAAAATTGTGACGCAGACACCAGAAGCGCTGGCAATACACTTCAGCATACAGCGAACTTCGACCTCTCCCCTTTATAACCTTACCGCAACTTCATCCACTGCTTGCATCCAAATTCAAGTCGAACCCGATCGATAACAGGCTAGAGCGTCCTCCGACCCTCTTTGCGATCTCCTCTTTGGCCCTCCAAATCAGGCCAGATTCAACGTCTGCCGGATCGTGCTTCGGCTGGCTTGAATCTTTTCCTGCAAGAGGGTAATGGCATACAGCAACTGCTCCGGCCGGGGAGGACACCCAGGGACGTACACATCCACCGGAATGACCTGATTGACTCCCTGCACCAGAGCATAGTTGTTGAAGACCCCGCCTGAGGTCGCGCAGGCGCCCATCGAGATCACCCACTTCGGTTCCGGCATCTGTTCATAAAGCCTGCGGATCACCGGCGCCATCTTTTGCGAAACCCGGCCGGCAATGATCATCAAATCACTCTGGCGCGGCGAAGGACGAAACACCTCGGCGCCAAACCGCGCAATGTCATACCGGGATCCACCCATCGACATCATCTCGATCGCGCAGCAAGCCAAACCAAACGTCATCGGCCAAATCGAGTTCTTGCGCACCCAGTTGATGGCGGCATCCAGCGACGCCAGCACCACCCCCTCCGGCTGGCCGCTCCCCCAGTTCACCTCTTCCAGCTTCTCTCGATTCTTTCCGAAGCTCTCCAGACTGCCAAAGAGATACCGGTCATTCCACTGCTGAGCCGTGTTTGGCTGAACAACTTTCTCTGTGTCGTTGGAGGTCTGACTCATGACTTTCAGTATACGTCCCCTCTGGCTGTCTTCTCCATGGAATGTTCATTGTACAACCCATTTATCTGTCCGGAAACAGACTGACTGAGCCGTACGCCCTGTGGTCTTCACGCGCTCCAGATCTTTGTTCTCAGATGCCACCATACTCTTCCGCGTTGGATCAAAAGGCGGAAATTTCGACCGTTTCCAAGCTCCTCATACATCATCGCGATCCCGCTGGGCGGCTCACCGCGGCTCCGAGTCCGAACTTTGGATCGAAACGCGCCATCCGCAGCCCATTGCCTCCCCAGCCCCCAATTTGAGCCGCTGTCGATTTTTCCGTGCAGGCGCATCCCGGAGCCCCGGCCTTTATTCGCGTTTCCCCCCAATGAAAATGCCACGGCAGGCTCGGTTCGGGAGACCCATCCGCACGGGAAAAGCTAGAAAGACCATCTCAGCGGCTGTTCTTCTCAATAGCAGCCAGCAGAGCCGTTCGCAACTCCTTTTCCTGTTCCGCCGTCAGCCGCCTTCCCTGCAAGGTCAGGTAGAAGACATCGATGGCAGTCTCGCCCTCGGTATCCACCAGCGCCACTTCGACATTAAAACCAAGATCGCTGAGCGTTGCGCTAATCGCACGCAGGAGTCCGGGAACATCTTGCGTGATCACCTGCAGCAGCGTGCTGTGCGTGGATGCCGTCTCGTCAAATTCAATCCTGGTCTCCACAGGCACTCGTGGAGACCTGCGCCGGGGACGGCGGCGGCTGCTCAGCAGCTTCTCCACCGAAGTTCTGCCCGCCACCAGATCCCGCAGGCTGGACAGGAACCTCTCCCGCTCACTCTCGTTCAGCTCTAAAGTGTGGAATGTGTCCGTAAAACGGAAGGTGTCCACCACCACGCCTGCCTGGTTGGCAAAGGCGTCCGCGGTCACCACATTCATCCCCCAGGCGGCCAGGGCAGCCGTCATCCCTGCAAACAGCCGCGGACGGTCTGGGGTGACCAGGGTTACCTCATTCACCACCGAACCTGACTGTGTGGCCCCGTGGTGAAAGGTCATCTGAAATGGATCCTCGTCAAATCGCTGCGCCATCTCGAAGTGCTGCAGCATCGTCTCGGCCGATCGCGTGCTGACGTAACGCTCCGGAAAGCCCTCCAGAAAATGCTCCATCTCCATCTCCCGGCCGGGCAGCAGCGCCAGAACACGGGCGATCTTCTCATCTTTACGCCAGAACCCGGTCCCGCCCACTGAAACCCGCGTATGCACCCGCTCCTCATCCACGCTTCGATCCAACTGATTGGCGGTTGCCATGTAGAGCCGCCACAGGCTCTCGGCCTTCCACGGCGTCAGGGCGTCCGGATGCACGGCGGTGATGTCGGCATAGGTAAACAGCGTCAGCATGCGCAGCAATTCGTGAGTTTGCACCCTTCCCGCGAAGGCGCGCACGGTCTCGGCATCGAAGATATCGCGCCGGATCGCGGCCGACATCTCCAGATGCATCTCAATGAGGCGCAGAACCTGGCTGGAGTCATAGGCGTCCATCTCCAGCCGTTGCAGCACGCTCCGCGCCAGCCGCGCACTCTCCGTCGCGTGACTCTCCCCCACGCGCCCCTTGCCGGTGTCATGCAGCAGAGCGGCCAGAAACAAGAGCGCCGGGTTCTGCAGTTCTGCCAGAATGGCTCCGAAGCGCACCCTCCAGGCCTCCATCTCCTGCTGGGGCTCCCGAGTTCCGCCTTTGTCGGCATCCCTGCCCCGGCTTTTGCCGCGCTCCACCGCCGGCTCAGCGGCCATGCCGTGCAGGGTGTCGATCAAGACGAAGGTGTGCTCATCCACGGTGTAGCGGTGATAGGCATCCCGAATCACAAGGGCGTCGATCCCATGGAACTCGGGCAGGATCAGTTCCAGCACACCCAGCGAATGCATGGCGCGCAGCGCATGCCCAGCCTGCCGTCCCGTCAGGATGGCGGCGAGACGTCTCCACAGCCCTGGGCCCTCTTCCAGATTCGCCGAGAGGAGTGGAATCGCCGCGACGATCCTGTCTTCGGCGCTGTGCGCCAGGCAAGCTCCGCTCTCCGCCATGGCGCGAAATGCCGAGAGCACGATCTCCGGTTCAAGAGCAACATCCAATCCTCGAGGAGAAACCTGCTCAAGTTCCAGCACCCCCGCTTTGATTCGGAATCCAGTCTCATTGGACCCGCGAAGACGTTTGACCGAGGCCGGCGTCTCCACCTGCAACCCGGAGCTCTCCGCCTCGCGCAGCAGGCGCTTTTCAATCACTCGGGCATGGCGAAAGTAGACCCGCATCCAATACGCCGCATCCACGCCGGATCCAGCCCGGCCGGTGAGACCAATCCGTTGCCGGGCGGCTGCATCCTGCGCCTCCCAGTCCAGGATGTTGTCGTCTCGCTCATGGCGATAGTGCAGAAAGCACCGCACGGCGGACAGAAACGCCACAGCGTCCCGCAACTCACCGCCTTCAATCCGATCGCCAGGAAGATGGTCAACATGCATCAGCGGCTGGGGCGATCGTCCCTTTTCCACTCCATCTGGAAGGATCAGGCGTTTGCCCGAACGCAGCTCGTGCAGCCAGTGAGAGGCGTTCACATCCCGCAATCCGCCCGGGGAATCTTTGATATTTGGTTCCAGGTGAAACAGCGTGTCGCCAAACTTTGCATGGCGCTCCCGGGTCAACCGCGCCAAGGCTTCGCCAATCGCCCGGCCATCGCGGGAACGCAGCTTCGCCAACGACTTGTCCTGTAACCGGGAGAAGAGGGCTGCATCGCCGCCCAGCCGGCGAACGTCCAGAAGCGAAAGAGCGAACTCGGGATTGTCTTCATCCAGACGCTCGCAGTCGCCCGGAGTTCGTGTGGCCGGCGATACCTGCAGGCCGCAATCCCACAGCGACTGCGAGAGTCGGCGGATGGGCTCCTTGGCGGGCTTCTCCATCCCCTTCTCGACGCAAAACAACAGATCCACGTCAGAACAGGGAAAGAGCTGTCCTCTTCCGTAGCCGCCGATCGCGCAGACGGCGACTCCCTTGCCCAGCGAAGTATCTGCCTGCAACTCCTCTGACCAGAAGCGCAGGACAAACTCGTCGACCAGGGCGGAACGAGCCGCCGTGGCCCGCAAGCCGTCTCCGTTGGACTCGAAGAGGCCGCGAATCTCCGCCATTCTTCTCTCGTAGGCGCCGCGTGCGGTTACCCCCGACATTGGATCCCTCCCCTGCCGCCATGCTTCGCATCGCTGAAAACCTGGTCCCTGGCCTCACGTCTTACAGGGCGATCTCACCCCGCTCGTCGTTACGAATTCGAATAGCCTCATCCACCCGCGAAACAAAGATCTTTCCGTCTCCGATACGCCCGGTTCGGGCAACGCTGATAATCGCATCGACCGCCTTGTCCTTCATCTCATCGGAGACCACCAACTCCAGCTTGACCTTGGGAAGCAGATCCACCGCATACTCCCGCCCACGGTAGAACTCCGTGTGTCCCTTCTGGCGGCCATGGCCGCGCGCCTCAAAGATGGTAATCCCCGAGATTCCAGCCTCTACTAAGGCATCCTTTACCGCATCCAGCTTGGATGGCTGAATGATTGCTTCGATCTTTTGCATTTCTGCCTCGCTCCTTCCTGCGTGCGATGGACCTATCCGCCCTCCCAGTCATAGCCCTCTTCGCCATGCTGAGACAGGTCGAGTCCAGCGCGTTCGTCCTCGTCACTGACGCGCAAGCCAATCAGTTTATCCACTACCAATAGAATTATCAGCGTTCCCACGATGGAAATCGTCCAGGCGATGGCGACTCCGACCAGTTGGTTCAGAACCTGTCCGTGGTTGCCCTCGAAGAAGCCGGTCGCTTTTCCACTCCCAAAGATCGGATTGATGAGGGAACTGGCGAAGAACCCCGTCAAAATGGCGCCCAGCGTCCCACCCGCCCCGTGGACTCCGAAGGCATCCAGCGAGTCGTCATAGCCAAAGATATTCTTGACCTTGACCACCATCATGAAGCAGAACCCGCCGGCGATCAGGCCGATCCACAGGGCGCTCATGGGCGTCACGAAGCCGGACGCGGGGGTAATCGCCACCAACCCGGCAACCGCGCCCGAAATCCCGCCCAAAGCTGACGGCTTGCCGTTGCGCAGCCACTCGGCCGCCGACCATCCGATCGCCGCCGCCGCGGCTCCGAACTGCGTTGCAATAAAGGCCGAGGTCGCAAGTCCGTTGGCCGCCAGCGCGGAGCCGGCGTTGAAGCCAAACCAGCCAACCCACAGCAGGCAGGCGCCAATGAAGCTCAACACCACCGAATGCGGGGGAAACGCCTTCTGCGGAAATCCTATCCGTTTGCCCAGGAAGATCGCCGTCACCAGCGCGCTGACGCCAGAGGTGACATGCACCACCGTGCCCCCAGCGAAGTCCAGACAGGGGAACCTGCCGGCCAGCCCCCCGGCTCCTACCGCGCCGGCATTCAGCAAACCACCCACGCCCCACACCATGTGCGCCATCGGAGAGTACACAACGATGGTCCAGAGAATCATGAAGACCAGCATGGCGGAGAACTTCATGCGTTCCGCAAACGCTCCGGTAATCAAAGCTGGAGTGATGATGGCGAACATGAGCTGGTAGACCATATAGGTCTGGAGAGGGATGGTCGGCGCATAGGCCGGATCGGGCGCCAGCCCCACGCCATGCAGGAAGATGTTATGCAACCCGCCAATAAAGGCGTTCCCGGAACCGAAGGCCAACGAATAGGTCACCAAGGCCCATAACACGGTCACCACCGCCATCAAGGCGAAGGTCTGCATCATCGTGCCCAGAATGTTTTTCTTGCGCACCAGGCCGCCATAAAAAAGCGCCAATCCCGGACCACTCATCATCAACACCAGCGCGGCGCTCACCAGCATCCATGCGTTGTCACCCGCGCTCTGGGCCTTGGCGATCGCAATGGCGTTCTGTGCTGCGCTCTTTTCCAGCGCCGTAATCCGGTCCGCCTGGCTTACGGCTGGAGCCTGCGCCAGGGCTACCCCGGCGGCCAATCCACAGCAGAGCAACCACCCCGCCAGCCAACTTACAACCCGTCTCCGTCTCATGGCAACTTCTGCCCTGCCTCCCTTGAATCTTTTGCTTTATCCTTCAAACCAGCCGGGTTTTGGTTCGTTGCCGACGAGCCGCACCGGTGGCGCCTCACACTGCGGATCGAGCGCGCCTTGCGGAGATCTTTAGCCAAACAGCACTCATTCAAAAAGACTTATAGGCCATAACGACGCTTCGCGGATCCGATTTCCAAGCTGATCCAGGTGCTTGCATCGCCGGTTGTTCCAGTTTCCCTAGTCTACAACGGTTCCACATCTCCATGAGAACGGCCATGCGCTCTGCGGGAAGGCATCCCCACGAGCGGCAGACCATTCGTCCGGCTCGATGGCGCAGGATCGGTCCTCAGGATCGGTCCTCAGGACGCAGAGCGCGGGCACGCATAGCCGCATCAGGGCGCGGCGGCGCAGAGTCGAACCCCCTGCCCCTCCTATCGCGGCTTGCGTTACTCTTTGGGAATGTCCAATCCATGGCGTCATCTCCGTTGGTCAGAAGAGCCGGTCACGCAACTCAATCCCCTTCTCAGCCGTCAGTTTGTCTCCGGGTCGCAGTGCATGCTCGCCCGTCTGGAGCTCCGGAAAGGCTGTACCGTCCCCCGCCATCAGCACCACCACGAGCAGATCTCTTCCGTCCTGCGGGGAGCGCTACGTTTCGTGATGGGCGAAGAGGGTGCGGCCGTGGAGACCATCGTCCGCGAAGGCGAGGTTCTGGTCATCCCCGGCCACGTTCTCCACGCCGTTGAGGCGATTGAGGACACTCTTGCTCTGGACGTGTTCGCCCCTCCCCGCCAGGACTGGATCTCCGGCGACGATGCGTATCTGCGCTGACGGGAAAGTTGCTGTATCTTGTTGACGCAGGTTGAGGAGCACTTCTCCCGCAGCGGGAGCGGCCGGACCGGACGCGGGAGGGGATGAGGAGTACACCCATGACGGATCTGGTAAAGCGCCAATTGGCCCAATCCATTGCCACCATGACTCGGGTTCTGCGTGACGAGAGCATTCATGCTGCCGTCGTCTCCGCGGCACGCATCATCACCGACGCCTTGATGTCGGGACACAAGCTGCTGGTATGCGGCAATGGAGGGTCTGCCGCCGATGCGCAGCATCTGGTGGCTGAGTTTGTCGCCCGCCTCACCGTCGACCGGCCTGCTCTGCGCGCCATCGCCCTCACCACCGACACCAGCATCCTGACCGCTATCGGCAACGACCACTCCTACGACAATATCTTCGAGCGCCAGGTGGAAGCTCTTGGGCAAACCGGAGACGTGCTTCTGGCGATCTCCACCTCCGGCAACTCCAGGAACTGCGTCAAAGCCCTCAAGCTGGCCCAGGGGCTCGGCGTGCGCACGCTGGCATTTACCGGCAACCAGGGCGGCGCCATGAAGGATCTGGCCGAGATCAACGTCATCATCCCCTCCCAGACCACCATGAACATTCAGGAGTGTCACCTCGCTCTGGAACACATCCTGTGCATGCTGGTGGAGCGCTTCACCTTTGGAGAAGAGTTTGGCGAACGGCCCAGACTGCTATCGGAGTAACACGTTCAGACTCCGGCGTGATCTTCCATCTCCGCCTCTTCAGCGTCGGCGAGAATCCCCATCTCCACATAGATCGGCCGCATCACCTTGCGCACCCCCGGTAGCTGGGTAGTAAACCACAGCGAGCCGAGCACACACATCGACCCGTTCAACATCACCGTATGCGGGGCGCCAAAGTGATGCGCCAGGTACCCTGCGAGCAGACTCCCAAACGGAGCCATGCCTACAAAGGCCATCGTGTAGTAGCTCATCACCCGGGCGCGCTTGTCCTCCGGCACCAAGGTCTGAATCACCGTATTGCTGGCAGCCATCCCTTGCATCATGCCAAAGCCCACCACCGTAAGCAGAAGCATAGACAGCCAGAGCACGTGGGAGAAACCCAGGAGAATCAGCCCGGCGCCAAACATGCCGGCGGCGATCTGAATCATGGTCGTCAATCCACGCACGCTCTTGCGCACTGCCAGCGATATGGCCGATACCAAGGCTCCCGCCCCCGAGGCGCCGGTGAGAAAGCCCAGCGTATGCGCTCCTCCATGCAGAACTCCACCGGCAAAGATTGGCAGCAGCACCGTGAAGGGCATACCCATCAGGTTGGTCAGCGCAAACAGCAAAAGAATCGTTCGGGCGGGTTTGAATCGGCTCACATAGGCCCACCCCTCCTTCATCTGCACCAGCATGGAAGTGGCGGGCCGGCCCAGCCCGGTCGTCTTCACCCTCATCATCAACAGAGAGAGAATCACAGCTCCATAGCTGATGCCGTCGATCAGAAAACAGTAACCCTCACCCACCCAGGCGATCACCAGCCCGGCCAGCGCCGGCCCAACCATCCGGGCCAGATTCACGATCGACGAGTTGATGGCGATGGCATTGCCCAGATCCTGCTTGTCATCCACCATCTGCACCAAAAATGCCTGGCGGCCCGGCATATCAAAGGCGTTGATCAACCCCTGCAGGGAAGCCAATACAATGACTTCCTTGATGTTGATGATTCGGGAGAGCGTCAGGCCGGCGAGCGTCAGAGACTGCAACCCCGCCAGGGTCTGCGTACACACCAGAAGCTTGCGGCGATCCATCCGCTCCACCCATACACCGGCAAACGGCGCCAGCAGGAAGGTAAGAATCTGGCTTGAGAATCCCACCACACCCAGCAACAGCGCTGACCCAGTCAGGCGATAGACCAGCCAACTGGTTGCCAGCCGAGTCATCCAGGTCCCGATCAGCGAAAGACTCTGCCCGGAGACAAACAGCTTGAAGTTGCGATGTTTCAGAGCTCGCCAGGCATGCGCAAACCTGCTCCCAGTCTCCTCCGCCGCCATCTCTTCCGCCGCTCTTCCCACCATCTCACTCTACATGCTACCGCCTGTCCCTGCGGCACAACCTCGCCTGTAAGCCATGAAGCCGGAGGGCCTGCATCCAGGTGTTTCTTCACCCTGCGTTACAAGTTGCTGGCTTTGCCGGAGAGCAGAGATGTCCAGCCGGTTCCATGTCCTCGGCCCACCCCCTTTGGATCTGCTCCCGCCGTCGGCTTGCCTACACTGTCCGCGTGAGCTTATACCCCAGCGGTGACCTGGCCCGCTCTTCGGTAGCATCGCTGTAGACGCGCATCGAGCGCCCGGTAAGAAGCACCTTTTTCTCCGCCTCACCATCGCAAAACGGGTTCTCAATCTTCTCCGTATCCAGCACCTGCCTCCACGGGGTTCCATCGGGCGGCTCCGGCAGGGTATATTCCACGTCTTCGACGGCGGCATTGACCAGAATCAGAAAACTGTCATCTTCCACAGGTCTTCCTTCATCATCCATCACCTGCAAGGTCTTGCCATTGAGCAGCAGCCCAATGGACTTATTCCAAGGCTCGCTCCATCCGCGCTCGGGGATCTGCCGGCCATTGGCCCCGTACCAGGCAATGTCCATCTCCAGGGATCCACGAATCACCCGGTCCTGAAAGAACCTTCGCCGGTGCAGATTGGGATGGCTGCGGCGCAGCTTGATCAGGCCGGCGGTAAACTCCAGCAGCCGCTCGCCTTCCTCGTCCATCTCCCAGTTGAACCAGCTCAGCTCATTGTCCTGGCAATATGCGTTGTTGTTGCCGCGCTGGGAGCGGCCAAACTCATCGCCGCCCAGCAGCATCGGAACGCCCTGGCTCAGCATCAGCGTAGCCATGAAGTTTCGCATCTGCCGCCGGCGGAGTTGCAGGATCCAAGGATCGTCGGTTGGACCCTCTACCCCCATGTTCCAGCTATCGTTGTAGTCGGAGCCATCTCGGTTCTGGTCTCCATTCGCTTCGTTATGCTTCTGGTTGTAGCTGACCAGGTCGCAGAGTGTGAATCCATCGTGCGCGGTCACGAAGTTGATGGACGCGGACGGCTTGCGTCCGTCGTTCTGATACAGGTCGCTGGAGCCGGTCAGGCGGTGAGCAAAGTCTGAGAGCTGCCCGCTATCCCCCTTCCAGAACCGCCGCACCGTGTCCCTGTACTTGCCGTTCCACTCCGCCCATAGCACCGGGAAGCGCCCTACCTGGTAGCCGCCCTCGCCGATGTCCCAGGGCTCCGCAATCAGCTTGACGTGGGCCAGGATTGGATCCTGGTGAATGGTGTCGAAGAAGGCGCCCAGCTTGTTGACGTCATGCAGCTCGCGGGCCAGCGTCGATGCCAGATCGAAGCGGAAGCCATCGACATGCATTCCGGTCACCCAGTAGCGCAGGCTGTCCATGATGAGCTTGAGGGTCTGCGGATGATAGACATTCAGCGAGTTTCCCGTCCCCGTATAGTCCACATAGCGGCGCGGATTGTCGATCTCGGTGCGGTAGTAGGTGATATTGTCCACGCCTTTGAGAAAGAGCATCGGCCCCTGCTCATCGCCCTCGCAGGTGTGGTTGTAGACCACATCCAGAATCACCTCCAACCCGGCTTCGTGCAGCCGCTTGACCATCTCCTTGAACTCATTCACCTGCTGTCCCGTATCGCCGCCGGAGCTGTAGCGCGCCATGGGCGCAAAGAAGCCCAGCGTGTTGTAACCCCAGTAATCGCGCAGGCCGCGCTTGATGAGCTTTGCTTCGTCGATGAAGTGATGCACCGGCATCAGTTCAACGGCTGTGACGCCGAGATTCTTCAGATACGCGATACTTGCTTCGTGGGCAAGGCCGGCGAAGGTGCCGCGCAGCTTCTCCGGCACCTTCGGATTTTTAAGGGAAAATCCCCGCACATGCACCTCATAGATCACCGAATCGGAGATGGGAGTCTCCAGCGGGTGATCCTCTTCCCAATCGAAGTGCCAATCCACCACAACGCTCTTGGGCACGGAGGCCGCATCATCGGCGTCGCAGCGGGCAGGATCCTCCTCCTCCATCCCTCCGACACAGGCCCTGATGGGTCCACTGTGATCCACCTCACCTGAGATCGCCCGGGCATAGGGGTCCACCATGAGCTTGGACCGGTTGAAGCACATCCCCCGGCTCGGATCCCAGGGGCCATCCACGCGGTAGCCATAACGCTGTCCGGGCTGCACACCGCGCACCAGGCCGTGCCAGACAAAGGTCGTTTGCTCCTTCAACTCCACACACTCGGTCTGCTCTCCGGCATCATTGAACAGGCAAACAAGGACCGCCGTGGCGTGCTCGGAGAAGAGAGCGAAGTTTGTCCCCAGGGCCATCGGCGTTGCGCCCAGGGGGTAAGGCTTACCGGGAAGAACCGTGCGAGACATCGAAGATTAAAGACCTCGGAGGATACAGACTTGGCTGTCAGTCAAAAGGATACCTCGGCTCCGCGCGGCGTCAGCACGGTTCAGAACGCCGCACTCGCCTGCCGATCGCCCAAAGACCCTCCAGAGCGATAGTCTCAACTCATGCACTTTGTCACCCGGTTTCTGCTTTCGGCAACCAGTCCTGACCACTTCCCCAACGCCGCGCGCACCTTCGACGCCCCGGAGGTAGCCTTCCTGGGCCGATCCAACGTTGGCAAGTCTTCCCTAATCAACGCTCTGCTTGGCGCCCAGGAGGCAAAGGTCTCCTCCACGCCCGGCCGCACTCGCGCCATCAACTTCTTTGCGCTGCACAAGACCACCGGCAAGAGTGGCGGGACAAGCTTTGCCCCGCGTCCCTCATTGATCTTCGCCGACCTGCCCGGCTACGGCTACGCAAAGGTCTCCAAGTCCATTTCCGCGGAGTGGCCCACCTTCATCGAGCCTTACCTTGGCGAACGTCAGCAGCTCGCGCTCTGCCTTTGTCTGGTGGACACCAACATTCCCCCTCAGCCGAGCGATACCCTGCTCATCAACGCCCTGCGCGCCATGCAGCGTCCCCACCTGGTCGTGGGCACCAAGTCCGATCGCCTCAGCGGAAACCAGCTTGCCAAATCGCTCTCGGCGCTGTGCAAGGCTCATGATGTGGATCGCGTTCTACCCGTCTCGTCAAAGTCCCCCGCAGGCATCAAAGCCCTGTGGCCGGAGATACTGAATGTGGTCGAGGACGACTGACTCGATATCCACAAGCCGTGACTCCGTCGCGCGATCGACCGCAGACCGCTCCTGTTGGCAGCCGCACTGCTTGGCAGCCGCACTGCACAACGGAACGCACCACCCCGGCCAGGCCCGGGACCCTAACAGCGA
>JAKAQS010000166.1 GCA_021819585.1 Acidobacteriota bacterium
TGTCCTTGCCCGCGATCACCACAACCATATCGTTGCGCTTGATCCGGATCTTCGATTTGCCGGCGCTGGCCGGCTTGAATTTGTTCGGCATGGTCACTCTCTTTCCTCGGCGATCGGCGTCCCAAGGAACGCGCTACGGAGCCGGAATCCGGTTGAAATCAGTTGCCGCGGCCAGGGAAGCCGCGGCTAGATCACCTCGGGAGCCAGCGAGACGATCTTCAAGAACTTCTTCTCCCGCAGCTCGCGCGCCACAGGCCCGAAGACGCGCGTCCCTACCGGTTCCATGGCATCGTTGATCACCACGGCCGCGTTCTCGTCAAAACGGATGTAGGTTCCATCCCGGCGGCGATACTCCTTGTGCGTGCGGACAATCACCGCCTTGACAACCTTGCCCTTCTTGACCGTTCCGTCAGGCGAGGCCTCCTTGACCGCCGCCGTAACCACATCGCCAAGTCCGGCCTTGCGCCCCAGACCGCCTCCCAGCGGCAGGATCACCTGGAGCTTGCGGGCTCCAGAGTTGTCGGCAACGGCAAGGATGGTACGCATTTGAACTGCCATGATCATTCTCCTGGTTCAATCTCTCGCCGGAATCCCGCTCGAGAGGTGAAACTCGAAGCCCAAGAGCTTGGCGGCGGGAAGCCGTTGCTATCTCAGGCCCGCGGCTGCTCTCACAGCCGGATATTCCCATCAAAAACCAACCTGCAACCACATTGCGGACAGAGCTACCTCGCCTCCGGCGCCTCATCCGGCAAGGCCGAAAGCGACGAGCGGCGAATGATCTCCTCCAGAGACCAGCGCTTCAGCTTGGACAGCGGACGGGTCTCGCGGATGCGCACCATATCTCCAACCCGCGCCGAGTTCTGCTCGTCATGGGCGTAGAACTTCTTGTTGGACTTCAGCACGCGCTTGTACTTGGGATGCGCCTTGCGCATCTCAATCTCCACCACAATCGTCTTCTCCATCTTGGTGGACACTACCAGTCCGACCTTCTCCGTGCGGCGCGGCGCGGCCTGCTCCGCGGCGGAGGTGGTAACAGTTGACTCAGCCATATGAACTCCCTCGTTATTCTTTCTCTGCCTTCGCGGTTGCCAGCGAACGAGCACTCGCCATCTGGCGCTCACGCACGATGGTCTTGATACGGGCGATGTCCTGCTTCAGGGTCTTGATCTTCCCCAACCCCTCCTGCTTTCCCAGGCTCTTGGCAAAACGAATGCGAAAGAGCTGCTCAGCCGCCTTGGCCTCTTCGACCACCAACTGATCGTCGCTCATGTTGCGGATCTTTTCGATTTCCATGATGAGTTCCTTATCGCCTGAACGGCTTTACTTGGCGGCCACTTCAGCCTTGAGGCCGGGGCGCACTACGAATGAAGTCTTTAGCGGCAGCTTATGCGCCGCCAGCCGCATCGCCTCTTTGGCCAGATCGGCGGGAACGCCCTCCATCTCGAAGAGGATCTTGCCCGGGCGAACCACCGCCACCCAATGATCCGGAGCTCCCTTCCCCTTGCCCATACGGGTTTCGGCCGGCTTTTTGGTGATCGGCTTGTCCGGAAACAGGCGCAGCCAGACCTTGCCGCCACGCTTGATGAAGCGCGTCATCGCAATACGAGACGCCTCAATCTGACGGTCCGTGATATACCCGCACTCCATCACCTTCAAGCCAAAATCGCCGAACGAGATCTCCGAGCCGCGCCACGCTTTGCCGCACATGCGGCCACGCTGCTGCTTGCGAAACTTAACCTTCTTGGGTAAAAGCATGAGAAATTTCCTTTGAACAAACGCCTGGCAACTTCGCAGGAGAGGATCTGAGGTGATGGCCGGGGTCTCTGCCGCTGCTGCTTGCCCGCCCTGTTCAACAGGGGCCGGGTGAAGCAGGCTGCACGGGCAGACTCGAGGCCAAACCGTTTCAGTATACCTGAGATCCGCCGCAAATAGCGCCTGCGGACCCCGAAATCAAGAGAAAACCCTACGGAACGCGCCAGGATCTCTCTAGCGCGCTCCGCTCAGCTAAAACGCACCCACGCCTATCGGCGCCTGCTCGCGCCGCTTCTTCTGCTCGTAGATATCGCCACGGTACACCCAGGTCTTCACGCCGATGATGCCGTAGGTCGTCTGAGCCTCGGAGAAGCCGTAGTCGATGTCCGCGCGCAGCGTGTGCAGCGGCAGACGCCCCTGCAAATACCACTCCGAGCGGGCGATCTCATTGCCGTTCAGACGGCCGGACACCCGCACCTTGATCCCCTTGCAACCGAAGCGCAGGGCCGAGTCCACGCTCTTGCGCATCGCTCGGCGGAAGCTGACTCGCTTCTCCAACTGCAGAGCAATGCTCTCACTCACCAACTGGGCGTCCAGCTCCGGCTTATTCACCTCCAGAATGTCGATGAACACCTCGCGGTTGGTCCGCTTCTGGATGTCGGCCTTCAGCTTGTCGATCTCCGCGCCCTTGCGTCCAATGATGATGCCGGGACGCGCCGTGCGGATGATCAGCCGCAGCTTGTTGCCGGGACGCTCAACCTCTACCGAGCTGACCCCGGCCGCCTTGAGCTTCTCGCGGAGCTCTGCCTTCAACTTGACGTCCTCGACCAGCAGCTTGTCATAGCCGCGTTCGATGAACCAGCGCGACTTCCAGGGCTTGTTGATGCCGAGGCGGAATCCGTACGGATGGACCTTCTGTCCCATAGCTTCCCTATTCCTGAACCATGGCCGGTTGAGCCGGCGCGGTTGATACTGCGAATTCGTTGCTACCAACTACAATCTGTGTCTTACTCAAGCTGCGGCCATTACTTCGCCGCGGCTGCCTTCTTCCTGGCCGGCGCCGTCTTTCTGGCCACAGCCTTCTTGGCCGCGGCCTTCTTCACCGCCGGCTTGCCCGCACTCTTGCTCGCCGCCGGGACAGCCTCTTGTTCGGCGGCGGCCGCGGCCTTCTTCTCCGCAACCGTGATCACCAGGTGGGAGATGCGCCGCTGGTAGCGAAACGCCCGTCCCATGGGGGCGGGACGGATGCGCTTCATCCGCGGACCCTCGTTGGCCACCGCCGTCTTGACGTAGAGGTTGTCGATGTCCACATCGAGTCCCCGCTCGTCGGAGAGATGTTGCGCGTTCTGCACGGCCGAACGCAGAACCTTCTCCACCACTGGCGCGATACGCTTGTGGGTGAAGGCCACCGTGTTAATGGCCGCTTCAACGCGCTTGCCCTTGATCAGATCAAGCACCAGCTTGGCCTTCTGAGGACTGACACGCTGGAAGCGGGCCTCAGCGCGAAATTCGGGTGTTTCTGGCGTGATTGCTTTCTGCATTGCGATGTCCTTCAAACCTGCAAATCTGCGAATCCTGATCCGGCGAGAGTCTCGCCGGGAGTTATCCCGCCCGGAACGATCCTGCTCGTCCCGGCGCCGGCTACTTGCCCTTCGCGGTGTCGGCGGCCTTGGCCGAATGCCCCTTGAAGGTGCGCGTCGCCGAAAACTCACCCAGCTTGTGGCCAACCATGTTCTCCGTGCAGTAGACCGGGATGAACTTGCGTCCATTATGTACGGCGATGGTATGACCCACCATCTCCGGATGAATCGTGGAGCGGCGTGACCAGGTGCGAACCACCTTCTTCTCGTTGGCGCTGTTCATCGCCTCGATCTTGGTCATCAGGTGGGCGTCGATAAAAGGGCCCTTCTTCGTGGAACGTGACATGATTGACTCCGTTGCTGCGGTGCTGAATACGACGAATCTCTCCGCCTTGAGTTCTTCTCTTTGTGCCCGGCGGTGAGACTTGGTGTTGCTTCTACTTCCCTGACTACCGATCTCTCAACTTCTCTGCGCCGCGGCAGACGGCCAACCATCAGCCGAAGATCCGCCGCCGGCTCTTACTTGCCCTTGTTCCTGCGCGACACGATAAACACATCGGTGCGCTTGTTGTTGCGCGTCTTGAATCCGCGCGTAGGCTGGCCCCAGGGCGTAACCGGATGGCGTCCTCCCGAGGTCTTGCCTTCACCGCCGCCGTGCGGATGGTCCACTGGGTTCATCGAGACGCCGCGGTTGGCCGGACGGATCCCCTTCCAGCGGTTGCGTCCCGCCTTGCCGATGGAGACATTCTCATGGTCCGTATTGCCGACCTGTCCAATGGTCGCCATGCACTCCACCAGAACCCTCCGAGTCTCGCCGGAGGGAAGCTTCAGCAGCGCGTAATCGCCCTCTTTTGCAATCAGGTTCACCTGAGCGCCGGCCGAACGCGCCATCTGTGCGCCCTTGCCGGGGCGCAGCTCGATGTTATGCACGATCGTTCCCGTCGGGATGTTCTTGAGCGGCAGCGCATTCCCAACCAGAATATCGGCCTCCGGTCCGCTCATGATCTTCTGTCCCACCTTGAGCCCGATGGGCTGCAGGATGTAGCGCTTCTCCCCATCCGCATAGTTCACCAGCGCGATGCGTGAGCTGCGGTTGGGATCGTATTCGATGGTCGCCACCGTACCCGGAACCCCAAACTTGTCGCGCTTGAAGTCGATCAGGCGCAACTTCTGCTTATGGCCGCCGCCGTGGTGCCGGACGGATAGTTTGCCAGTATTGTTGCGTCCGCCGGTGCGCTGCTTGACGGACAGCAGCGGCTTGTGCGGCTTGTCGGTGGTGATATCGTCGTTGACCAGCTTCGTCTGGAAGCGAAGGGTCGGGGTGATCGGACGGAATGACTTAATCGGCATGATGCTCTTCCTTTGCCGCGCTCTCCATGACTTCTATACGTCAGCGCGATACATGATGCTCTTTACTGCGGAACCCACTGCGGCTCTGCGAGGTGGGAATTCAGGCGGCGCTTTTGGCTCCGCAACCCCCTCCCTCAGCCCTTAAATCTCGGCGGCAAAGTCGGGAACCTTCTCGCCGGCCTTGAGGCGCACATACGCCTTCTTCCAGTCAGGCAGATAGCCTGCGTAACGGCCGCGCTTGCGCTCCTTGCCCGCAACGCTGGAGGTGCGGATACTTTCCACCTTCACGTTGAACAAGGTCTCCACGGCCTGCTTCACTTCGGTCTTGGTTGCATCTGCCGCCACCTCAAAGACCAGGGAGCCCTCCACCTCGCGGGTGTTCAGAGCCTTCTCGGTAATCAAGGGACGGCGGATGACGTTATACAGGGTCGGCATTTATGCGACCTCCTTCTCGGCCTGCTGCGGCCGGCCTTTCGCAGGCTTACGCCGGGAAGCGGTCTTCTTCAGGGTCTCTGTCAGGGTCTCGAAGGCAGCCTTGGAAAAGATCGCCTTCTCATACCGCAGCAGATCATAGGGATGAACCTCGGAGCTGAGCACCAGCTCCACGCCCGGCAGATTGCGCGATCCCAGGTACAGCTTCTCTTGCAACTGTTGCGAGCTCTCCACCAGAAGAGCGGTCTTCTTGGCATCCAGCTTGTTGAGCGCCTCGCGATACAGCCGGGTCTTCACCTCAGCCACATCAAAGCTCTCCACCAGGATCAGATTGCCGTCCTTGATCTTGGCCGCAACCGCGGAACGCAGCGCGCCCAGCAGCTTCTTGCGTGGAAACGGGTACTCATAGCTGCGCGGCTGCGGCCCATGCACCGTGCCGCCGCCCCGCCAGAGCGGCGTGCGAATGGAGCCGACACGAGCGCGCCCGGTTCCCTTCTGCTTCCACAGCTTCTTTCCCGCGCCCGAGACCAGTTTGCGGTTCTTGGTGGCATGGGTGCCCTGGCGCAGGCTGGCGCGATAGTGCTTCACCGCCTCCCAGAGCAACGCCTCGTTCACCTCGGCGGTAAAGATGGCGTCCAGCTCCACCGAGCCGGTTTCCTTCCCGCTGAGATCCACTACCTTGATGTTGGCCATCGTCCTTCTCTTTTCTCGCCGGCGATCGATGCCGCCGGCCAATCTCTTGTTCGTCTGCGTTCCCGGCCTGGCCGCCGCGCAGAGTTCTGATTCTTGTTCTCTCTCCCCTTGCGGCCGGCCCCGAGCCCTTCAGGACCGGAAGCCCGCCACCTGGCGAGTTACTTCTTCTTCGGCGAAGCCTTCTTGGACGCCTTCAGCGGATCCAGCGTACCGCTGCCGGCAAACCCTCGCCGCTCTCTGGGAGGAGCCTTGGCCTTGGAGACCAGAACATATCCATCCCGGGCTCCCGGCACCGCGCCCTCCACCATCAGCAGATTCTCTTCAACATCAATTCCCCGAATCCGCAGATTGCGAACCGTCACCTGATCCGTGCCATAGTGGCCCGGCATGCGCTGCCCAGGGAAGACACGGGAGGGAAACGAGGAGGCGCCGATCGAGCCCTGAATCTGGAACATATGACCGTGGGCCTTGGGACCGCCGCCAAACCGGTGACGGCGAACCACGCCGGAGAATCCCCGGCCCTTGGAGGTTCCCACCACATCGACGAACTTGGTCTCCGAGAAGATCTCCACGGTAAGCCGGTCGCCCGCCTTGGCCGTCTGATCCTGCTCGCCGCCTGAAACCGACTCCAACTGAACCTCGCGCAGCTCCCGCACGGGCGGAACGTTGGACTTGGCAAAGTGGCCCGTCATCGCCTTGTTAACCTTGGTCGCCTTGACAAACTCCACCAGGCCGATCTGCGCGGCATCATAGCCATCTCTCGCCAGCGTCTTCAGTTGCGTAATGACGCACGGCCCAACCTTCAGCACCGTCACCGGGTGAACATCCCCGCGGTCATCAAACAACTGCGTCATGCCAATCTTCTTGCCCAGAATTCCTGTAACGCTCATGCTTTCCTCTCCTCATCATGCGCGGCGTTGAGCGCCGGCACTGTAGGTGCTTCTTGCTGCGGAAGACGCTCTGCCGGTTGGCTCTCTGCCGGCCAAACCAGCCCGGCTTCCGTCACTTCGTAACCGTCTTGATCTCCACGTCCACGCCGGCCGGCAGATCCAGCTTCATCAAGGCATCCACGGTCTGCTGGGTGGGCTCCAGAATGTCAATCAGCCGCTTGTGAGTGCGAATCTCGAAGGCTTCGCGCGACTTCTTGTCCACGTGCGGGGAACGCAGGACGCAGTACTTGTTCTTGATGGTCGGCAGGGGAATCGGTCCCGCAACCTGTGCGCCTGTGCGCTTTGCCGTCTCGACAATCTCTCCCGTGGAGGTGTCCAGAACACGATAGTCATAAGCTTTCAGGCGAATACGAATGCGCTGCTGTGCCATGGCGAGTTCCTGCTTCTTTCCAGCCCTCTCAACAGAGAGCCCTTGCTCAAAGATCGTTTGGAGTGACTGCCGGCCGTCCTGCTTCTTGGCGAACCGGCAGCCCTCGTTCTTCGGTTGTGCCGGCGAGCCAAAGCCCGCCGCCTGAATCTGCCTTTGCGCCAAGGCCGTTCGGCGCTTGGTGCAGTTGCTACTTGACGATCTCGGAGATGGTGCCGGCGCCGACCGTGCGTCCACCCTCGCGGATGGCGAAGCGCAGTCCCTTCTCCATGGCCACCGGGGTGTGCAGCGTCACCTCCAGCGTCACGTTGTCGCCCGGCATCACCATCTCGGTGCCCTCCGGCAGCTTCGCCGAGCCGGTCACGTCCGTGGTCCGGAAGTAGAACTGCGGACGATAGCCGTTGAAGAACGGCGTGTGCCGACCGCCCTCTTCCTTGCTCAGCACGTACACCTCGCCCTTGAACTGGGTGTGCGGCGTGATCGAGCCCGGCTTGGCCAGCACCATGCCCCGCTCCACATCCTCCTTGGCGATGCCGCGCAGCAGCAGGCCCGCGTTGTCTCCGGCCAGCCCCTCGTCCAACTGCTTCTTGAACATCTCCACGCCGGTCACCACCGTCTTGCGCGTCTCCCGGAAGCCCACAATCTCGGCCTCCTCGCCCACCTTCACCTTGCCCCGCTCGATGCGCCCGGTCACCACCGTGCCGCGCCCGGAGATCGAGAAGATATCCTCGATCGGCATCAGGAACGGCTGATCCACCAGACGGTGCGGCTGCGGCACGTTCTTGTCCACCGCCTCCATCAGCTCGTCGATCTTGGCCTCCCACTGCGCCTCTCCGTTCAAAGCTCCCAGCGCCGAGCCGCGCACCACCGGCACATCGTCGCCAGGGAAGTTGTACTTGTTCAGCAGCTCCCGGACCTCCATCTCCACCAGGTCCACCAGCTCCTGATCTTCCACCGCGTCGCACTTGTTCAGAAACACCACGATGTACGGCACGCCCACCTGCCGCGCCAGCAGCACGTGCTCCTTGGTCTGCGGCATCGGACCGTCGGTGGCCGCCACCACCAGAATCGCGCCATCCATCTGCGCCGCTCCGGTGATCATGTTCTTGATGTAGTCGGCGTGGCCGGGGCAGTCCACGTGCGCATAGTGACGGTTGGCCGTCTCATACTCCACGTGCGAGGTAGCGATCGTGATGCCGCGCTCGCGCTCCTCCGGCGCGTTGTCGATCGTATCGAAGGAACGAAATGTGTTCTTCGGATTGTGCTTGGACAGCACCTTGGTGATCGCCGCCGTCAGCGTCGTCTTGCCATGATCGATGTGCCCGATCGTCCCTACGTTGACATGCG
>JAKAQS010000167.1 GCA_021819585.1 Acidobacteriota bacterium
GATCTATGCCGCGCACCATGGTGGATGAAGCTCCGGTTACCGGATTGCAGGTTGCAGCGGCGGCAGCGGCTCCGTTTGCGGAACAATTGGCCGCAGCCGCCGCGCCGCTGGGCAGCGCCGCTGAGCCCGGACTTCCGTTCCCCGGAGCAGTCGACCCATCCCAGCGTGAGGCCGACGATGATGGCTGGCTGGACGCGCCCGAACGGCGCACGCCTCCACCGATTCTTTCCCGGCCGGCGTCTGCTGCGCCCACGCAGGCCCCGTCTTTGGCTCCGTCTTTGGCGCGGCCTTCCGCATCCTGCGCCGCAGCCTCCCCTGCACTGGCTCCGGCGCTGCCGCCCATGCCCTCCCCGATGGCCGACATCGCTGCCCAGAACATCGCCTTTGGCCAGCGCGCCGATGCCAACCTGATGGCCGTCGCCATCACCCCCAAGTCCGTGCGCGGATACAAGCTGCCCCCCAGCTCCCTTCTCTACCGCTCCGAAGAGCGTGCCCAGGTGCGCGAGAGCGAGCTGCGCGAGGAGGCCCGCATCCTGGTGGAGAAGTGCGCCGAGTTCGGCGTGGACGGCTGCGTGGAGCAGATCAATCCCGGGCCGGTGGTCACCACCTTTGAGTTCCGCCCCGACGCCGGCGTCAAGTACTCCCGCGTCACCGGCCTGGCCGATGACCTCTGCCTGGCCATGGCCGCAGAGTCCATCCTGATCGAACGGATGCCCGGCAAGTCGACTGTCGGCATCCAGGTGCCCAACCGCCAGCGCGAGACCATCTGGCTGCGCGAAGTGGTCGAATGCGAGAGCTTTGCGCAGAGCAAGAGCAAGCTGGCCTTCGCCCTGGGCAAGGACATCAGCGGACGCATCGTGACCGGCGATCTGGCCGGCATGCCGCACATCCTGATCGCCGGCTCTACCGGCTCGGGTAAATCCGTGGCCATCAACGCCATGATCATGAGCGTGCTCTTCAAGTCCACTCCCGAACAGGTGCGCATGATCCTGGTGGATCCCAAGCGGGTGGAGCTGGGCATGTATGAAGGCATTCCCCACCTGTTCACGCCCATCATTACGGAGGCCAAGCTGGCCGCCAATGCGCTGCGCAATGCGGTGCGGGAGATGGAACGCCGGCTCAAGCTGCTGGCCGCCAATCACGTGCGCAACATCGAGCAGTTCAACAAGCTCTTTGAGCATGGCAGTGAATATCTCTTTGAAGACGTCAATCAGGAGCCGCTGCCGTACATCATGATCATCATCGACGAGCTGGCGGACCTGATGATGCTGGACCGCGCCAACGTGGAAGAGGCCATCACCCGGCTGGCGCAGATGGCGCGGGCCGTGGGAATCCACCTGGTGCTGGCCACGCAGCGGCCCTCCGTGGATGTGATCACCGGCCTCATCAAGGCCAACGTGCCCACTCGGATGAGCTTCCGCCTGGCCACCAAAGTGGACTCGCGAACCATCATCGACTCCAACGGCGCCGAGAGCCTGCTGGGCCGCGGCGACATGCTGTTTCTTCCTCCCGGCACCTCCCGTCTGCAGCGCGTACACGCTCCGTTTGTCACTGAAAAGGAGATTGCGGCCGTCACCGGGTTCTGGAAGGAGCAAGGCGAGGCCGAGTACGTGCATGGCTTCCTGGAGGGCCCCAAGGACGAGAAGGCCGGGGAAGACGCCGGAGCAGCGGAGAGCGAGGAGGATGACGCGCTCTTTGACGACGCCGTGCGCCTGGTCTTCGAGTTCGGCAAGGCTTCCACCTCACTTCTGCAAAGGCGTCTGCGCATCGGCTACGGCCGCGCCGCGCATCTGATCGACATGATGGAGCGCGATGGGTTGGTGGGTCCGGCGGAAGGCTCCAAGCCGCGCGAGCTGCTCAAGCCCTCCAACTACTTCTCGGAGATGGATGCCTCCGTGCGATAGCCGCCTTCCCGGGCCGGCCACCGAGCCTTGCGCAGCGCCGCCGGCTCGGCTTCAGTCCCCGGCCGGTGCGGGATGCGTTCGCAACCAGTGAATCAGGTCAGCGCGCACCTGTTCATAGCGGGGTTCGCCCTTGGGATAGAGCTTGATCGTCCCGTGAGACTTCAGGGTGTAGAAGTTCAGCGCGAAGTCCTTGATGGCCGGCGCCCGGGTGGGATCGGCCCCGATGACGACGTTGGGGCTGCGAATCAGGGCCCGGCGGGCCGCTTCGGCGGACTCCAGCGAGACGTACTCCCGCACCCGGCCATCGGGGCCAAAGTACTCAAAGTTGTAGCGGGTCAGCGAACGACCCACCGGCTCAAAGTACTCACGAACAATCCAGTGTTCTCCGCGGACGTGAAACGAATCGATGACATCGCTCTCCCGGGCGCTGATGCCGGGGGCTCCGCGCTCCCGCGCGTCGCGCAGCAGAGCGCGCTCCCGGTCGAACTCTCCCCAGCGGCCCAGCTTGGCTTCCACAATCACCAGATTCTCGTGGGCGATCCAGAACTCGGGTTCCTGCTCAACCACTTTGCGGTATTGGATCTCGGCAGCCAGGTACTGATGCATGCCCAGCTCGGCGTCGCCGATCCCTTCTTCGGCATCGATGTTGCCTGGATGCGACCGGGCAAAGCCGGCAAACATCTCCTCGGCGCGCTGGAACTTTCTGGCGGCCAACGCCTGGCGAGCGGCCGCAATCTCCGCTGGAACCGCCTTCTGGGTGGTGGAGGGAGCCTGCGGGACCACTTGGCCGATCGCCGCCGCGGAGAAAAGCAAGCACGCTGCCGACAGTGCCTCTGCCCAACCCCAGATGCGGGCCCTTCCTCGCCTCTGTCCGCCTCGTCTCAAACTCTCTTACCTTCGCCTTCCTTGCCGCGTGGCTCGCCGGCTGACAGCGGTTCCGAATACTGCGATCGCGGCCAGCAGGGCGATCCAGCGAAGATCGGGGCTGCGCTCCTCTTGCCGGCCGGGAACAGGGCGCCGGATGTAATCCTGATTGATCTCTTCCAATCCTAGCTTAGCCACAATCGGATCCGCCGGCAGGCCGGCCAGCGCGCCCACGCCATCGCCGGGCTCATCCTCGCCCAGCCCTGCCTCACCATAGCGCAGGGTATAAGCCGCGCCCGCGGAGGCTTCAAAGCAGAGCGTTCGCCGGCGCATCTCCAACTGCACGGCTTGAAGGCCCAGAGGCATCTCTCCATGGTCTTCCACGGCCACCCGAATCGTCGCCGGAGCGTGCAGGTTGGACGCAATCACCGCCGCGAACGCCAGCTTGGCAGCCCTCACTGCGGGAGCACCGAGATCGGCCGGGCGATCCACTCGCCAGATCCGGCCGCTCACGGTCTCCTGCGGCGGATCGGCCTCGGCGCTGCTTGGCTCCGCCTGCGCCGTCACCACCACCTTGCGTAGAAACTCCGTTGGACCCTTCGGATTCAACAGAAACTGAACCCGCTCGATGGGAACATGGGCCGGGACGTGAAACACGGCGATTGTTGTACCTCCACTCTCCACCAGGGCTGAAGTGCCGGCCACAACGCTGTACAGCGTCTGGGCCTCGCGGTTGGCGGGAACGGTCGCGCTCTGAACGATCGCTGGAGAGAGGTGCGGAAACGCGCCGCCGCTGAGCGGCCGCGGACGCAGCCGAATATGCAGCTTTGGAAAGGTGGACTCCTGCAGGGCCAGCGAGGTCCAGCGCGCCAGATGCTCGGCGCTGAGATCAAAGAGCACGAACTCGCCCAGATGCTGCGCAGTGCGCCCGGACTCCGCCCGGCTGTCCCACCCGGTCACCTCCGCCGTGGCGATGAAGTTCCGCGCGGCCAAATGGAGATCCACCTGTGTGTAGGCCCGCGCCGGCATCTCCAGGTCGAACTCCAGCGCGCCCTGGGTCAGCCGCAGGTTACGCACCGTCGCCGTCTGCTCGCCAGAGGGCTGCGCCTGGCTGTAGCTGACGACGAAGGGAACCTCCTGCGGCCCTCCCTCTCCCTTGCCGCCGCCCGGCACGCGGAAGATGCGGAGATCGTCCAGCGAGGGGCTGGAGGCATGGGCATAGACGCTGCCGTCCAGCACCGCGCAGGCTACGCCGGAGGCTTCCGCGGGCAGGCTCAAGGAGCGAACATAACGCAGATGCTGGGGCAAGGCCCGCGCCGGGGGAGCGATCTCCAGCGACGGAAGACCCGCCTGCAACAGGAGCGCAGCCCCAATGGCATGAAGGAACCTCAAGTGATGTCCTCTCTACTGGATCGCGCCGCATACAGCCGCTGCCGAGCCATCTTCCCCATGGCCTAACTTTACCCCTTTGGCCCGCACGCCGTGGCCCTGCTCCCACGCAGGAACACTGCCGGAGATGCCCCAGTCCCCGCCAGGCGCGCCTGCCCATCCCCTGCCCCGAAGCGCGTGAAGAAAATCCATGAACGCGACAAGATCCGTCAAGGAGATCCGTGCCCCAGCCCCATAAGCCGGCCCCATAAGATCGAGCAGCCCCATAAAATCGAAGTATGAACCAGCGTACGCCGGATGTTGCAGATGTGGATGTGCTTGTGATTGGAGCCGGTCCGACCGGACTTGCCTGCGCCATCGCCACGCAGCGGCTGGGGCTGCGCGTGGCCCTGGTGGACAAGGGCTGCCTGACCAACTCCCTGTTCCACTACCCGGCCAATATGACCTTCTTCACCACCCCGGAGCTGCTGGAGATCGGCGACATCCCTTTTCCGTCGCCGCACCAGAAGCCCACCCGCGCGGAGGCTCTGGAGTACTACCGCAAGGCCGCTCAGCACTACCAGCTCGACGTTCGCCAGTACCAGAATGTGGACCGCGTCACCGGCGCCGATGGAGCCTTCCAGGTCTACGCCACGGACGCCTTTGGCCGCAAGCTGACCCACCGGGCGCGCAAGCTGATCGTCTCCACCGGCTACTACGATCTGCCCAATACCCTGGACATCCCCGGCGAGACCCTGCCCAAGGTGATGCACTACTACCATGAGCCGCACCCCTACTTTGGGCAGGACGTGCTGGTCATCGGGGGAAAGAACTCGGCGGCGATTGCGGCCCTGGAGCTGTGGAGGCACGGAGCCCGCGTTACCCTGGCACACCGCGGAGCCGAGTTGCATCACCACATCAAGTACTGGATCAAACCGGACATTGAGAATCGCATCAAGAACGGCGAGGTGGCGGCCTTCTTCAACACCACGGTGAGTGAGATCACTGAAGACGCCGTGACCTTGCAGACTCCGCAAGGCCCCCGCTCTCTTCCCAACCAGTTCGTCTTCGCGCTCACCGGCTACCACCCTGATTTCACCTTTCTGCAATCTCTGGGGGTGCGTCTGGATGAGGCCAATGCGCGCTGTCCGGTCTGCGATCCGGCCACGCTGGAGTCCAACGTACCCGGCATCTACCTGGCCGGGGTGGTGGTTGCCGGCGAGCGCACCAATGAGATCTTCATTGAGAACGGCCGCTTCCACGGCGGCCTGATCGCCCGGGATCTGGCGGCCAAAGCCTCGGCCGCGGGCATCAAACGCTGAACTCGCCGCCGGGCTTTCCCCCGGAGCCCGAAGAGGCGTACAACAAGAAGCCTGAGGAAAGAGGCCCTGCCCAGCGGGCCTTGGAATAGGAGATGGCGAAGATCATGACCACTTCCATGAAAGACCGGATCGTCTTTATTACCGGAGCCAGCGCCGGCATCGGCGCGGCGACGGCCCAGGAGTTTGCGCGCCACGGAGCCAGACTGCTGCTGTGCGCCCGCCGGCTGGAACGCCTCCATGAGATGGCGCCTGAGCTGCGCGCGGCTGGAGCGGCTGACCTGCTGTGTCTCGCGCTGGACGTGCGCTATCCGGGATCCGTCGAGCGCGTCTGGCGTGACCTGCCGGAGTCCTGGCGCGCGGTGGACGTGCTGGTCAACAACGCCGGGCTCAGCCGCGGACTCAGCAAGTTTTATCTGGACGATCTGGAGAACTGGGAGGAGATGATCGACACCAACATCAAGGGACTGCTGTACATCACCCGCACAGTTCTGCCGGGCATGGTGGAGCGCGACCGCGGGCACATCATCAACCTTGGCTCCATCGCCGGCCACATGGCCTACGCGAATGGAGGCGTGTACTGCGCCACCAAGGCGGCGGAGCGATTCATCACCGATGGACTGCGCATCGACCTGAACGGAACCGCGATCCGGGTCACCACGGTCGATCCGGGGATGGTGCAGACGGAGTTCAGCAAGGTGCGCTTCCGTGGCGACGAGGAGCGCGCGGCCAAAACCTATCAGAATGTTGATCCGCTGCAGCCGGAAGATATTGCGGATGCGATCGTATGGGCCGCGACGCGTCCTCCGCACGTGGACATTCAGACCGTCGTCCTCACGCCCACAGCCCAAGCCAACCCCTTTGTCCTGACGCGCAGAAGCTGAGACCCACCCCGTGAGGATGGGTCTCCTGAAACGCGCTTGCTGTGGCGTCTTCAACCCAACCCGGCAGGCAAGCCCGCTGGGTTGGGTTGAAGACGCCCACGCGCCCCAACACCCAGCGGGTTACGCCTGCAGGGCGGACTCCCTACTGGCACCCGGTAAAGTTCAGCACCGGAGGAGCTGTCGCCGTCGTATTGACGGTCAGCATCGTGCCGGAAGTGGTGCCGGTGGTGATCGCAGGCACCGCTGCCTGTAGCTCCGGCACCGTGCAGTCGGCCGTCGTCGGCGAGGTCAGCATCCATGCCTGTGCATCCACGGTATAGCTGGCAAGTGTGGTTGAATAGGTGGATGCTGCCGGCGTTGGCCCGCTACTGGAGTAGCCATAGACGCTGATGCCGCTCTGTGGAACCGTCATCGAGAAGGTTGCGCAGTCCGTGCCGGAGGGGCAGGCCGTGGAGTCGCCTGTCGACGGGTCCACGTAAGGCGACGCGCTGGTCTCCTGCGGCAGGGTTGCCAGGTCATTGACGGGAGAGATCAGCAGCGGGACCGTGAAGAATTTGGTGCTGCTGGTAGTGACGGGATTTGCCTCCAGCGGGTAGAAGTTCAACAAGACCGATGTGGCCGTATTGGAGGCGCCCTGGGTGCTGGCAAAACCGTTCAGCGTTGTGGTGCTGAAGGTCGCAACGGTCAACGGTATGGCCCCGGTGGTGTCGCCCGGTTGCACCCCTGTCTCCACGGCCACGTTGTAGGCCAGATTGGTGATCGGGTTGTACGCATTGACGACGATGTCATAGGTTCCCGGCATCACCGGACAGAAGACAAAGGAGCCATTGCTGGAACTGGCAACTGTGGACTCGACGACGCGGTCCACCCCATTCGCATCGGGCTGTTCCAAAGAAACCAGCACGTTGGCCCCGGCTAGCGGCTTGCCCGTCCCGGAGGCCACCACGGTACCGTTGATCGAGGTCGAGACCGTACTCACCTGACCGGCGTGGAGGACCGGCTGCAGAATATACTGCCCGCTGTTGCCTGCCTTGATGATGGACTCGCACGTTCGGAAGTCGATGACCAGATCCACGGTCTGTCCGGCTGCCACGTTCAGGGATCCCCCTGCGATCTGCGCTGCGGGAATCTTGATGCCCGTCTCCTGCGCGCTCGGGGTCTTCAGCGAATGCCAGTTTCCATCGGAGGTTTCGACGCAGTTCACCGCATTCAGGCCGCCGGTAGCATTGCACTGATTGGCGCCGCTCACCGCGGTGGAGCTGTTCGAACCCAGAATCAGCCGAATCTGCTGATAGTTGCCTGCCTGCACCTCCAGGCTATCGCCGAGCGTTGCCAGGAAGCATCCGCCCGTTGCCGCGCTGCCCAACAGGTCCACCTGGGTTGGCTGCATGCCCGGCAACAGATCCACCCAGCCAGAGTCCGTGCCGCTGGCACTGGAGCTCTGATTCGCCTTGATGTCCACGATGGTTACGTACACATGCTGGTAGGAGCCGCCCACAGCCTTGGAACACTCGGCCGGGTCTGTCACGGCTGTGGTGAGCGTGGCCATGCCATTGCTCGAGGTGGTGGTGCTCATCTGCGAGCTGCAGCCGGAGAAGTTGTAACCGGCGAGCAACAGCGCGAAACATGCGGCGAAGATCCATACAGCAAATGCAGCTCTGCGATTTTTCATATCTATCGGCGGAGATGGCCGGCGTGCCCGCCATCTTCCGTCGCCTCCATTTTGGAATCAAAGCAAAGATTTGGAACCAAAGCTTGTAGAACCCAGTTTTGAGCGGGGATTCTGCCTGGTCCGCCCGCTCGGGAAGATCCCGGACTCTTTCCTACAGACTTTTTACTTCTTTCCTACAGACTTCTTACTATAGACTTCTCGCCATGCGGCAGCCGAAGAAAGCAAACAGGATAGATGCCCGGTCCTGAGGATCGACCGAGCCGCCAGAGTTTGTGTTCGGCGGATGCTGCATCTGATTCGCCTTCCTACCATCTGGTTGCCTAAGAGCCTGTTTACGATCTTGGGACGGGATATCGGTTTTGAGTAAGAAAAGGGATGCATTGGGCATGCTCGGCGCGGTAATCGTAGAGTATGAAGCTACGAAAGCCGTATTCGAGCGACATAGGC
>JAKAQS010000168.1 GCA_021819585.1 Acidobacteriota bacterium
CAAGGTGGACCAATGTCGGCTTGTCATTTTGCGCTCCGAATGTGAGGAAGGAAACTCTGTTTAAAGCAAATTCAAACATACTGTGGTCAAAAAGAAAGCCCGTCATCATGAGCACAACGAAGAATCCGGAAGGTCATAGCGGTCCGGATGAGGCGAAAGGAATCTCGATTCTTCATTGCGCTGAGTTACATTCAGCGTGACCTTCTGCGATGATTCACTGCATCAAGGATGATAACTATCAAATTTGTTATTGATGAATGCGAAACAAGATCGTCTGCCGCGCGCTACTTCTCTGGAATCTGGAGAGAGGGCGGCACAGCGATTACCTCCAACGTACGAGAAGTATAGTCGGTAAGGTAGAGGAATCGTCCGTCAGGAGACAGGTTGACGTTTCGCGGAAACTCTCCTGCGGGTATAGTTTCAACGATGCCAGGCTGTTCCGGCCGGGAGACGTCGAGGATGGCGACGCCCCCGTTGCTGTCCACGAAGCGGTTGGAGTTTGCGACCAGAAGACGCCGCTCGCCCGCGAAGAGACGGATTCCTACGGGCGCCACGCCGCCGGAGGAGAATCCCCGTAGAAAGGCATGCTCCGGGTCGGAGTCGAGCAAATGTGGGCTGAAGGTGAGAATTCTGTTGTCTCCGCGCGCTGAAACGAAGAGGGTGGACGCGTCCCTGGTCTCAATCACGCGCACCGGCGAGCACCCCGCTGCTACCTCGGAGAGTATGGCGCTTTGACCCGAACCGGAGGCGATGGCGCGCTTCACGTCGACGACAGTGATGAGGCCGTTCGGACGGGGTGGAGTCCCGATTCTCTGCACGCAGTCATTCTTTGTCAGCATGGGATTGCTCATGCCGGAAAAGTGGGACACTCCCTTGGTGGGGAGTATCTCCCTTGCGATATAGAGCCGGGCTCCATCCGGGGAGATGGTAAGGCTGGGGACTTTGTTACCCGCCGGGATGTGCCCGATGGTCTGGGCGTGGGTGACGCGACCGGCGGCATCGGATTGCACGGCAAGGATACCGACATTGCCTCGTTGTCCCTGAAAGTGCCCATATTCGTTGGCGGAGAAAAGATATTTTCCATCCGGGGTGGAGACCACATCATAGGCGCCGGCGCTTCTGCCCTGAGCAACAAAATAAGGCTTGGCTGCGCCATGAATTGCGTCCTGCACATTGACGAAGGCGACTCCGGCATCTCCCACGCCGACGACGAGGGTCTTTCCGCCGGGAAGCAGCGTGACACCGTTGGCGCCTTTGCTGCCGAGCCGAATCAGGCCGACGGACTGAAGCCTGCCACCCGCATTGCGGAAGACCTGAAGGCCGGAGACGACACCATGCCTTTTCCCGGCCTCCGAATCCGGAGTGGAGTAGTTGGGGCCGCCTACATTGGTTACGGAGACGAAGATGTATTGGGCATCCGGGGTCGCTAACGCGGCGGTGGGATTGCCAAGGGTTGGATAGCTGGCGATGCCTGCCGACGGGGTCTGCGCGTCCGCGCAGCAAAGAAAACCCGAAAGCAATACAACAGCAGGAAGAAACCGCAATTTGAATCCTGCGCTATGGAACGATTTCATCGGTGCTCCGTTGCGAGAAAGTGTCATTGCGCCGATTGTACTGCGTCCGGGAAGACGCCCGGCAGCGGCAGCGGTCCGCTGGTATCGACCATGGCCTTCGGCCGGGGTAGCGGCTTGCGCGGCAACATCTCGTCGCGCATGGCGGCATCGTAAACAAAGATCGCTTCGACCACAGCGGCCTGCTGAAGATCTCCCGGCTGGAGTTCTTCATATACGTCCATATTCGAGTGGTGGGTTCGCGTCTTGTAATCGAGCGGATCCTGAATGAACTGAAAGCCAGGAATGCCAACCGCGTCAAAGGCGATGTGGTCGGTGCTCGCGGTGTTTCGCAGGGTAAGCGTGGTCACACCCAGAGTCTTCAGCGGTGCTATCCATTGCGCAAAAATCGGCGCGACCGAGGCATTTTCCTGCAGGTAGACGCCGCGAATGCGTCCGCCACCGTTGTCCAGGTTGAAATAGGCTGACACCAGCTTCTGGTCCGGCTTGATCGTCAGCGGCCCTGCCGGCTTGCGCAGCCATCCCGGAAGTTTCATTTGATCCGGGGCCGTCGAGACTGGATAGCTGCCAAAGTGGTCCCTTACGTAACCGCGCGAGCCGTCCAGACCTTCCTCTTCTCCGCTCCACAAAGCCACCCGAATGGTGCGGCGTGGATGCACATGCAGGGCCGTCAGAATACGCATGACTTCCATCGCCACCACAGCACCGGCCCCGTTATCTGTGGCCCCGGTGCCGGAGATCCAGCTATCGAGGTGACCTCCAAGCATGACTAGCTGGTCTTTCAGGCTGGGGTCCGTGCCTGGAATTTCCGCAATGGTGTTGTATCCCTGCTCATGATCGCCGGTAAACTTCGTCTCCACATCCATCTGCACGCTGACTGGAACCTTCGCTTTCAGCAGGCGGTACATACGGCCGTAATGCTCAATGGCCATGACAACAACCGGCACCTTCACGCGATAGTCGCTGTTATAGGGTTGTGTGCCCAGGGCGCCGCCGTTGTCGTCGAAGAAGGTTCCACCGGAACCTCCACCGTCCGGGGCATCGCGGCTGGGCACAATGACGCCCGCGACATGCTCGTCGGCAAAAAACTGAGCAACTTTGTCGATCAGCTCGCGGCGCCGGGACGCTGCCTGGATACGCTTGCTGAGATCCGACGCCTGGTCACCAGGGGCGGGATATTCGGTCAGCGCATCCAACTGCTGCCGACTGAAGCGCGTGAACAGCGGTTCGTCCACCGGCGGAACGGCACGCATCGGTCCGAACAACACCACCTTTCCAGCCAGCTTACCCCTGTACTGGGCGAAATCCTTCTGGTCCTGAATGTTGACCCAGACAACATCGCCGGTCACCGGGCCGTTGGTGGAAGGCGACCACGGCGTTGCCTGCGCGATGAAGACCGCCGTATCCGGCGATACCATTCTGACCCAGGTGTTCAATTGCTGCCAGCCCATGCCAAACTCGCCCCACGATTCCAGATGCGCATTCGAGCAACCCATGGCCTTGAACTGTTCCCGCGTCCATTTGTTAGCCTTCGCCATATTGGGCGAGCCCGTCAGGCGCGGGCCAATGTCGTCGGCCAGCGCACTGGCGTAGTCCATAATGTGCGAGCGGTTGAATCCCTCGTCCATAATGCGCTGGTACATGGCGAGATCGATCCTCTCGGTTGCCGACTGTCCTGCCTGCTGCGCCGCAATGGTTGTAGAGGTAGGGTTCGGAGCAAGGCGAGCTGGTTTCCGGCTAACGTCCTGCGCTGCTAAAGGAAGGCTGACGAGAAGCAACGCCGCCATCTGGAGGCGCGCGTGAACGTGGGTATTCCTCACTGGGTTATTCCTCCAAAAGCACAATCTCTAAAAAGCCAGCAGGCATGGGAGATGCTGCCTGGAGTAATGATTTTGAGACAGAAACAGATGCATGATCGTAGGACAGGCGGACAAACTGGAACCGGCGCGTTGCCAGTTTGCCGCGAAGTCATGGAGCGTTCCGCAAGGGATTCGGGGTAAATCCGTTGCGCAAGTGTGCCTCAACCCTAGAAGTAGATCTTGGCGGCAATCTGGATGGCCCGGCCCGGTTGTGGGTCGCCGGACCCCGGCTGAATCACCGAGGTGATCTGACCGAAGTGCGGGCCGGCGCTGAAGTTGCTGTTAGGAGAAGCGAAATTTGCATGATTGAAGGCGTTGTACGCCTCCAGACGAAGCTGGATGAAGCGACGGCTGTTCGCTCCTCCAAGGGGCAAATTCTTGTACAGCTCGATGTTGGAATAGTCGAATCCGGGACCATGGAAGAAGTTGCGCTTCACGTTCCCGAAGGTTCCGATTCCCTCGGCGGAAAAGACGCTGTTATTGAACCAGAAGTGTCCCGACGCTCGCGGATTGAGGCTTGGGATGTGGAAGGTAGAAGTATTCGGCGTGTCCGGGCAAGCATAGTAGCTGAACTGGTCGCAGTAGAGCGAGTTATATACGCTGGTTTCCGCGATGGTTACTGGGAAGCCGGTTTGCATCGCGGTGATGCCGGTAACGTGCCAGCCCCCGAGCGCGTAATGCACATACCGATTGTTGTTCATGCTGTGCAACAGCGGCACTTCATAGTTGTACAACGCCACCAGCCGCTGGCGCGCGTCGTAATCGGAATCGCCGTAGCTCAGGTACTGGAACCCAGGAACCCAGTTCGTGCCCCGATTGCCAAAGCCGGAGCTTTCCAGTCCTGAGGCATTGTCCAGCCCATGACTATAGGTGTACGCCACGGTAAAGTACAACCCGTGGGTCGTTTGCTTGGCGACAGAAACCTGTAAGGAGTTGTAGCTGGAAGAGCCGTCGGTATGCTGCGTGCCAACCGAAAGGTAGTAAGGGAGTGTGGTGCCCGGAATGGTTGCAGGCTGGTCTTTATACTGCGGAAAGAGCAGCGAAGCCGAGGCTCGGTCCGACACGCACGCCGGATTGGCCAGACAGGCGGCTTGACCCGCAGGCGTGATCTGGTCGCCCTCGTAAGTCCGTACCAGCTTCCTGCCGAGCGAACCCACATAGGCGACGGTCAGAACCATATCGCTCGGCAGCGCCCGTTGGACGTTCAGGTTGTAGTTATCGGTGTAAGGAACCGCATAGGTCGGGCTGGTGTTGTTGAGATCCAGCGGCTCGTAGGGACGGAAATCGATGGTCTGTCCCGGTCGCGGCGTTGCAAATGGAAATGGATTCGCCTCGGAAAGCCCCGGCCTGCCGGCCACATCCTGGAATGGATTCGCAAAGGCCGGACTGCCTCCGATATCGGCGGCGCCATGAGAACGGAAGACAAACGGCGGATCTCCGAGATTCTGGAGACTGCCTTCTTCCTGGTTGCGGTTGTAGTAAACGCCGAAGCCGCCGCGTATCGAAAACAAGTGCTCGCCAGGCGTTCCGATCAGTAGCCGCGGCCCATTGTTTGGCGACCAGGCGAAGCCAACCCGCGGTGCGATGTCGGTAAGCTTGGTGGTGGGGCCTCCATAGGTGTTGCAGCCAGGATCGCCAGGCCAGAGAAGTCCGGGAGGTCCGTTGGAGAATACTTTCGATTGCGTTGTGGTATCTGTCCAGCAAGTTACGCCTATGCGTCCGAACTGGAGATTCGCGTAAGGGGTTTCGGTGTCATATCCCATGCCATAGTTCACCGTCATCGTATCCGAAATCTTCCAGTTGTCCTGAGCATAGAAATAGTATTCCCACGCGCTGGCTATGATGTCTCCAGGAGAATTTTGATCGTAGTTCTGTGGAACGCCCATTAGAAAATCAACCATGGGATCGCCGGAACTATAGCTCCCACCGCCGCCAAAGCTGTAGCTTCCGTTGTTCGACGAATAAAAGGGATTGCTGACGGTATAGTGTTGGATGTTCGCGCCAAACCTCAGGTTGTGGTTTCCCGCAACTTTGCTGAAGTTGTCCATAAAGTCGTAGTTTCCGCCGATGCGCGGCTGCGGACCATTATGGCTGAAGCCAAGCGAGAAATATCCTGTGATTCCGATATACGGCAGCGACTCGGCAGCCGCGTCAGAAGGTGTGATGTTGAAACCGGCGCTTGAAGGCGCGACAGGCGCCGCGGGGTTGACCCCGTTGTCGTTGAAACGGAAATAGCTTGCCCGCAATTCATTGAGAGTCGTCTGGTTGAAGGTATGGGTGTAGTCGCCATCGAAAAAATAGGTGTGCGCGGCATTGACTTCGGCGAATCCGGGAAGCGTGGAGCCGGTAAACGGCAGGGTGTCGGTGGTTGGAGCCGACTCCCAAATGACCGACCCGAAAAGCGAGTCCCTCTGTGTGAGTTGCTCATCGATGCGAACGATATATTGGTCGTCCTTCAGCGTATTCGCAGTGTTGTAGTTGTAGTAAGCATTGGCGCCAAGAGTCTCGTTCGATGCCGGCACATATTTCTTGATCAGCGCAGCCGAGACGGTATTGAAATCCTGCGGCGAGATTTGTCCGGTCGGAAAGCACTTATTCCATGCAGTTCCCTGCTGACACGAACCAATGGCGAACGGTATTGGGTGCGTGGATAACCCCGTCTTTCCATTGGCGCCGTGCGTAAGCAGGTTGGTGTCTGCGGAGAAGTCGCCGGCAAGTTGAGCCGGGCTGAGTACCGCCGTCAGGATCGTTGCTCCCGCGACGTTCCGGATGCCCTGATACGCGAAGAAGAAGAAGGTGTGGTTCTTGAAGATGGGCCCACCGAGTGTGCCGCCGAAAAGGTTCTGGTGGAAGACGGGGCGAATGTAGGAGAAATAGTTGCCGTTGTTCAAGAAAGTATCGCGATAAAACTCAAACCCGTCGCCGTGAAACTGGTTGGTTCCGCTCTTCAGCGCCTCATTGATGATTGCGCCGGAGTTGCGGCTGAATTCCGGGTTGAGCGTGCTGGTGACCACGTCGAATTCCGCCAGGGCGTCGGGATTCGGAGTGAGGCCGGCCGTATTGAGGCCTCCAAAAGTGATGTCGCCGCCGTCCAGCATGAAGGAGTTTTCGGGGGTCTGGCTGCCGTTGGTGGAAAAGGTCCCAAAGCGGTCCGAGGACTCCACAACGCCGGGCGTCGTCTTCTGCAACTGGACGGGGTCGCGGCCGAGAAGGGGCACGTCCACAATCTCCCTTCCCCCAATGGTGGTCTTCAATTGCGAGTCGGAAGTTTGCACCTGGACTGCCGCGGAGGTTACCTGAACTGTCTGAGAAACATTACCCAGTGCAAGATTTGCATCGATCTGGCGCGCCGCGTTCAGGTTCAACATCAGCCCCGTAGACTGAAACGTTTCGAATCCAGGCTTATCGACGGACACCGTGTAGGGGCCACCGATATGCAACTGCGGAAAGATGTAGTATCCCTTACGATCGGTCTTGATGGTAGTAGAAATACCGGTACTGGTGTTCAACGCGGTCACCTTGGCGCCGGGCACCACCGCGCCGGTCGAATCCGTGACTGTGCCGTGAATGGATGCATACACGATCTGAGCTGCCGCGCGAAGTGGCAGCAGCCCAACAGTGACTGAAGCAAGGAACAGGCTTAAGACGAGCAATTTCCTGTACATCTTCATTTGGATCGGTCCTCCGCGATGAAAAGTCTGGTCCCCTCCAAATCTAAAGTTCTCTTAGCCCGCATTTGAGGGGGATAGTTCGTTCAAATCTCTCAGTCAGAAAATGGATGTAGGGAGCGGCTTTGCTTCCAGCAATTGTGATTCCAATCACACCCGTTTTTTCTTTAGTATGAATTACTCTCATAGATTGTGTCACTTGCAGGATTTGATCGCCCTGGACAACCAGAAATCGTAGATTGGTCTATGAAATTTGAGATATTTTCACGGGAGGTTCTTCCAAATATGGGAGATGCGCGGGCTCCAAAGAAACTTGTCCGTCACGTTTTCGGCAACACACGGACGCAGTGCTCCGAGGCGCCTTTCCTGGCCTGAATACGGCTCCTCATGGAACGCCACCGACGCCATGTGCGAGCATCCCCGGACACTCTGGCGATATGCTCACCCTCCATATCCGTGGAGAGGGCCTTCGAACCCACACAAATGGCCGCGCAGGGGTTCTCAATGTGCGACCTTCACCGAGGGAGATTTCAACTGTGTTCAAAAGCGACGCTATGCCGGGCGATTGCTTTCTCTTCGCAACTCTGCTATAGCTTTCTGTTCCAAGGGAAATGTGCCTTGCTATCTTTCAGAGGGCAAAACAGTTTGTGATTTCCCGTGTCAAGCCGGTGCTGTTCCAGCCCCGGCTTGCATCCGCGGGTCAACTCGAGGAGACTATGCGCAACCGTTACCTTCCACTCGCCGGACTAGGTATTTGTATTGTTTTCGGAACGAACATCTTGTTCGCGCAACAGCGGTCGATGACCACCGATCCTGGAGCGGCCGGGATGGTGGATACGCCCGCTACCGCTATTGCATCGGAATCTGTGACGCCACCCGCCGCTCCGCGCAGCTTCGACGTGGATGCGATCGACAAGTCGGCTGACCCTTGCACGGACTTTTACCAATACGCCTGTGGCAACTGGGTCAAGACCCATGTCATCCCGCCCGACCAGACAAGATGGGGGCGCTTCAATGAATTGAGTGAACGCAACCGCTGGCTGCTCTATCAGGATCTTCAGGCCGCCGCCACGCATCCGAAGACGCCGCTGCAGAAGAAGTACGGTGAATTCTATGCGGCGTGCATGGACAAGCCGAATGCGGACGCGGGGGGCTATCAACCCATTGCGCCTCTGTTGAAACAGATTGATGCGTTGACCGCCAAGAATCAACTGCCTTCGATCATTGCGCAACTGCAATCGCACGATGGGACTCCCGCGCTGTTCAGCTTCGGCGCGGAGCAGGACATCAAAGA
>JAKAQS010000169.1 GCA_021819585.1 Acidobacteriota bacterium
CCGCGCTGCGCAGGCAGGCGGCGGCATAATCGGTTCGATCCGTCTCTCTGTGGGTGGGGCTAAAGGAGCCAAGGTGGCGCGGTCTTCGACGTGGAGGGCGCCCCAGCGCTCCCAGCCCCGCGTTTGGCGGAAGATCCTCCTAAAACTTGAACCGGTAGCGAACCTCGCCATAAATCTGGCGCGGCTCGTTCCAGTGAAATCCGCCAAAGGTCAAACTGTTATCCAACTGGACCCGCAGGTCGGTCACGTTCAGCATGGTTGCGGAGATGGTGTATCTTCCCGCGAAGCGCTTGCCGGCGGAGATATCGAACGTGGTGTGACTGGGCAGATACGGACCCGGATACTGCGCATCCGGCGCTCCATACAAACCATTGGTGAAACCCGAGCCGTAGTAGACGTTGGTGGATGCGTAAGCGTTCCAGGGCAGAATTCCGTTAAAGCCGAAGTTCAAGGTGTTTCTCTGGTCGTGGTCGACCGGAGCAAGCCCGGGCGGGATGTCCAACGGACAGGCCGTCCCATCCGCGGGTGGGCAGATCAGTCCGCCGGTGATCGGCGAGGTGGCGCGGGCGATCTGATTGGCATAGGCCAGGTGGAACTGCCCATGATGCAGCACATTCGGAGAGCGCAGGGTGAGCTGCCAACCCTGGATCAGGGCATAAGACCAGGTAATGGGCCAGAAAATGTTGGATTCCCCAATGTTGTTGTGGTCCAGCCAGTTCTCTGCCCTGGTCTCATAGTTATTGACCCAAAGCGTCCAGTTGCGATACGGAATCGTGACGCCGTACTGCCATTGGATATCCCTCTCACCATGCAACGGCGCAAAGCCGAAGTCCTGGCTGGTCGCCAGCCCCAGCAGAGCCCCGGTCGCCGTGGACAGCGGCGGCGCCTGATAGTAGTAGCCGTAGAACCCGCTGAACACCCACTTCAGATGCGGAACCCGCAGCGCCGCTCCGAAGCGTGGATCGTTGGCTTGCTCTTTGATGGTCGAATCAAACTGCGACGAGCGCAACCCCAGGATCAACGTAAACCACGGCGTCACCTTGAAGGTGTCGTTCACCCACTCGTCGACCAACCCTCCGTTCACTCCGATGGACGAGGCGGGAAGGTTCGGCGAGCCGGCCGTGGGGACCGCGAACACGTTATTGAAGTAATTCGATTGGTGTTGATAAAAACTGTAGAAGCCGGCCTGAAACTGGTTCTTCCAGAAGGTTCGGGTGAAGTCCGTCTGCGCTCCCGCATAGCCGGCGTTCTGTTGAATGGTGGAGCGCACCGGAGTATCGTGGACCCCGCCGTGATAATCGGCGCCGTTGTAGTGATAGAACGGGGAGATGGTGAGAATGGTCTTGGGACTGAAGGTGTGAACCCAGGAGAGCAGCGCGTAGCCATCCGGCTCGACTTCGGCGTCGTGCAGGCCATAGCTCGGAGACTCCCCTGAGGATTCCAGAATCCGGTTGCCGGAGGAGTTCGGATTGGGATCGATCGGAATCTGATAGTAGTCCCGCATCAGCGAGGCGATCAGCCGATACTGGTTCTGGGCGTCGGAGTTGAAGATGAAGGTGGCAAAGCCTCCAAAGCCGTTGGCCGCGTCATTCACATCCTGTGCGATCGGAGTCTGGAGCCCATAAGCGCTGCGGTTGCCGTTCAGACTGATATAGAAGGCTGACCTTTCGCTGTGAGATCCGCAGCTCAGTTGATTGTCCGTCTGATAGAAGTTCCCCGCCGTGATATCCAGATCGCAGTCGCGGTTGTACTCAAAGCCGGTGCGCGGCTCCACGTTGAACATTCCATAGGTGCGGTCTCCATAGTCGGCGTCGAAGCTGCCGCTGTACGCTTCAAGATAATCGATGTCCCGTGGGTAGATCTGCGGACCGAGATTGGTGGCGATATTGGTATTGGGGATGGGGACGCCGTCGATCAGCCATTCAAACTGATGCCCGCCCAACATGTGCAGCATGTCATGGGTGACATACGTCGCGGGAACATAGTCTGTGATCATCTCCATGTCGTTGGTGAGGTTGGCGCCCGGAGTCTGCTGAATCGTTCTCCGGCTCAGCAGGGTCGTCGGCGTTGCGCTGTCCGTCGTCACCTGCCCCGGGGTTTCGTACACCGTCACAAGCTCTTTGGCGCCTTCAATGGCCAATTGAAGATGCAGCACCGGGCGCGTATCGGACTCCACGATCACGTCCTCGCTCGTCTCCTGAAAGCCCTTGTACGATGCCGTCACCGTGTAATCCCCAATCGGCACGGAAGTAAAGAGAAACTCGCCATTCGAGTTGGAATCCTGCGATTGCGTGAAGCTGGAATCTTTCGCCTTCAGCGTCACGCGCGCCCCGCGAATCGGGCGGTGCTGGGGATCGTGAACGACGCCGCGCACCGATCCGAAGATGGTGGCGAATGCGGGCAGAGAAGCAGCGAGCAACACACAGGCCACAATGAATGCATAGCGTCGCACGGATCAAAAGCCTCTTTCTTCGCGCAACTGTGCGGAGGCTCAGGAACACAATCGTGACCGCGGCTTGCTGGACCGCCCTCCGAGCTCGAATCAGTGGCTGCGCACCGCTCATCATATCCCGCGGCGGAGCCCCGCAACGGCGGCCTGGGCTGCGGCACATTGTCGCACCTCGGCGGCCTGCCGGCCCGAGTCTTATGATGGGAGACAGCATGAACGAGGCAGCGGCAGCGGTCGACGCAACATCTCCCTCGGCAGTGCAGGTTGTGAGCGAGTATCCCGCCCTGGCCAAGGACGACGCTCCCAATCTGGCTTTGCCCTGGGTGGTTCGCCTGCGCTATGGAATGCTCGCCTGGGCGGTCGCCACGCTGGGAGGAGCCGCCTGGGGCCTGGGACTCCGGAGCGTCTCGCTGTGGGTGCTGCTGCCGCTGGTCTGCGTTCTGATGACCAACTTCTTCCTTCACCGCGCCTCACGCGGTGCGGTGCGTTCGCCCCAGGCGATGCTTGGAGCCATCTTCACCCTGGACACTCTCTGCCTGACCTTCGTGCTCGCCCTGACGGGCGGTCCGATGAACCCCTTCAGCCTGCTCTATCTGGTTCAGATCACGCTGGCCGCGGTCGTGCTGGAGAGGAGCTGGACGTGGGCGCTGGGCGGCCTCTCCGTCGTGTGCTTTGGACTGCTCTTCTTTCTGCGCCTCCCTTTTCGCGGATTCCATGTCTCGTCCGCCGAACAGGGATTTCTTCCTCATCTGGTGGGCATGTGGTTCGCCTTTGTCGTTGCGGTGCTCCTGATCAGCTTTTTCACCAGCCGCGTGACCCATGCTCTTCGCCTCCGCGAGCAGGAGGTACGGGCGCTGCAGGAGCGGCTTGCCAAGCACCAGCGGCTGACTTCGCTGGCGACGCTGGCGGCGGGCGCCGCCCATGAACTGGGCACACCGCTGGGAACCATCGCCGTAATCGCCCGCGAACTGGAGCGTTACGCCTCCACATTGCAGGATGGCGAGGCGTTGCGTGAAGACGCGAATCTGATCCGCTCGCAGGTCGAGCGCTGTCAGCGCATCCTGCAAAGGATGAGCGCGGACGGCGCGGAGCCCGTCGGTGAATCGCCGCGAACGATCGCAGTGGGTGAACTCCTCCAGCAGACGCTGCATGAGATCTCCGCCGCGCGGCGCTCGCAGATCCGGGTGGAGGCCATCCCCGCCTCCGCGGCGCTGTTTCTCCCAGTGCGGGCTACGGTCCAATCCCTGACCGCGCTGGTCAGCAATGCGCTGGACTCCGGGCCGCGGGATGTCGAGGTTGTCCTCAAAGCCTGTTCCGGCGGCTCCACCATCGCGTTTTCCGTCTGCGATAACGGAACCGGCATGCCGGAGGATGTCCTCCGCCGGGTCACGGAACCCTTCTTCACCACTAAGGAGCCCGGCCGAGGCATGGGTTTGGGAACGTTTCTGGCCCGCTCTTTCGCTGAGCGCCTGGGCGGCGATCTCTCGTATGCCTCTTCGCCGGGCCGCGGAACCACCGCCACGCTCACCCTGCCGGCAAGGTTTGCCCAACGGGAGGCCGACCGTCATGGCTGAAACGGCAACTCTTCCCCGGGTTCTGATTGTCGACGATGATGAGGTTTTTCGCACCCGCTTGTGCCGCGCGCTGGCGCAACGCGCCTGGGACGCCCGTGCGGCCGGCGGCGGTGAAGAGGCCCTGGCGATGGCCGCACAGATGCATCCGCATCTGGCTGTGGTGGACCTGCGGATGCCAGGGATGGATGGACTCGATCTGGTCGAACGTCTCCGGGCTGCCGATTCTTCGATGACCATCATCGTTCTTACCGGCTACGGCAGCATTCCAACGACGATTACCGCCCTGCGGCGCGGCGCCGACTACTACCTGAGCAAACCTGCCGATGCCGACCAGATCCTGGCCACCTACGAAAGGTTGCGGACACCGGAGACTTCCCTGCCCAACGCTCCGGTTGAAGCCCCCAGCCTGGCCCGTGTGGAGTGGGAGCACCTGCAGCGCGTCATCGCCGATAGCGGCGGGAACATCTCGGAGGCGGCGCGCAAACTCGGGATTCATCGCCGCTCCTTGCAGAGGAAGCTGTCCAAGTACCCACCGGCGCGCTAGGTGAGATTGCCCGGCGGGGCCGCATCGCAGCGCCAGCCGTTGCGCCCATGGGCTCCATCGCAGAACGGACGCTTCTCGCTCATGCCGCAGCGGCAAAGGCTGATGGCCGGCTTGCCGCGCAGATCCCACTCCCGCCCATCGGCATCGGTCAGCAAGATATGTCCTTGCACCCGCAAGGGACCACTCGGCAGAACAGTGATGTGTACCACGCCCTCTGACATCGCACTACCTCCTTCAAGATCCGCACTGGGGCGCTGGCATTTGGCCTGACTCCGCTACCCGCCGGCGATGAGTTAAAACTCCACCTTTACCTTATCAACGTAACACCACCCCCACGCCTCGCCCGGTTCCACGGAACGCATCACGGCGTGCTGCGTGGCGGAAAAATGCCGTTTCGCATGGTGGTTCTTCGATTGGTCACAACAACCGACATATCCGCAGATCAGGCACTCCCGAAGATGCACCCACGGCTGGCCCGCGCGGAGGCACTCCTGGCAACCCCGGGCGTAGCCGGCGCGCGCGCTCTGCACCGGCTTGAGATGTTCAAAGTGATGACAGATCGCTGGATCAGCCACGGCAACCTCACCCTCACGAGTATAGCCGGCCTACGCCCCGCCGTGGATCCATGCCTGGGGAGAACGCCGAAGCTTGTTGGGCGCGGCAGCGCGGCTTGAAGCAGTCTCGGAACGAGTCTCGAACCAACTCTCCGCTAACTGATCGCACGCTCTCAGTTGACCCGTTGCGCGGACACCAGCACCGCTTTCTGTACCGCCAGCAGCTCGCGAATGCCGGCCTCGGCGACGTCCAGCATCTGGTTGAGCTGGGCCCGCGAGTAGGTTCCCTTCTCCGCCGTCGCCTGGGTCTCCACCAGGCCGCCGCTGGAGGTCATCACGACGTTCATATCCACCTCCGCGCGTGAGTCCTCCTCATAGGCCAGGTCCAGGAGCACCCGCCCATCCACAATGCCCACGCTGGTCGCGGCCACCATCTCCCGCAGCGGCGACTGCTTGAGCGTGCCGGCCTCCACCAGCTTGCCCAGCGCCAGCGCCAGCGCCGTGCAGGCTCCGGTGATCGCCGCGGTGCGCGTGCCTCCGTCGGCCTGCAGCACATCGCAGTCCAGGATGACGGTCCGCTCGCCGAGCAGCTTCATGTCCACCACACTGCGCAGGCTGCGCCCAATCAAACGCTGAATCTCATGGGTGCGTCCACCGATCTTGCCCCTCTCCGCCTCCCGCGGCGAACGAGTCAGGGTCGCGCGTGGAAGCATGCCGTACTCCGCGGTCACCCATCCCCGTCCTGAGTTCCGCATCCACCCCGGCACGCCGCTCTCGACCGTCGCGTTGCAAAGAACTCTTGTATATCCCACCTCGATCAAGACCGACCCCTCCGCCGTCGCCACAAAGCCCGGCATCAGCTTCACCTCCCGCGCCTGATACGCCCCGCGGCCGCCGCCGCGGTACAGCTCAGCCTCATCGATCTTGCTCATGACATTCATTATAGGGATGAGAAATCGAAGGTTGAGCGGGTATCCAAGGCGGAAGAGCATTGCGAGGGTCTAATATCGTAGTCGGGAGTGAAATTCAACTGTTTCAGGCAGCCCTGTCCAGACCCCGCCTGGAGTGTGGCCAAGCCTGGCCGTATGCAGTGTCCCGAGTTGGGAATCTGTGGAAAGATTCCTCATCTTGCACACGAATTTGCCGATAGAACCTAAGGAAGGCATCTTTCCGGCAACTCGAAGATCCGTTATGGAACGGATGGAGATGGTTGCCAACATCGCGTAAACAGACATTTCGGAGACCACCATGCAGGCTCGTCCACAGAGCTTTCCAGCCGCACGGGTTCCAGACCAGCCATTGGCGCAAGACCCCTCACCCCAACCTTCCTCCGCAGCGGATCCAGAGCCGTCCGGACTTGCGGAGACGACCGGCCTGGCTCACGATGCCGGCAATCTCCTGGCCGCTTTGGGGCTCTACACGGATCTGCTCAGCGCCCCCGGGGTGCTTTGTCCGCGGCATCAGCACTATGCGGCCGAGCTGCGGCTGATTGCGGACCGCGCCTCCACGCTCATCCAGCGCCTGCTGGTCAACTTCCAAATCCCGCCCAAAGGTGGAGAGGCGGAGCAGGAACGGCCCGAGGGACGGGCTCTGCCTCCGGCGGTGACGGTTCAGGCCGGCGCCCGGCTCATAAAAGCCGCTGCAACCACCCCCATCTCCAGCCAGGCGATGGCGCTGTTCCATCTCGCCCCGATCCTGCAACATATTGCCGCCGGCGTGGCCGAGGTGAGCGTAACCTGCTGCGATTCGCTTCCGGCGCTGGATCTCTCCACCGAGGTTCTGGAGCGCATCACGGTCAACCTGGTCCGCAACGCTGTGGAAGCCATTCGCAGCCAGAGGGCGGCGTCCCCCACAACCGCGCCAAGGCCGCTTGGCCGGATTCGCATTCGCCTGGAAGCGGACTCCGGCCACGCCCGGTTGACGCTGGAAGACACCGGCCCGGGAATGAAGGAGGAGACGATCGCCGCCTATCTCCGCCCCACCCCGTTGCCGTATGGAGCCACACGCGGTCTTGGCCATCGCATTGTTCATCAACTGGTGGCCGAAAGCGGCGGCAAGCTCTCCATCCACGTCCGCCCCGGTTTCGGTACGCTGCTCTGCGCATGTTGGCCGCTTCCCAGATCTCCGGCCAAGGTTCAGCCCGGCAAGGCAGAGTGCTCCGCAGCGCAGCCCATCTCCGTCCCATCCACGTTGACCGCCTGAACCAGGCCGGAAGGAATCCGCATCTTGTTCCCATCCAAACATCACCCTGGCGATCCTCGTACGCCCCTTGACTCCGGCCGGCCACAGCCCATCGATGCGCGGATGGCGCAAGGCGCCTCGCAGGCTGCGCCCATCCCCGCTCCGCCTGCGGGCATCCGGCCGTTGCTGACCCACCCCAACGACGCTCTCCCGCTTCCTCCGCTGCGCGTTCTGGTGGTGGACGACGATGCTCCGGTGCGCAACGCCTGCGCGGAGATCGCCGCCGGCCTGGGCTTTACCACCCAGACTGCGGACTCCGTCTCCTCCGCGCGGACGGTTCTGGCGCACTCCTCCATCGACATCCTTCTGCTGGACCTCAAGCTGCCCGGGGGCGGAGGTCTCAAGCTGCTGGAGGACATTCGCGCCGAGCATCCGCAGACCATCGTGGTCATCATGACCGCCTTTGCCACCGTCGGCTCGGCGGTGGAGTCCCTGCGCAGCGGCGCCGGAGATTATCTGACCAAGCCCTTCACCCTGGAGGAGCTTTCAGACACGCTGCTGCGCGCGGCGCAGCGCCGCACCTTCGATGTCGAGTCGCGTCTGCTGCGCGACCGGCTCCGCTCCGGCGCCGCGTTGGGAAATCTGGTGGGCAACTCGCCACCCATGGAGAAGCTCTATCGCATCCTCTCCAAAGTTGCCGGCACCACCCACCCGGTCTTGATCGTCGGCGAGCCCGGCACAGGGAAGGAGCTGGTGGCCCGCTCGATCCATGCCAACGGCGCCAACGCGGAGCTGCCCTTCATCCCGGTGGACTGCGGATCGCTGGCGCCCGGAATGATTGAAGGCGAACTCTTCGGCTACCTCAAGGGAGCCACCCCCACCGCGATCCGCTCCAAGGTTGGGCTGTTGGCCGGCGCCGACGGCAGCACGGTCTTCCTGGATGAGGTGGGCGATCTTCCCCTGGATCTGCAGGGCCGGCTGCTGCGCGCCTTGCAGGAGCGGGAGGTTCGCCCGATCGGGGCGGATCCTTCGGCAGCCGGGCTCGGCTCCG
>JAKAQS010000170.1 GCA_021819585.1 Acidobacteriota bacterium
CAAGATGGCGGCCACCTTCGTCGACCTCAACGCGAAGCTTCAAGCATACGACTACAAAGCTCTGCGCGTGGTCGCGCTGGAGAGTTCCAAGGCCCGCGCCGGCGATCTCTACCCGGATCTGGACAAGAACGCCCAGCAGATGAAAGCCTACCGTGAGCTTCCCGACCAGGAACTCTTCCGCTCGACCTGGGTCCGCGTCTCTCTGCCGGAGAGCGAGTTTCCCGGCTACAGAGGCCAGCGCGTCCTCTGCGCCCGTTGCGGCGAAGGCGTCAGCTTCGATCGCTTCATTGAGCGCGACGGCGAGTGTCTCTGCCTGAGCTGCGCAGATCCATCAACCCTCTACTATCGCCCCCTGTGAGGCCGGCGAGCGGATCTCCGCCTCTTCAACCTTCTTGATTCCGCTCCACTCCGGCGCCCACGCGCAGCATGGTCTCTTCATCAAAGTACTTGCCCAACACCTGCACTCCAATGGGCAGACCATCCGAGGTCTCGCCGCATGGCACACTCAATCCGCAGATCCCCGCCAGGCTCGCCGAGACGGTATAGATATCCTCCAGATACATCTGCAACGGATCGCTCGTCTTCTCTCCCAGCTTGAACGCCGGCGTGGGCGTAACGGGAGCCACGATGGCATCCACGCCGGCAAAGGCCCGCACAAAGTCCCTGGCCAGCAGGGAGCGCACCTGCTGCGCCTTTTTGTAGTAGGCATCGTAGTACCCCGCGGAGAGCACATAGGTCCCCAGCAGGATCCGGCGCTTCACCTCGGCGCCAAACCCCTCATCGCGGGTATTGCGGAACATCGCGGCCAGCGTCGCGGCGTCTTTGCTGCGCAGCCCATATCTCACCCCGTCATAGCGCGACAGATTCGAACTGGCCTCCGCCGTGGCCAACACATAGTAGGTGGGCACGGCGTAGCGCGTATGCGGCAAACTCACCTTGTGCAGCGAGCATCCAGCGCCCTTCAGTCCATCCAGCACCCTCTCGATCGCCTCGCGAATCTCGCCATGCAAGCCCTCGCCGAAGTACTCCTCCGGCACCCCAATCCGCAGCCCCTCGACGCCTTTGCGAGTCTCCGCCACATAATTGGCTACCGGATGCGAACTGGCTGTGGCGTCCAACTCGTCCGGCCCGGCCATCACCTCCAGCACCGTCGCCGCATCCTCCACCGAGCGCGCAAAGGGCCCTACCCTGTCCAGCGAGGAGGCAAAGGCTATCAGCCCATAACGGCTGACACGTCCATAGGTGGGCAACACCCCCACCACGCCGCAAAACGCCGCCGGCTGCCGGATCGATCCGCCCGTATCCGTTCCCAGGCTGGCCACGCACAGCCCCGCCGCTACCGCGGCCGCCGATCCTCCAGAACTCCCTCCCGGCACCCGGTCCATCGCTCTGGGGTTCTTCACCGGCCCATAAGCCGAGTTCTCATTCGACGAGCCCATGGCAAACTCATCGCAGTTCAACTTGCCCAGCACCACAGCGCCGGCGGCCTCCAGCCTCGCCACGGTGGTTGCGTCATAGGGCGGGTGGTAGCCAGAGAGAATCCTTGACCCCGCTGTCGTCTCCACTCCGCGGGTGGTCAAGACATCCTTGATCCCTACCGGCACTCCGGCCAGCGGCCCCAGCGCCTCACCGGCCCTGGCGGCAGCGTCCACCCTCTCGGCCTGGGCCAGCGCCCGTTCCCGAGTCAACGTCAGGAAGCTGTGAATCTCGCCATCGACCTCCGCAATTCGCTCGAAGTGCTGCTCAGCCAGCGCGGCCGCCGAAACCCGGCCCTCCACCACCGCCGAGCGCGCTTCGGTAAGCGTCAAACTCTGCAAAGACATCTTCTTTCCCCCTGCCATCCCTCTTCCTATCTCTCCTGCTGATCAGCTCAAGGCGCCGGACCGCGCAGAGCCCACCGGTTTCTTCCCTCGCGCATCCCCTTTCCTGTCGGTGGAATGCGCCTTAACGCTCAATCACTCGCGGCACCTTGAAGAACCGCCCATCGCTCTCCGGAGCCTCTGCCATCACCGCCTCTCGTTCGATAGACTCTTTCAGAACATCGCGGCGCAACGTCTCTCCGTCCTGGACCGGCTTCACTCCTAATACGGCTCCTACCTGCGCCATCGGCTCCACAGCGGAGGTATCCAGCTCATTCAACTGCGCGATATAGCCCAGCACGGCGTTGAGATCCTTGGCCATCCGCGGCAGCTCCTCGGCCGTCAGCTCCAGATTGGCCAGGTCCGCTACATGCCGCACATCCTCCACTGACACACTCATCCTGATCTCCTCGTTCTGTTTCTCTCCAACGGTCCGCTGCCTCTAGCGGGCAGGAGCGCTCTGCTCTCTCTGCCTGCGCTGCTCTGCCGGTCGAACAGAGGAGCGGGCTCAAGCAGGCTCGGCCCTGCCAATCAAACTCTCCTCCTCGGCATGCTCTACATTCGGCCTCTAAATTTTATCCCGGTCAGGGGCACACCCGCGATTCTTGCCAGATCCTGGGCCAGCACCGAGCGCATGCGAACGAACGGGTCCATCCACTGGGCCCCATCCACCAGCACATGCACCACGCCCTCGCTGTCCAGAGAGATCACCCTGGCGTGGCTGGCCAGTGCGCTCCCGCAGACTACCGGCCAGGCGGCCATCAATCGGTCTTCCTCCGGCAGCTCGCGCAAGCTCCGGGCCAACGCCCCTCGCAGCACCTCTCGCATCCCCTGCATCAGGACCTCCCTCCCCTGGTTTTGTTCTGCAGGCCGGTGGCCTTGGCGGTCTTTTGCCTTATGGCCGTCGAGGCATCCGTAGGGGACTCGTCGTCCGCACCGGGCGCAAGCTCATCGGCGCCGGCAGCCGCCGCGACAGCAAGCCACTGCTGGACCTCCTGGAGCGACTTCACGGCCTGATGCTCTCCAGCGCATCGCTCAGTCTCGTGGCCTTGCAGCAGAAACACCTGTCTCAACCCGGCTGACTGGGCCGCAGCCACATCCGAGCAGCGATCGCCAACCATCACCGAGGAACTCAGGTCCAGCCGAAGCTCTCGGGCCGCGCGCCGCAGCATGCCGTCTCCCGGTTTGCGGTCCTCATGCTCGCGCTTGTACGCTCCCACTCCGTGCTCGGGATGAAAGGGACAGAAGTAAACTGCATCCAACCTCAGTCCTCGGCCTTCAAACTCCCCTTGCATCCACTCCATCAGCTCTTGAAACTGGGCTTCCGTGTAGTACCCGCGCGCGATGCCCGCCTGATTGGTCACGACCACCAGCTTGTATCCCAGTTCCGCGGCCGCCCGGCAGAGTTCAAAGATACCCTCCACCCATCGCACCTGCTCCTTGGCATGGAGGTACCCCACCTCCTGGTTGATCACGCCATCGCGATCCAGAAACAGTGCCTTCGCGCGTGCGCGCATCACCACACCTCGCTGATTTCATTCTCCATCCATCCCGGCCGGCCCGCACGCTCCCGTCTTACCGATCCATCATCTTGTTCCTCTAATTGCTCCTCTAAACCCATCGCCTCGGTAGCCGGCTACGCAATCTTGCCGCCTTGGCTACCTCAGCGGACCGCGACCTGGATTCCCCCGGCTCTGCGGACGCAAATCAATGGAACCCAAGCGCGCGAGCCATGCTGGGCGAGCCCAAATGAGTGTGCCCCGTCTCGCCCCCCTCTTCCTGCCGCCATCCTAATTCAATTCACTGTGAACGTCAGAGGATCAGAGACGCTTAAACTGCCGCTTGTCCCGGTCACCGTGATGGTATAGGTTCCCGCCGTGGCGCCCGCCGCGGAAGCCGCCGTGCATAGCGAACCGCCCGACGTTCGCCCGCATCCAACCGTCCCTCCCAAGCCCACACCGAGCAGGCCCACCAGCCACAACTGCCTCGGAATGCCCCGTCGGCGCGGACTCCGCCTTCCCATCGGCAGGCAAAGCAGGAACAGTCCAGCGAGCAAGGCCCCCGCACTTCCTCTCCCGGGCCGCTCCCCTGCCTGGGTTGACTGCGCCAGACATCCGTTGCTCGATCCCTGGGCTACCAAAGAGACCGTCGCCGACTCCACACCGCCCTTGGTCAGGTTCAAGCTGGAGGGCGAGACGGAGCACAGCGGCGGCTGGCTGGTCACCGGCGTTACTGCGCAACTCAACGACACCGTTCCCGTAAAGCTCTGCAGGGCCGTTACGGTCAGCGCCCAGGCCGTGGCCTCCGATTGGGCCTGCGGCGTCACAGACGGTGCAGAAGAGCTCGCTGCAAGGGCAAAGCTTCCTCCCGTGGCATCTCCCGTTGCCGCCGCCGAAAGTAGCTTCGCCACATCGACGGACCCCAATCCCGTCGCCTGGTCATAGCCCATACCCACGCTGTATCCCGCCAGACCGCCACTCAGACTGGATACGCCCGGCGTACTGTTGTTACACATGGAAGGCTCTTCAGCAGTGCATCCGGTGACTCCTGAACTAGCCGGCGTTACGTCGTGGAAGACATCCTGGCTGGACGCCGCCAGCCCGTAGAGCATGGGGTTCAGGTTTCCTTGCGCGGCTCCCATCTTCGTATTCAGCAGCGCGGCGATACCGGCCATGGCGGGCGCGGTGGCGGAGGTTCCATAGAAAACCGAAACCGCGGTGCCCTGATTGGTTGTCTCGCAACTGGCTCCTCCAGCCGCAAAGCACCCTAAGTACCCATCGTGCTCGGCTGCGGTAAAGGCCACATCCGGCACGTCCCGAAACCCGTCGTTGGGCACCCCCACTCCGGTTTGCCACACCGGCTTCGAGATATACGCGCTAGCCCCTCCGCCTCCCTCCGCGATCCGGTACTCGGTCTGGCCCTGGCTGTTGGCTGTCGTGGGCTCATTCCATGCCCCTTCCGGGATATACGAGAGGGCCGACTCATAGCCATCGTTGGAGTTGGCCGCAGACCAATACAACGTCGGCGTCAGCAGATCATTGAACTCGGTCCCCCCCACGCAGGTCACGTCGCCGCTCGAGCAGAGCGCATTGATGCTCGCGGCTTGAGCGGCCGGAGCAGGCGCAAATGCCGTATCGCAACCCGCCGCGCCGGAGTCGTCCGCGGAGACAAACGTCGCGATGCCCTCGCTGGCTGCCGTCTCAAACTCCTGCTTCAGATAGTCCACTTCGGCCGAGCCACTCTCCGACTCGCAAGCCCCAAACGAGATGGTCATCACCGGATCCAAAAGCGTATTCACGTTGTAGGCCAGCGCGATGTCCACCCCATCCTCGGTCGAGGAGTCCGCGCTGATCACCAGATCCGCCTGCGCCCCCGGAGCCGTTCCAATCACTCGGTCCACATCCAGCGTCGCCTCGCTTGCGTACCCCACATTGGATCCAGTGGCCACGCCCGGATCACTCCCCGCCAGAACCACGTTGGGCTGCACGCTGGGCAGCCCGGAGATTGCCTCATAGTTGGCGATGTCGCCGGCCACAATACGGGACTTGCCCAGAATTGCAATATGCTGCGCCTTTGCCCCTCCAGAAGATCCAGCCGAACTCGAAGCTCCAATGCTCCCGCCCTCATCTCCGCTGGCGTACACGCCGGCGATGTCGTAGATCGTGGCAAAATCCTTCGGAAGAATGGCGTAGACACCCCCTCCAAGATCCGTCTGGATGCTGGTTTGGGGCCTGCCCGCCACGGCCGGAAGCGTCTGAACCGTAAAGCTTGACTGCGGCGCGTAATGGACCTCCACCAGCCCATGCACGGATCGAACCACGGGGCTCAATGCGGCTGGAATCATGGGTTGCGAAATCGCCGCAAGCCTCCGCTTCCCACCGACATTGAAGCTTCCAAAACTGGTATGAAACGCATCTCCCACCAGCGCAGCCGAGCCGCTGGCCCGGACAATCACTCCGCTGGGATCCACCGAATCCACCCTCAGCCCCTGGCTCGTCAGCCAGGAGATCACCGCCGCGCGATCATACGCAGTGGGACCAAAGAGTTCACCCACCTGCTGCGGCATCAGCCATTGGTGATAGTGCCGAGATCCCGGGCTCTGCTGCTCCGACTTCAGCCTCTCAAAAGCAGACTCCGCCGCGGCATCCCGGCGCAGCACCACGGCAATATGCAAGACCTGGCTTAGATCCACGCCGCTGTCCGAGCTCAAATTCCGCGCCTGGTCCCACTCCGGCAGTCTTTGCCTCAGGCTCTGCAGCGCACCCAGGTCCGGATTCGCCGCCACTCGATCCGCTTGGCGCACCGGCTGCAAACCGGCGAGGCTTCCCTGCCCTTCCTGCGCCGCCGCGGTGATGCCGGCCAGAGCCGCGGCCAGAAGAGAGACCCATGCGAAGATTCGTAATCCGCGCCACCATGCGGTCTGCCGCCACCCGCGACGGAACCGCTCTGCAACCAGCGGGTTGCGAATCAAGGATTGGAACTGCATCGTACCTCAAGCTGGATGAAAGGATCCCGAGTAGGAGTGAGGCCATGGTACGGTATCCGCGTCGGCGGAGATAATGGCGAGACAGTAAACTTCGCCCAAAGTAACTCGACGCTATCATGTTGAAGGGAGATCCTTATGAGCCGCACCGAGTCCACCATGGCGCCGCTGGGACTGGTTGCCCCAGCCTTTCGCCTGCAGAACGTCATCACCGGTACCAACTTGAGTCTTGATGAGATCGTAAATGCCGGATCAGTAAAAAGGCTGGGTCTGCTGGTGATGTTCGTCTGTGTTCACTGCCCCTATGTGAAGCATGTGGAAGCAGAACTGGCGCGTATCGGCCACGACTATTACGGCGCGGCCGGCGACGGGCCTATCGCCGTGGCGGCAATTCAATCCAACGACATCGATCAGTATCCTGAGGACGCGCCTGGGCCCATGCGTGAACAAGCCCTCCGGCTCGGTTGGCCCTTCCCCTATCTGCTGGACTCCACCCAGGAGGTGGCGCGCGCCTATCATGCGGCCTGCACGCCGGACTTCTTCCTCTTCGATGCCCATCGCCGGCTGGTCTACCGCGGGCAGCTGGACGACAGCCGTCCGCGCCGCAATGGCTTCGGCAACGACGAGCCTGTCACCGGCAAGGATCTGCGCGCAGCCATGGAGGCTGTCATCGCCGGCCTTCAACCCAGCAACGAGCAACGCTCCAGCATCGGCTGCAACATCAAGTGGAAGGCCTGCTGACGGCGCGCGTCCAAAGCTCTGCGCCGGCCACCTTGCCCTGCATTGCCGCATCTCTCGGCAGGTTTGGAGACTTGATCTCTCCGCGGCCCGTTGCCCACCATGAGCCAAGCAACACCCAAGGCTGAAGCCTTGGACTACGGGTGTACCAGGGGCACGCCAGAACAGCCGGCGCCGCTCGGCGGAAGTTCAGTTTACCGCGAGGGACGCTATCGTCCTACGGAATCAACGGCATCAGCCATGGATTGTCCGGGCGCGAGTCGCTGTCCAGATGGTTGCTGCCGCCAGGGCAGTTCACCCCTTCGCGAACTCCCGTAACCCGTTCCTCCTGGGACTGCACTTGGGCCGTATAACAACTCCCAAGAGAGTCTCTGAACTGCACGATTTCCTGCCCGGACTCGTCGTGATCAAAGTTGCTGCGATCCAGCGGCGGAGGAATCGTCTTGCCATACTCTCGATCGCTGGTGTTCAAATTCTCGCTCAGAGCAGCTTTGTAGTTCCCCCCCGAAGCCCCAATCCGATCCAACGTAATCCGATGCCCTTGCCATACCGACACTTTTGCATAGAAATCCTGACCCTTGGTCACCATGGTCTTGCGCACGATCAGGCTCACGGGATCCCACTCGTGGAAGACAAAGCTGCCCAGATGGCGGCCGTTCAGATCGCGTTCGACAGCCATGGAGGTGACCGTACTCTGCCGGATCATCTGGAGGTATTGCTTAGCCCCTGGCCGGATGAAGGTCTGGTCATTCAAAAACTGCTCCTGGTAGCGGACCGTTGTCACCAGATTTCCGCGTGGCGTCCGCAGTTCGCCGCGAATCAGATAGCTCTGCGTTTCATGGGTCTGGAGCGTACCCACAATCCGCTCGCTCGCATCAGGATGCAAGGTGCTTTGCACTGAAAGACCCGCAGGTTGCGCCGCGCCCAGAGTATCTTCGAGCACATCTCCACTCAGTTGTGCGCCGCTATGGCCTTGGCTGAGGCGCTCTTCATAGACCAGCAGGTTCGCCGCCAGGTTGAAGAAGTGATCCGCGCCCAAAACGCGAACTCCGATCGAATGCGGCCGGCCATCATCGAGCACCCCGGCAAAGGGAGTCAGGTCTACCCGAAAGGGCAGAAAGTTGGTCGTTTGAATCCCCGGAGTCGGCAACCACAGATGTGGTCCAATCCCGCCGGCGAAGATCA
>JAKAQS010000171.1 GCA_021819585.1 Acidobacteriota bacterium
TCCGATCTCGGTGGGGCATCAGGCGGAGCGGCGTAGCAGGTAGGCCGCCGCAGCCTCCAGCGCGGTTTGGGCCGCGGCAGCCTGTGCGTTGCGCGCGGATGCGGCTGACGAGTTGCGCGCGGCGGCGGGCCGGCCCGGGGCCGGACGGCGCGAGCGCCGCACCAGCAGGGGGCCTTTCTGCCGCTGAGCCTCTTTCTCCATCTCCTCGCGCATGGCCGCGCGGTACCGGCGCTCGGCGCGAGCGCGCTCCGGATCTTGCTTCCACTGCTCGCAGGGGGCGTGTTCGGCCTCGGCCTCTTCGCGCTGGGCGAGCATGGCCTCGGGGTCGCGCAGCATCCGCCGCGGAATCTCCACGCACTCTCCGCAGAGGGTACACTCCAGACACTGGTCCCGGTCATTCATGCGAATCATGCGGCGACGCTCCTGGCGCTTCCCGCCTGCGCCTGTGCTGTTTGCGGGTGGTGGCTGCGCGAGTGCAGGACTCGCGGGGAATCGTCCGGCCGGCGCAAGAGCGAGCCGGACAGGGAGGGGGATGGAGCGTCCTGCGCTGCGGGCAGGATGCGAAAGCTGCTGGAGCGCCAGGCGGCGCGCTCGCGATCGAGCACCGCTGCCCCCACGAAGGTGAGCCGCCACAACCGCCAGATCTTGCTGCGCATGTCGCGCACGTGGCCGCCCACCATCTCAAAGCTCATGCCCAAAGTGCCGCCGCCGCGGTTCGCATCCTCGCCGGCCGCGCGGCTGACGATCTCCGGGAAGTCCCGCGCGTACACCAGGCCGCGTACCCGTAGCTGCCTGCCGTGGATGGCGGCCGCGGTAATGATGCCCGCCTTCTGCCGCGGGTTGTGGCCGCTCCAGTCATCCTTGAAGTTCACCGCCATGCCGATCAGGCTGGGCAGCGCCGCTTCAACGGCCTCGCGTGAGAGGATGATGCGATGGCCGCGCGCCCCATCCGGAGCCTTGTCGCTGGGCGTCTCGATCAGCGTGAGCACGCCTTCAAAAGCTGCGCGGTTCGGATGCGGAGCCACCTCCGGAAGCGCCAACAACGCCGGCTCCCGCGCGGCAGGCGGAGGGCTGGCGGGCGGAAGGCTGGCGGCCGCAGCGGATGCGGGTGAGCCGAGGGAAGAGTTCATAGCCGCTCCGGCGCGCGCGCTGCGAGCGTGAGCAGGCAGGAGACTTCGGCTGAGCCGGGCAGGCTCTGCCGGGCCGGCGGCTGCGGTGGAACTTCGTGCCCCGCCGGCTTGTCGGCCGCTCCTTGCTCTGTTGGCTTCTCCGGGCCTTTTTGTCCCGTTTGTCTCTCGGTTTCTTTTTGCGCTGTTTGCTTGCCGGAACTCTTCTGTTGGTCTTCTTTTTGCCCTGCTTCTTGCGCAGTTTCTTTTTGTCTCCGCCGGCCGGCCGCATGGAGCAGGTTCTCCGCCACACGCCGGTCCTCAGCCGAGATTCTGGGCCGCACCGCGACCGCCTTGCTGTCGCCGATCAGCGGCCAGACCTTGAAGCGCAGCACCTCCGCGCGCTGCCGCCGCGTAAGCCGCTGCCGGCCATCGGCGGCCAGGGCCACGGCGTGGGTGGTGGCCACGGTGAGGGTGCAGGGGGTGGGGTGCTCCCAGTTGGTGGGCTGCAGCGCCCGTATGCCCACCGGCTGCACTTGCGGCTCGCCCTGCGGCGTGGTCACTTCACGGGAGACCCAGACCGCCTCGCCGCAGTCCACCATGGCCTGCGCCTGGCGCGCCGAAATCAGGCGGAAGCTCCACTCCGTCCAGCGCTCGCTGGGCTGGACGTAGGCGAAGTGCGCCACCATCCGGCTGTAAGGGTTCAGGACGCGTTGGGCAGGTGCAGAGGGCCGGCGGCGTTGGCGTCTACGCATGGCATCTCCGGAGGAGGGTCGGCGGAAGGTTCGTTGAAGCCGCTGAGGGCTGCTGCGCGGAGATCGGCAGCGCAGGGCGAGGAAGCAGAGCCGAAAGCCGGCATCTGGAGCGTCTAAGCGCAGAGAGCCGGGGCGCCATCACAAAACCCCATGGAGGGCCATGGGATTGCGGGGTACGATGCAAAGTGAGTGGGGTAGCGGGACCGCCGGCGCGTGAGTCCAACGCCCGCAGGCAGCAGAGCGCCGGCGCGGCGCCAAAGGCCGGCGGGGTGGACGACGCAGCAGATGCGCCAAACGCCGGCGCGGCGCGGCGCGACCGGGGCGCGGACACACGAAGGCGTCCCTGGGGTGGCCTGCTCGGAGTGAGGTCCGTCGTTATCCGGCGGGGAAGAGGCTTCGCCTGCCGGGCGCACTCGATTCGATTGTAGGAAAGTGATGTGGGAGGTGGAAGAACTGATCGGGCATAGCGACCGAACGATCCCGTCTGCGCCGGGCGGTGGTGTCTTGTGTTCTGACTTTTATCTCGGCTCTTGCCGGGCCTGCCGGCTTGGCTTTTGCCCTGACTGCCGCTTTGGCTTTTACCCTGGGCAGTTTTGGGGGTCGCACACCCTGTTTCTTTATGCTCAAAAGAAGCTAGACTAATCCTATCCATCCCATTCTCCGCTGTCAAGCCCTTGCCTGTGGAAAACTTTCATGTCTGGAGTGATCTTTCTTGGCCGATCGCTGGTGGTCGAGATCTTGCGCTTGGTCTCTTGCCATCGGTCATCTGTCCGTGAGCTGCTGGTCTCTTGCGGCTGTCTTCCGTCGCGTCAGGCTCCGGGTGAGGCTGCGGACCTGCGAGGCGAACTGGGCAAGGCAGGCTGGGCGGAGGAGTGGTTCAGCAGGAGAGCGCCGGCGGCTCTGCCTCCAGAACCGAGCGGACCCAGAGCGGCGCCTCCTGGGCGTAGATGGGCACGCCGCGCTGGCGCATGCGCCTCCAGTAGCCGAGCGCGGCTTGCCGCTCTTCGGCCTCTCGCTCTTCAGGCTGTCGCTGCGCGGGCGGCTGCAAGGCGTCGCTCAGGCCGGCGCGGAAAGCGCCGGCTCGTTCAGTGCCCAGCGCGGAGCCCAACTCGGCGTCCAGCGCGGCGTCCGAGACGCCGGCCGCGGAGGCTGCGGAGTTGCAGGATCCGGAGCTGCTGCGCAGGATGCCCGGCTCGCGAAAGCGCTCCGCCGTCGCAGCGGCGGCGAAGGCCGCGGCGCCGCGGTGGGCGCGTGGCGATCCGCTGGGCGCCCGGCGCGGCCAGGCCTCCGGCTGCGCCCACAGGCCCTCCCCAAAGAACCGGGCAAAGCCCCACTGAAATTGCAGCTCCTGACGCCGGCACAGGCCCAGATACTGCCGCCAGCGCTGCACCATGCGCAGGGCCAGGGCTTGCAGCGGGTCTTCCGCCGGCTGCGCCAGGTGGCCGTCCTGAGGGTAGTCGCCGTCCGGCGGCAGGGAGCACGGCCGCTGTAGCCCGAGCTGGAGCTGGCGGGTGAGCAGAGACTCCAGCCGCCGGGTCGCGGAGACGCCGCTCTGGTCCAGCACCCAGCGCGCGGCCCGGGCCCGCGCCGCACGGTGGGGCGCCGGCTCGGACCCGAGAGCAGCCAAATCCAAATCCGAAGCCAAACCGCCTGGCCCCCCTTGGGGGGTTGGGGGGGTGGTAAGGTCTTCTTTCTCTGATTTTTTCTTTAAAAGATTAAAGGCCCTCCCCGGCTGGGACACCGGAGCTCCATGTTGGGATACCGGTGCGTCAATCTGGGACACGGGTGTCTCGCATACCGAAGCCTGAGACACCGAAGCCGGGGACAAATGGCGGGAGGCAGCCGCGGCGGGCTCCGGCGCTGCTGAGGAGCAAGGCGCTGCTGCGCCGGAGTTGGCCGGGTCCGGCTCAAAGGACGTCAGCGACAGGTCGAGCTGCGGCGAATCTGGGCTGCCGGAGGCCGAGGAGCCGGGAACCTTGACCGTCTTCTGGCTGTGCAGCTCGGCCAGACGGCGGCGCAGCTCCGGCTCGCCCACCCTGGCCAGCTCGCGCAGCGACACGAGCTGGTAAGCCGAAGGACGGCGGCTGGAGCCCCTGGTCTCCAACACCATCCCCAACCGCACCAGCTCGCGCAGCTTGCGGTGGGCGGTGGAGCGGGAGACGCAGCTCTCCCGCGCCAGCGCCTCCACGGTCACCGGAAGCTCGGCGCGTACGGCGGCCAGCGGCGCCAGGCGGGTCATGGCCATGTAGACCATCCCTCCGTCAGGGCCGATCAGGGGCAAAAACACCTGGAAGAGCTCATGCTCGGTGTAGCACCAGCCGCCCTGGCTGGTGCTGCGCAGGTCAGCGTTGCCAAAGCCGGAACGGGGGCCAGAGCGGGCTGCGGCGCGTGAGCCTCTCGCAACTGCCCGCCCTTCGCTGGACGGCAATCCGTGTGCAGCGTTCGACAGCGGATCGCGCCAGGCGCCGGGCGGCAGGCCCTGCCCGCTTGGCCGGGAGGGGCCGCCGTGATCGGCTCCAGGACAGGCGCTGCTGCCGATCATCATGCGACCACCGCCGCCAGCAGCGCCGCCAATACCAGCAACCACCAAACCGACCGCCTCAGTTCCTCATTCATGGTTCACTCCAAACTTGATATGCAACACAAGAATCGTACGTATTAGATAATCTGTCAAGCGAGGAACTGCGAAATAGGCAAAATTTAACTCAACAGGCAATAAAAAATAGCTGCCCTCAAGGAAATCGGTGTAAGCCTTTGGTCACATGGTGGGGAATGCGCAAGAGGTCTCTGCACCCGCGGGAGAATCCGCACCCGGTCGCGGGTCAATTTCAGTAGGCTTCGCCCGGCGGCGCGCCGGCTGGGGGCGAGGCCCGAAACAAGGGGCCAGGCACGGCCGGCATCGGCGGCAGAGGAGAAGAGCGGAGAGGCTTCTCCTTCGCCGCGGGGGGCAACAGGAGAAGGTCTCGGCGGGTGACTCTCCGGGGCCGGGGCTGCGTCCGGGCCGGCTTCCGCCCGCATCATGCATGTAGCCGGCCTGCGTTTGGCCTGCGGCCGGCTTGTGCATCTGGCCCGGTTCTGGTCCGCGCCCGGGCTTCAGCGTCTGCGGTACTGCCGGTGCTCCACCATCACTCCGGCGACCGTCAGCGCCAGACGGTCGGAGCGCAACGGAGCGTGCAGCGCATTGAGCGGAACCAGCTCGAAGACGTTGATGCCGTTCTCGTTGATTCCGGCGCTGCGATACTGCCGGAAGGTCGCCTCTCCGTTTGGTTCGGTCGCGACCACAAAGTCCCCTGGCGAGGGTTGGAGCGTGGGGTCGATCACCACCACATCTCCAGGCTGAAACCTGGGCTCCATCGAATCGCCCTTGATACGCATCGCAAATGTGCTCGGCGGATGCTCTAAATCAGTCACAATGCTCTCCCGTGGCTCCTCGTCTTTTGGGAGGCCTGCGGAGGCGGTCCATCGACTGACCTGTTCGTAGTCGAGCACCGGTATCCTTCGCCATCCCAGAGGAACTTCCTCGACGTTACTCTGGCTGCCCGATGCATACAAAACATCCACGGAGACGCCCAGCGCGCCGGCGATCTTCAGCAGCGTCTCGCGGCTGTAGTATGCCCCGCGCTCCACCCGGGAGAGAAAGGGCCCCGAGATCCCCGCCAGCGTGGCCAGCTTCGTGACCGTCCATCCAAGACGCTCCCTGCGCTTCCTGATCTCTGAGCCGATGTCTACCATGCATTGATTGTGCGTGCATAGACCTACCTGATATTACCTAATAAGAATTATTTTTGCCATACGTAATATGTCGTTTCAGATTGGGAACTGGATTGGGAATCAGTGTTTGTCTCGGGTCCGGCGCTCACTCGGGGCGGGGACACGGGTGCCCCACATCTCGGCATTTCGAGATGTGCGCCGGCAGGATGCCACGATCGCCGACGATCTTTGCCGTTCGGCATACGTCCAGGCCGACTCGATCTCCACTACGCCCTTCTCCCCGTTTGCCCAGTGCCGATAGCTTGAACCGGTCCACTCCCTGGGGTGCTGGACCAGATGGCGCAGAACGGGATTGCGATGGATGTATCGCCGCTTTTCGACTCGCTTCTCCTCGGTAAAAACGTTGAAGTCGTAGAACCGATGTTGCCGGAAGGGGCGCGCTTGCATTCTGCGCGCCACGGAGAGTTTCAGCGCCTGCATCACGCCGGAGAGGTTGCCCCGCGCGGGTTCGCTTACCAGCAGGTGGACGTGCTCGGGCATGACGACCTAGGCGTCAACCGTGAACCCGTACTTCAGGCGCGCGGCCTCCAGGCATCGCTCGAAGACGAGCCTCGACTCCGGCGAGGCGAAGCAGGGCTGACGGTGGTGGCAGGAAGTGGTCACAAAGTGGTGGTCTCCGCGGCCGTAACGGCGTTCCAGTCCCCGCGTCATGGGTGCAAGCGTAGCATCCTGCGAACCCACATCTCAAAAAGCCGAGATGTGGAGCGCCCGCGTGGTTCACTCAGCGCTCGCTTCCACCTGTACCATGGCCTGCAGCCGCTCGTTACTAACTCAGAACGTCTCTGTCATGGAGGCTCTATCGCTTTTGATCATCTATTTTGGGCTGCCCGTATCCGCATCCGGTGGGCTCAGAGGCGTATTTTCCACAAGCGCCGTCTTTGGATGGGTTGGCAGCACCAGCGGCTTCTGAGGACGCTGTGAAAAATCAAAATCGTTCATCAGATCTCCTATCGAAGGATCGTTCTCTCGAACCTCTGGCCTCAAGTCCGGCCGGCCGTCCGTCTTCGGATTCAGCCTCTCACCATGCAGAAAGACATCCTCAATGAACTTCAGGTACGCATCCGGGCTCAGCGTCTGATGGTCGATATGCCCCGGTTTCGCGTACGGGCTAATCAGAATACCCGGAACGCGAATTCCAAGTCCCATCGAGTCCAGACGTGGAGGCGTCACGTGATCGTAGAACCCTCCCCAGTCATCCCACGTAAGGAAGATCGCCGTGCTCTTCCAATCCGGGCCTGTCATCGCCGCATTGATGATGCTTGTTACATAAGATTGCGCAACGCTCACCTTTGCCGGAGGATGATCACTGTCAAAACCGTTCGGAGAGATCCAGACGACCGAGGGAAGCTTTCCTTCTTGAGCCGCCACAAAATACTGGCTCAGATCCTGAATGTTGTCGAGTTGATGATCGTCATGCACATCCGTAAATCCAGGCAACACATTCCAGATGATAGGCACGCCGGACTGCGCAGTGTGCCCCGTCGGCATGCGGAATTTCCCGTTGTCCGCCCCACGATTCGGCCGTGGCTGCTCCGCTCCGTGGTCAAGATAATACGTCCAACTTACATTTGCCTTGTGCAGTAGCCATGTGATCTCAGTCCAGGCGAAGGGCGTTGGATTCGCAACTGTTCTGTCTCTCGGCATCAGATTGCTCACACAAGTCTTGGGATCGTTCGAACTCGCGCAATTCGCTGACCATGCGGATACAAGCCACAGATGCGAAGGAAAACTCCACGAGTGGAGCGCTTCGAACATATGATCCTGAAGAACAAAATGCTTTGCGTATGCCCAGTAATTGGGAAGATCTGTTCCATTGAAGTAGCCCAACACGGAATCAGCTTCTCCGGGATCTTCTGGGTTTCTGCAATACTGACGCGCCGAGACCAGCGGATAAAGCCCATAGTTCCTGGCCGCTTCGATATCGGCAATAAACCCATTCATTTTTCCATCCGCCACATCCACCATGGAAGCTTCTGCTTCGTGAGGTCCTCCGCAGGTTATGTCTGTATCCGTGTGGTAGGGCCGCACGCACTTGCCTGTAGCAGGATCGGGCACACACACCGTCGGGACTCCGTTCCGCATCGGAATCCCATCCGCTCCCGGGTACGTTCCAAAGTACTCGTCAAAGGTGCGATTCTCCTGAAAAATGATGATGATATGTTTGATCGGGATGTTGGTTTCCGCCGATGCTGCCCGCTTCTTGCCTGCGGCTTGAGCCGATGCGGTCAATACCGTCAAAACGCAAGCGGCGAGTACAGAGCTTGCCGTAATTCTGAAACGCCAACCCAATCTATTCGTTTCCATTTGCATCTTTGTATCCTCCGTGGAGACTGGAATCCGGCTGCATGTCTTGTGAATCGGGACAACATCTCGTCAACCAATGTAATGGAGTCTATTCTTCTTTTACTATTGGCTCTTGTCGAGAAAGCGTAAAAGGCGCCATTTGCGCGGCCTTCTGAGTTTCCGGCCCCTCGCCCCCCGGAGGCCACGGCTCGATGGGAGGGAGAAACGGATCCTTTCCGCAGGACAGATTCAGGCTCGACTTGAGGTGCAAGAGTCCATCCGCGCGACGGCGCCAAGTTGCGAC
>JAKAQS010000172.1 GCA_021819585.1 Acidobacteriota bacterium
CATCGGATCTTCAGCGCGCGACCGGCCCAGCCCGGAGTTCTGATCCATGCGGTCTTTGCCTCAAACCCTGCCGCGCAAGGCCCCGCCCAGCACGGGCAGGAGGCCGCCGGTCCGAAGGCTTCCGCCTCCCCGGCGTCGGGCCGCCAACCTTCGCGGTCTGAAGGAGCGGGCGAACGCGCCCCCAGCATCATCCGCGTTGCCAGTCCCAAGATGGACTACAACGACTTGCAGCGAGAGGCCTTCTTCTCGGATGGGGTTACGATGCTGGATGAGAGCGGTGAGGTTCACGGACGGCGCGCCGTGGTCTATCTGACTCCGGCTGCCGGCCCCGCTCATGCGGCGCCCTCGGCATCTTCCCCGGGGAAGAGTACGGTCTCCGGCGCCGGATCAGCGTCGTCTCTGGCTATCCAGCCGAATCCCTTGGGCAACTCGATCGACCATGTCGTCGTCAGCGGCGCCGTGCAAATCGAACAGCCGGGCCGCCATGGTACTGGAGAGCAACTGGTATACACCGCTGCCCAAGGCGCTTACCTGCTTACCGGGACCGCGGAGGTCCCGCCCCGCATCGTCGATGCGCAACAGGGAAACATCACCGGGACCAGTCTGCTCTTTGGGGATGCAGGTAGTACGATTGTGGTAACCGGCAAGCCCGGCGGCGCCAAAGGGAAGGGTGGCCGCGTGCGCACGGAGACGCACGTGAGTTCGGGGAGAGAGGAGATGCAGTAACAGCATGAAAACCCTCGAGACCGAGGAACTGACCAAAGCTTATGGTGGGCGTCAGGTGGTGCGCGGAGTCAGTCTCCAGATTCATCAAGGGGAGGTGGTGGGGCTGCTGGGGCCCAATGGCGCGGGGAAGACGACCTCCTTTTACATGATCGTCGGCTTGGTGCGGCCCGATTCCGGCATCATCCTGTCCGATGGAGTGGATATTACCCGGACCCCGATGTATCTGCGGGCGCGGGAACACCGCATCAGCTACCTGCCGCAGGAGCCGTCGGTCTTTCGTAACCTCTCGGTGGAGGAGAACATCCTTGCCGTTCTGGAGACGCAGCCGCTGACCTGGGAGGTGCGGCGGCAGCGCGCCGAGAGTCTGATCTCGCAGTTGAATCTGGGGCACGTGCGCAAGACCCGCGGTTACGCACTCTCCGGAGGCGAGCGCCGCCGCGTGGAGATCGCACGCTGTCTGGCCATCGACCCGGCCTTCATTCTGCTGGACGAGCCTTTTTCGGGGATCGATCCGATCGCGGTGCTGGAGCTGCAGCAGATCATCTTTGATCTGAAATCCTCGGGAATCGGAGTTCTCATCACCGATCACAACGTCCGGGAGACGCTTTCGGTGACCGACCGCGCTTACATCATCAACGAAGGCCGAATCTTCCGCGCCGGAACTCCGGGTGAGTTGGGCAGCGACCTGGATGTCAAGCGGGTCTATCTCGGGGAGGGTTTTTCCCTGGTTTAGTCTTCGGTCTGCTCGGCTGGGCGGGTTGAAAGCCGCTCTGTGCCAGACGGCAGGCATGCAGCGGCCGATCCGTGGGGCGGCGCCGCTTTCCCGCACGCCTGTGCCGCCTGGAGTTATCTCTCTTGATCCCTTTACTTTCGATTAAGTTCCGGTCGGGCGATAAACTGGTCCTAAACTTGCTATGGGCGATCTTCGGTGCGGTCCCCGGCCGGTTTCTGACCGCCATACCCACACTCTCGCGAGGTAGTCCGCCGTGTTGCAGCCTCATCTCAATGTCAAGCTCTCGCAGCGCCAGATACTGACCCCTGGATTGGTCCAGATGGTGAGTGTTCTGGCGCTGAACAAGGTGGAGCTCAAGGACATGATCAACGGTGAATTGGTTGCGAATCCGGTTCTGGAGGAGATCGACGAGGCTACCGAGACGCTGGACGAACGCGCCGCCAGGGAGGGATCGCTGGAGCAGAGCGCGGCGGAGACCTCCGAAGCGGTCGAGCAGCAAAAGAAGGATCCCTTTGAGGAGATTGACTTTGGAAGCTACTTCCAGGACTATCTGGATCCCGGCTACCGAACCTCATCCAGTTTTGAAGATCTGGACAAGCCCTCCTTTGAGCAGTTTCTCTCCCAGCCCAACACGCTGACCGATCATCTGATGTGGCAGATCGGCTCGATGACACTGAGTCAGGATTTGCGTCTGGCCGTCGAGCTGATCATCGGGAACCTGGATGAGAACGGCTATCTGACGGCTAGCAATGAGGAACTGGCCCGGTCCCTGGAGGAGATCCTGGGGGGTGTTCCGACCGAGTCAGATGGCCTGGAGACAGCGGAGGGCCTGAAGAATCCGGAGAAGCCGGAGGAAACTGAGAGATCCGGCCGTCCGGGCAACGGCGACGGCCGATCTGAGATTCTGGTTCTGGTGGAAAAGGCACGTGCTGTGGTGGCCCGCCTGGATCCAGCCGGTGTGGGGGCGCGCGACCTGCGCGAGTGTCTTCTCACGCAGGTGCAAAGCCTCCGCCACGATTTGGAGCTGGCGCGGTTGCGGCGGCGCAGAGCGGCGCAGGATTCAGGGAGAGGCAACGAGCCCAGCGGGCAGGATCTTGAGCAGCGGCTGGCGCTGACCGAGACGGCCGGCCTGATTATCAGCGAGTTTCTCGGGCTTCTGCAGAAGAAAGATATCCGCGAGTTGGTCCGGCTGTGTCGGCGCCCGGCGGAGTGGGTCGAGGAGGCGGTGGATCTGATCCGAACTCTGGACCCGCGGCCTGGGCAGCGGTACATCCAGTCAGAGGCGAGGCTTATCGAACCGGACGTAGCCTTTGTCAAGCGGGACGATCAGTACGTGGTGGTGATGAACGATGAGGATATGCCGTCCCTGCGCCTGAACCGAAGCTACCGGCGGATGCTGCGTGAAAAGAGCGCCGACCGGGAGGTTCGGGACTATGTCAAAGAGCGCTATAAATCGGCGATTCAGTTGTTGCGCAACATCGAGCAGCGAAAAAATACGATTCTGCGGACGTGTGAAGCGATCGTTCGCCGCCAGCGCGAGTTTCTCGATCGCGGGGTAGAGCATCTGCGTCCGATGATGATCAAAGAGGTGGCCGAGGAGATCGATGTCCATCCCTCCACCGTCAGCCGGGCCGTGGCCAATAAATATGTACATACCGCACAGGGCGTTTTTGAGCTAAGATTTTTCTTCTCCGAGGGTGTAGGCGGACCCGAGGGGGGAGATCTTCCCCTGCTGCTCCTCAAAAGGCGGGTGAAGAAGCTGATCGAAGAGGAGGACCCGCGCAAGCCGTGGACAGACGAATATCTGGCCGCAGAGTTGCAGCGGCAGGGGATACACGTTACGCGGCGAACTGTTGCCAAATATCGCGAAGACATGCAGATTCCCAGCACACACCAGAGACGCCGGCGCTAAAAGCTGGTTAAAACGCGCAGTCTGCCGGAGCAGCGAGCCGAATAGGATCCGGGCTTTGGATGCAGGACAGGAGTTTCGCCCTTGCGCCATGAGGTTGTTGCTCAGAGCCTTTCCGAATCAGTTCCTTGCAGAGAGTGGATACGGCGCCGGATGCGGCGGTGGAGGGAGCGAAAGGCGATCCGCTGCAAGCACGCTCCACCAACGGCCAGGTTCGGCGAAGCCCGGCGGCTCCAAAGTGCATCTCATAGCACTAGCCGCAGCGAATTCGCTGCAAGGAGAATGCTTCATGACCATCGAATTTACGGGACGTCGCACGGCAGTAACTCCAAAGCTGAAGTCCATCGCGGAGGCGGGTATGGATCGCCTGGCCCTGGTCACCAATCGCTGTACCAGCGCGCACTTCATCCTGAGCGAAGACAAATACCGGAAGATTGCGGAGGTCCGGCTGAAGTGTCGGAATGAGAGCCTGGTGGCAGCTTGTGAGTCCGCGGACATGGAGGCGGCGCTTCGCGATGCGCTGCAGAAGGTGGAGATGCAGGCGATCCGTCACAAGGAGCGCTATGCGACCGTGCGGGCTCGTCCCAGGCCGGAAGTCCGGCCGGATGCCCTTGGGGCGGTCCCGGCTTAGGCCTTTTGCTCTGGCCCGCTTCCGCCGGGCAGCGCCACTTTCTACGCTCGACTCTGTATGAGAACCCATTTGCCAGGACCGCCTTTCCGGCGGGCTCCGGCAAATGGGTTCTTGCTTTGGAAGGCTTGGGGCCAGACTCCGGAGTGGCCCTGGGGACGCCCTGGAGACGCCAGAATGCCTGATGGCTTCTCCGGTGGGGAAGGACGCCACAGAGGAGCCGTGCAACGGCATCCCATTTTCTGTGCATGTGGCGGGCCTGCCGGGGATCCTTGAGATTCGGGGGCGCTCCTCGACGCCGATGAAACCGGATTCCACCTGCGCGGGAAATGCTATAGGATTCCCTCATGGCCCCCGAATCTTTATCTGCCAGGGTCTCTGCCCAGGGAGCAAAAGCGCCGCGGAAGGGATCGGCGAGGCGCTCGATCCGTCCAAAGCCAGAACCATCAGCGCGATTGCAGGACGGCGAGCCGCGCGAGTTGGTCATCCTCACCGGGCTCTCCGGATCGGGAAAGCTTTCGGCCCTGAAGGCATTCGAGGATCTGGGATTTTATTCCGTCGATAACTTGCCTTTGGATCTGATTCCGCGCTTTGCGGATCTGGTGGCCAAGTCCGCGGAGATCACCCATGCCGCGCTCGTGGTCGATGTGCGGGAGGGTAGCCGTCTGGAGCGTTTTCCAGCGATCCTGGCGAAGGTACGCAAGGTGCTTCCCACGCGGGTCGTTTTTCTGGAAGCTTCCGAGGAGGTTCTGGTGCGGCGCTTCTCGGAGACGCGCCGGCCCCATCCGCTGGGACGCGGGGACAGGGTGATCGCTTCGATCCAGACCGAGCGAAAGAGGCTGGATCCGGTGCGCAACGTGGCGGACATCCTGCTGGACACCTCGCGCTTCAACGTGCATGAACTGAGGGCGCACATCAACGCGGCCTTCAGCCGGGGGGTGGGCAAGAGCGACCGCAATCTGACCATCTCTGTGACCAGTTTCGGTTTCAAGAATGGGGCGCCCAGCGACGCGGATCTGGTCTTCGATGTGAGATTTCTTCCCAATCCGCACTTCATACCCGAGTTCCGCAACCTGAGCGGAAAGCACCCCAAGGTGGCCAAGTACGTTCGCCAGTTTCCCCAGACCGAGGAGTTTCTGCAAAAGGTGACGGAGATGCTCACGTTTCTCCTTCCGCACTACATCCATGAAGGGAAGAGCTATCTGACGATTGGCATCGGCTGCACGGGTGGGCAGCATCGCTCCGTAATGATCGCCGAGGAGTTGAAGAAGCGCCTAACCGCCGCGGGATATCGGGCGAAATCTTCGCATCGGGATATACCCCGGTAGAAGTAGACTGATTCTGAATGAACCTGTCTCAGCGCATGCGCCTTGTAGTCCCGGGAGCGGGCATCTTCGTCCAAGATTCCAGGAGAGTTGCATGAAGCCCGTTCTCCGACTGCTGAGCTACATGCGGCCCTATGTTTTGTACTGGGTTTCTTCAGTACTGCTGATGGCTTTGGTGGGGGCGCTGATGGCCTTCCGCATCCTGCTGATCAAACCCATCATCGATAACGTTCTCAGCGCCGCAGCCTCGCCGAATCGGGTGCTGGACTTTGTCATTCCTCACACCCGCTTTCATCTGAATTTGCAGATTCTGCTGCCGGCCCGGTTCCACAATGCATGGACGGTGGTTGCGATTGCGCTGGTTGTTTCGGCGATTGTCAAGAACATCTGCGACTACCTGGGCACGCTGCTGGCCAACCAAGCCGGTTTCGGCATGATTACGGATCTGCGCAACGACCTTTACAACTCATTGCTGGGCCGTTCCACCGCATTCTTTCAACGCCATACCTCGGGCACGCTTATCTCCGCCCTGATCAACGATGTAGAGCGGGTGCAGTCGGCGATGGCGCCCATCATGAGCGACTTTCTGCAGCAGGCGTTCACGCTGCTGTTCATGATCTGTACAGTGGTCATCGCCGGCGGGTCGATGTCCTGGGTGCTGGTGATCTTTGTGCCCATTATCGTGCTCTCCACCCGGCGGGTGGGAAGCAGCGTGCGCTCCACGACGCGGAGCGGACAGGACAAGCTGGCCGAGATTCAGAACATCGTGCAGGAGACCATTACCGGCCATGGCATTGTGAAGGCCTTTGGAATGGAGCGCTGGGAGATGAACCGCTTCCGGCGCGCGGCCGAGCGCTTGTTTTCAGCCAATATGCGGCGGATCGCCGTGCAGTCGATCTCTTCGCCGCTGATGGATGCGTTGGGAGCGGTGGCCATCGCTCTTCTGCTCCTCTACGGCCGGGTGTTCATTCTGCATGGAGGCACGGCTGGCGACTTCATTACCTTCCTGATCGCGGTGATTGCGCTTTATGACCCGGTGCGCAAGATGCCGACCTACTACAACGCCTTTCAGCAGGCCGTGGGCGCCAGCGAGGATATCTTCAAGTTCATCGATGCGCAGGATGAGGTGGTGGAGCGCAAGAGGGCTCTGACCCTCACTGAGTTCAAGGGGCGCATCGAGTTCCGGGATGTGCGCTTTGCCTATGAGCGCGACGGCATCCATAGGGAGGTCTTGCACGGGATCGACCTTAGCGTCCGCCGCGGCGAAGTAGTGGCCTTGGTGGGCCCGAGCGGCGCGGGCAAATCGACCCTGGTGAACCTTCTGCCACGTTTCTACGATGTCACCGGCGGAGCCATCTTTTTGGATGACCATGACATCCGAGATCTGACGCTGGCCTCGCTGCGCAAGCAGATCGGCAAGGTGACGCAGGAGACGGTGCTGTTTAACGACACGGTGCGCCACAACATCGCCTATGGAAAGCCCGATGTTCCAATGGACCGGATTGTGGAGGCAGCCAAAGCGGCTTTGGCGCACGGTTTCATCGAGCATCTCCCTCAGGGCTATGACACTTTGATCGGGGAGGACGGCACGCGGCTCTCGGGCGGAGAACGGCAGCGGCTCGCCATTGCCCGCGCTCTGCTCAAGAACGCTCCCATCCTCATTCTGGATGAGGCCACCTCGTCCCTGGACGCGGAGAGCGAGGCTGCCGTGCAGGCGGCTCTGGCGAACCTGATGCAGGGGCGCACGGTGCTGGTGATTGCCCACCGGCTATCGACGGTTCGGCGCGCGGACCGAATCGCGGTGATGGAGGATGGCGGCATCACCGAACTTGGCTCCCATGAGGAACTGCTGGCGCTGGGAGGAACCTACAGCCGGCTTTATCAGCTTCAGTTCGGCGAAGCGGAGAGCGAGATGGCGGAGGTGGGGGAGGGAACCGCCTGACTTTGCATTGGGAGAGCGCGGAAGATCAGGGGGCTGGAATGCAAGGTTTACACTATACCCATCGCAACCGCTTATGGCTGGAATTCTTTTCATCATCTCCGCTCCCAGCGGATCGGGGAAATCGACGCTGGTCAATGAGGTTCGCCGCCTGGTGGCCGGCCTGGAGTTTTCTGTCTCCTATACGACGCGAAGACCGCGCGGCTCAGAGGAGGACGGGCGCGAGTACCACTTCATCACTCGCGAACGGTTTGAAGAAATGATCGCCGCCGATGAGTTTCTGGAGTGGGCGGAGGTCTTCGGGAACTACTATGGAACCGCTCTCTCCGCGCTGGATACGGCTCGGGAACATGGGGCGGATCTGCTGCTGGACATCGATGTGCAAGGCGCGCTGCAGGTGATGGAGAAGATGCCGGAGGCAATCTCAATCTTTATTCTGCCTCCCAGCCCGGAGATCCTGGAGCGGCGGCTGCGCAATCGCAGCCAGGCGGAGGGCGTGGCGAATGAATCGATCATCCAGACCCGGCTCTCGCAGGCGCGCACCGAACTGCAAAAGATTGACGAGTACCGCTATGCCCTGGTGAATGATCTTCTGGATCAGGCTGCGGCAGAGATGCGAGCCATCATCCTGGTGGCGCGAGGGGATGCGAGCCCTGCCGAAGGCGATCTGGCTGCGCAGTGCGTGACTGGCGCCAGGGCTCCAAGGCTGGAGGCTGCGCTGGCTTGTTTTGGGTTGACCCCCGCCGGCGCCTGAACGCGGATGTATGGATCCAGGATGTATGGATTCAGGACGCGCCCAGCAAACATAAGAGAAACTGCCCGGATTTCCACTGGAGATGAATCAGGGCAGAGACGATATTCGAGTTAAAGCAGCGCCGTTCGGCGCTATTATGGATCATC